>JAFEFQ010000002.1 GCA_018240505.1 Pseudomonadota bacterium
GTTGCCGCGCCCGCGGTCACGGTCGAGGTGCATCTTTCCGGCGGCTTGCCGGGCACGTCGATCGTCGGCCTGCCCGAGACCGCGGTGAAGGAAGCGCGCGACCGCGTCCGCGTCGCCATCCAGAACGCGCAGATCGAATACCCGGCGCGGCGCGTGACCGTCAGCCTGGCGCCGGCCGACCTGCCCAAGGACGGCGGCCGCTTCGACCTGCCGATCGCGCTGGGCATCCTCGCCGCGGCCGGGCACGTGCCGAAAGAGGCGCTGGCACGCTATGAATTTCTCGGCGAACTCGCGCTGTCCGGCGAACTGCGTTCGGTCACCGGCGTGTTGCCCGCGGCGCTCAAGACCGTGCATGCCGGGCGCGCGCTGATCGTGCCGCGCGCCAATGCGGCCGAAGCCGCTCTGGTGTCCGCGGCCGAGGTGCGCGGCGCGGATACGCTGCTCGACGTGCTCGCGTTCCTGCGCGGCGCGGGCGGGCTGCCCGATGGCGTGGCCGGGGAGGCCGCGAACCCGAATGACGACGGACGCGACTACCCCGACCTCGCCGACGTGCGCGGCCAGGCGCAGGCGCGGCGTGCGCTCGAGGTCGCCGCGGCCGGCGCGCACCACCTGCTTTTCGCCGGGCCGCCCGGCACCGGCAAGACCATGCTCGCGAGCCGCCTGCCCGGCATCCTGCCGCCGCTTTCGGAGGCCGAAGCGCTCGAATCCGCCGCAGTGCGCTCGGTCGCCGGCCAGGTCGTGGATTTCCGCCAATGGAAGCTGCGGCCGTTCCGCCAGCCGCACCACACCGCGTCCGCGGTCGCGCTGGTCGGCGGCGGTTCGATTCCGCGCCCGGGCGAGATTTCGCTCGCCCATCAGGGCGTGCTGTTCCTCGACGAGCTGCCCGAGTTCGACCGTCACGTGCTTGAGGTCCTGCGCGAGCCGCTCGAGTCGGGCCGCGTCGCGATTTCGCGCGCCGCGCGCCAGGCCGAGTTTCCGGCCGCGTTTCAGCTCGTCGCGGCGATGAATCCCTGCCCCTGCGGTTATGCCGGCGATCCATCGGGGCGTTGCGCGTGCACGCCCGAGGCGATCCGCCGCTATCGCGCGCGCATCTCCGGCCCCTTGCTCGACCGCATCGACCTGCAGGTCGAAGTGCCGCGCGTGCCGCTGGCCGAATTGGGCGACGCCGCGCCGCCCGGCGAGTCCAGCGCGACCGTGCGTGCGCGCGTCGTCGCCGCGCGCGAGCGGCAGATGACACGCGCCGGCAAGGCGAACGCGGCCTTGAACGCGCGCGAGTTGCGCCGCGACTGCGCGCTGTCGGCCGGCGATCGCGCCCTGCTCGAGCGCGCGCTCGACAGACTCGGCCTGTCCGCGCGCGCCTACCACCGCATCCTGCGCGTCGCGCGCACGATCGCCGACCTGGCCGGCAGCGAGGCGATCGCGACCGTGCATTTGACGGAAGCCATCCAATACCGGCGCTTGTCGGTTCGCGATTGAAGCAGGATCGAAAGCGCTGCCCACGGATTGCGCGGATAAACACCGATCAATGCGGATCGAGCAGGTTCGTGCGTCGCCTTGTTCATGCCGATGTTTTTGAGATCCGCGTCATTCGCGGTCAATGACATTGCTTGCGTGCGCTAACATGATGCGCATGACGACAAACGACACGAACGCCGCGGCTGGCGGCCTGCGCGGCCTGCTCGATGTGCTCTGGCGCATCCATGCGCGCAACGAGAGCGCGGTGCTCGGCATCGTGACCGCGACCGCGGGCTCGACCTACCAGAAGCCCGGCGCGCTCGTGCTGCTCGACGGCAAGGGCGTGCGCCACGGCGTGATCAGCGGCGGCTGCCTCGAACCCGCGCTCGAGGACGCGGCGCGCAAGGTGCATGCGGACGGCCGCGCCTTGAGCGTCGAATTCGACACGCGCAGCGACGAGGACCTGCTGTTCGGCAGCGGCATCGGCTGCCGCGGCCACGTCGTCCTGCTGCTGCTGCCGCTGCCGCCGCAGGCGCCGCTTGCGCGTGCGTTGTTCGCCGCACTCGACCGCGGCGTCGCCCTGCGGCTGTCGTTTGCGCTGGATGAACCCAATCTCGGCGCCGGCATGGCGCGTTTCGCCGAAGACGCCGCACAGCCGTTTTCCGCGCAATGGGATCGCGCAGGCCGGGCAACGGAAACGCCGTCCGCCACGAGTCTCGACATCGCGGTCGCCGCGCCGCCGCGGCTGCTCGTGCTCGGCGCCGGCCCGGAAACGGCGCCGCTCGCGCTGATCGCGCGCCGGCTGGGCTGGTTCGTCGACCTCGTCGAGCATCGCGGGCGCTGGGCCGCGTTCGCGCAAGACGCCGCGATCGATCGCCGCATCGACCTGGCTCCCGCGGCGGCCGCCGCCGCGCTGGCCGGCGAGCGCTACGACGCGATGCTGTTGATGAATCACAACTACTCGCTCGATCTGGACTGGCTGCGCTTCTGCGCAGCGGGCGAGGCGGACTATGTCGGCCTGCTCGGCCCCGCAGCGCGACGCGACGCGCTGCTCGCGGAGCTCGACGCCGCGGCGCGCGCGCGCCTCGTTCCGCGCCTGCGCGCACCGGTCGGGCTCGATCTCGGCGGACACGGCGGCGAGGCCGTCGCGCTGGCGGTCGCGGCGCAGCTGCAGCAGCATTTTTCCGCGCTCGGGCGCGGAAGCGCGGTGCCCGCGACGGCTGGCGTGCGTGTCTGATCGCGCGCCCGCGCACGGCGCCGTCGTGCTTGCCGCGGGTGCATCGACGCGCCTCGGACGGCCCAAGCAGCTCGTGGTTCATCGCGGCGAAACCCTCGTGCGTCGTGCCGCCGGCCTTGCGCTGGCGACGCGGCCGCGTGATGCGGCGATCGTGCTCGGCTTCGCCGCCGAATCCGTTTTCCCGCAGGTGGCGGATCTGCCGCTGCGTCGCATCGACTGCGCGGATTGGCAACGCGGCCTCGGCGCCTCGCTGCGTGCCGGCGTCGATGCGCTGTCGGCGGATTGCGCAGGAGTGCTCGTCGTGTTGTGCGACCAGCCCGCGCTCGACGCCGCGCATCTGCTCGCGCTGTGCGACGCATGGCGACGCGCACCCGATCGCGGTGTGGCGTCGCGCTACGCGAACCGGATCGGCGTGCCGGCGCTGTTGCCGCGCAGCTGGTTCGACGCGCTCGATGCCACCTCGGATCGCGGTATGCGCGATCTGCTGGTGCAGCAGCACGATCGCATCGATGCGATCGCCAACGAAGCGCTCGCTGTCGATATCGATGTGCCAGGCGATTTGGGGCATCTGCGCTGAAGGCCGCTTCGCGTTGATTGGCCGAACTTATCGAATTGTTCATCCGCGTCGTATGGATTTCTTCACGGGCGCGGAGTAGCGTGGCCAGTCTGCCCAACCAAGGCCACGAGGTGTCCGATGAAACTCAACGTCAACGGGCAGGAGCACGAGGTCGACGCGCCCGCCGACATGCCCCTGCTGTGGGTGTTGCGCGACCTGATCGGCTTGACCGGCACCAAGTTCGGCTGCGGCATGGCCCAGTGCGGCGCGTGCACGGTGCATGTCGACGGTGCGGCGACGCGCTCGTGCATCACGCCGGCCGCCGCGCTCGCCGGCAAGAAGATCACGACAATCGAGGGCATCGGCAAGGACGGCGACCATCCGGTGCAGCGTGCCTGGATCGAGGCCGACGTCGTCCAGTGCGGCTACTGCCAGTCGGGCCAGATCATGGCCGCGGCGGCCTTGCTCAAGCAGAAGCCGCAGCCTACCGACGCCGATATCGACGCGGCGATGAGCGGAAACATTTGTCGCTGCGGCACCTATCAGCGCATCCGCACGGCGGTGCATCGCGCAGCGGAGCTGAGCGTCGCGGCAAAGTGAAAGATGTGAATCGAATTGCGGTCAGAAGACCGCTTCCTGATCTTCGCGATCAGGGACGATCGCAAAACAGCGAGGTGCACCATGTGGCGTGATCACAGCGATCTTTCCGGCGTCGTCGACGAGTTGACGCGCGCGGTTTCATTGACGCGCGAGTCCGGCACGAGCCGGCGCGCCTTCCTCAAGGCCGGCGCAGCGACGTCGGCCGGTCTCGTCGTCGCCTGCTTTATGCCGCTCGGCATGCGCAGGGTCTTCGCCGAGGACGTGGCGAAAAAGCCCGCACAGACTCTGCCGAATGCGTTCGTGCGCATCGCGCCGGACAACAGCGTCACCGTGCTGCTCAAGCATTCGGAAATGGGCCAGGGCGTGTGGACTTCGATCCCGATGGTCGTCGCCGACGAGCTCGACTGCGACTGGTCCAAGGTCAAGGTCGAGCATGCGCCGGCCGCACCCGAGTACAAGCACACCGTGTTCGGCATCCAGATGACCGGCGGCTCGACGAGCACCTGGGAATCGTTCGCGCAGCTGCGCGAAGCCGGCGCGACCGCGCGTGCGCTGCTGATCGCGGCTGCGGCGAAGAAATGGAATCTAGCCGGCACGTCCGACTGCCGCACCGAAAATGGTTTCGTGCTCTGCGGCGACAAGAAGGCGAGCTACGGCGAACTCGCCGAGGCAGCGGCCAAGCTGCCGCTGCCGACGAACGTCGCGCTGAAGAAGCCCGAGGAATTCCGCCTGATCGGCAAGCCGACGAAGCGGCTCGACAGCAAGGCGAAAGTCACCGGCACGGCCGAGTTCGGAATCGACGTGAAGCGGCCGGGCATGCTGGTCGCGACGGTCGCGCGCGCGCCGGTGTTCGGCGCCAAACTCAAGTCGTTCGACGCGACCAAGGCGAAGGCCGTGGCCGGCGTGGTCGACGTCGTCCAGGTGCCGAGCGGCGTGGCCGTGCTCGGCAAGCACTTCTGGGCGGCGAAGCAGGGCCGCGATGCGCTCATCGTCGATTGGGATCTCGGCGAGGGGGCGAAGATTTCGAGCGAGGGCCTGCGCGCCGAATACCGCAAGCTCGCGCAGATCAAGGGCGCGGTGGCGAAAACCGCGGGCGACGTCGATGCCGCGCTGAAGGCCGGCAAGCTCATCGAGGCCGAGTACGAAGTGCCGTTCCTCGCGCACGCGCCGATGGAGCCGGAAAACTGCACCGTCGAAATCGGCAAGGACGGCGCCGACATCTGGACTGGCACGCAGTTCCAGACGCTCGACCAGGGCCTGTCCGCGCAGATTCTCGGCCTCAAGCCCGAGCAGGTGCGCGTGCATACGACCTTCCTCGGCGGCGGCTTCGGCCGGCGCGCGAATCCGACCTGCGACTATGTCACCGAAGCGGTGCAGGTCGCGAAGGCCTCGGGCAAGACGGTCAAGGTCGTGTGGACGCGCGAGGACGACATCCACGGCGGCTACTACCGGCCGATGTGGCTGTCGCGCCTGCGCGCGACGCTGGGCAAGGACGGCAAGCCGGCCGCCTGGGCGCACACGCTCGTCGGCCAGTCGATCATCGCCGGTACGCCGTTCGCGGCCGCGATGATCAAGGACGGCGTCGATGCGACCAGCGTCGAGGGCGCGGCCGATTCGCCGTATCTCGAGGCCGTGCCCGCGCATCGCGTCGACCTGCATTCGCCGACGAGTCCGATCTCGGTGCTGTGGTGGCGTTCGGTCGGGCATTCGAATACCGCGTTCGTCGTCGAGGGTTTCGTCGACGAACTCGCGCACGCGGCGAAGCAGGATCCACTCAAGTACCGCCAGGCGCTGCTGCCGGAGAAATCGCGCGAGCGTCTCGCCCTCGACCTCGCCGCCGAGAAGTTCGGCTGGGGCAAGCCGCTGCCGAAGGGCCACGCCGCCGGTATCGCCGTGCACGCCTCGTTCGGCAGCTACGTCGCGCAGATCGCCGAGGTTTCGGTCGAGAACAAGCAGATCAAGGTGCATCGCGTCGTCTGCGCGATCGACTGCGGCCCGGTCGTCAATCCGCTGACGATCGAGGCGCAGATGCAATCGGGCATCGCCTTCGGCCTCGGCGCCGCGCTGCACAGCGAGCTGAGCTTCAAGGCCGGCCGCGTCGAGCAGTCGAACTTTCACAACTACACCGTGCTGCGCTCGAACGAGATGCCCAGGGTCGAGGTGCACATCGTGCCGAGCACCGACAAGATGGGCGGCGTCGGCGAACCCGGCACGCCGCCGATCGCGCCGGCCGTGGCGAACGCGGTGTTCGCGGCGACGGGACAGCGCCTGCGGCAATTGCCTTTGCGTCTGGCCTGATCTTCAACCGGACGCGCGCGTCGCGCGCCCGGTTGTTCAGGCCGTTTGCGCCGCCCACACCGCGTTGAGCGGATCGAACTCGGCTTCGTTGAGCTCGGGCGCGCGGATGCCGAAGCCATTGACCGCGAGCGGCCCTTCTTCGAGCGGATCGAGGCCGAACGTGCGCTCAATGTCGATCTCGTTGATCACCGCGGTGACGAACGCGCCGAGGCCGAGTTCGGTCGCGGCGAGATACAACGTCTGCGACAGATGGCCGACGTCGAGGATCAGCGCGCGATACGCCTTGGAATGATTCCGGTACTTCCAGAAATTGCGGAAGAAGCGGCTGGTCGCGATGACTACGACGTGTGCATCGGCAAAATACTCCTGCGCGGCGGTCAGGCTCTTGATCAGCGCCGGAATCGCATCGGGATCGAGCTTGCGCATCGGCTCCAGCGCATGTTCGACCGGGTGATAGTGATACAGCCCCGGCTCGACGCCTTCGACATGCTGCACGATCAGATACGCCTCGGTTGCGTGCAGTGCGCCCGCGGCGGGTACGCCCTTCTTCAGCAGCGGGATACCGAGCGTCGTTTCGTCGACGCTGCGCGCGCCATAGGCGCGATAGAGCACCGCGGAGAATTGCTCCAGCGGCAGCTTGCGCGAGCGATCAAAATTGCGGCAAGTGACGCGGCTGTCCAACAGCACATCGAGGGTCGAAGCGTCGCTCTTTCTCGGCAAGCGCAGCCGCTGCGTCGCCGGTGCGCGCTCGCGCACCACCGGCGCCGGAGGCCCAAGTCGGTCGATCAGGCGGCCGCCGATCATCTCGGCAAAATCTTTCTGCAGTCCTTCCGTATCGACCTCGGCCCAGCGCGAGGCGTAATGCATGACCGCGGACGGCGTGCGCCAATGCGTATCACGCAATTTCTGGTCGCGCTGCGCGGTTTCGCCCGCCTCAGTCACCAGCAATTTCTTCTCGAGCAATGCGTCGAGCACGGCGCGCGAATGCGTCTGCGCGAGTTCGTCGAATTCGACCCAGGCCGATGGCGAAAGGGTGCCGAGCGCGATGGCTTCCTCGGGGGTCAACTCGACTTCGCCTTCTCGATGCGGCGCCAACGCGATCCATTCGAGCACCCTGCTCAGGCCGCTGCCGCCCGCGGCGAGCGCGGAAAGATTGAATTCCAGCCGCTCGCGCGGCTCTAGCATCACGGGGCCGCAACGGCGCACGCGCATAGAGTTCCTCGTTTGTTCTTTTTAACTGATAGGATGTGCCGGCCGACGGGCGCCACATCGCCATAATAGGCTATCGGTGCAAAGCACCACACCAGGGGACTATGCAATGAAAGAAGAAATTCTGGATCAAAAAATAGCGTTGGTGCTGTTGCGCAAGCTGGCTGCGGATGATGTGTTCCGCCACCACTACGAGCAGGATCCGTTGCAGGCACTCTCCGACATCGGAGTGCCTCCAGAGCAGATCTCGAAGCTGCGCAAAAACGATGCTCTGAAACCTGCGCCATTGGCGGACAAGAGCGTATTTCTCGACGCTCTGCTGAAGCTGATCGACGAGCTACTCTGTGTAGCCCTTTGCCAAGGTGCCATCAAATTGCACTTGTTCTCTCCGGACTCGGAAGACAAAATCATCATTGATCCCACTCGCAGGTAGGATTTCTGTCCAGGCGGAACTCATCCGAGTTCCGCTCTTAGTGCGCGGATCCGCATGCCAATCACACCGCTCTGATTCTCGACAGACGGCCAGCGCCGCAGAAACTCTTCGAGCGCAGTTCGCGCTTCGCTCTTGTCGCCAACGCGTGCCGAAAACTCAGCCATGCTCAGCCAACCTAGGTCGGTTTGTACAACGTTATAGGGTAAAAGCCTCTCACCTTGCGCGTACTCGGCATACGCGCGTCCACGATGCTGCGTTAACCACTTCGCTTCATCTCGCGCTGCGGCAAAATCGTGGTTTGCTGCATAAGCCTCCATCAAGACCACATGGGCAAGACAGAGCGCGCTGTCATCCAAGTTTTTCTTGATCAACCCGATCGCTTCGCTCGGTCGACCTTGCATGCGCGCAATCTCTGCTTTGACTACTTGCAATAGTTTCGCAAGCGCCAAATACTCACCGCTCATCGGCTCCGGCCCGACTCGCGCCAGCAGGTCTTCAGCGAGCGGAACATTGCCTGCGTGCGCCGCGAGATATGCCGCGAACAACACAGCCAACTGCGAATCAACGCGGCTGGCAGGTGCTGCTTGATTTAACTCTTGTACAACGGCGCTCGCGTACTCGCCAGCCTTCGTGCGCGGATCGCTCCCAATCAGGGGCGCGATGCCAGCTTCAACTCCAAGAAAGCGATTGGAGAGCGGGGCATCGAACGTCGCCGCTACATTTCTGGCGTCGGCAATTTGCTTCCGAGCTTCTTCAAAACGACCTTGGTCCAAAGAAATTGCAATCGGGGTCATTCGAGCTTCGACGTCAAGCCAACGGGATCCGGATGAAGCGTGCTGCAAAAATTCGCCAGCCTTTGCGAACTGCATTTTTGCAGCGAGGGCTCTGGCGCGGTCGGCCGTTGTTGAGCTACCTTTCATGTCGGATGCGACGAATTGCTTGAAAGCATCGTCGTAGCGCTCATTGCCGAGATATAGCAACCCCAGCAATTGGTGGCAGTAGCTTTCGCTCGGACTCAACGGGGACGCGCATTTTGTCGCCGCAGCAACTGCGGCCAGCCCATAACTATTTGCAAATTGCCTCAAAAAATAAGCGTAATGTCCCTGCGCGTTCAAGAAATCCGGATATAGCAGAGTTAGCGACTTCCATTTGTCAATGGCGACGCTTTGCGGTCCATTTAGTGATGCTTTCCACGCGTCAAGATCCAGGATGTCGCGAGGTGACAGGCGATCCGTGTGGAGCTCCGCCGATGCGAGTGCCTTCCACGCATCCGCTTTCCTTCCTATCCACGAAAGCGTCTTGGACTGCCGGACGTAGACGCGTGCAAATCCCGGATCGAGCTTGATCGCTTGCTCGTAGAAATCCAAAGCCGTTTTTACGTCTTCTTTGTCGTAAGCCTTGTCCCCGAGCGAATATGCTTTCAGCGCATCAAGGTTCTTCGTCGCCACCTGCTCCAACGGCTGGGACTCGCGTGTCACCGACGCAAGCGCTTCGCCCAAGCGCACGCGCAGTTGCGCGTTGACCTTGTCGAGCGAGGACAGCACCGAGCTTTCGCCGACGCCGTCGGCCGATTCGGAATACACCGTGGTCTGCGTGCGCGGATCGACGACTTCGGCGGTGACGCGCACGCGCCCGCCGATCTCGGCCACGCTCGGCAGGATCAGCGCGCGCACGCCGTCGCGGATCGCGATTTCGCTGCCGATTTCGCGATCGATGGCTGTCTTGTCCGGATCGCGCTGCATCAGCTTGAGCGTTTCGCGCGCCTTGAGGTCGGCGAGCACGTTGACGTAGCGCGACTGCTCGAGGCCGATGCGGAACGCGCTCTGCAGCGACTCGTTGAAGTTGCTGTCGCTGGTCAGGTTCTTCAGATCGCCGACCACGACCCAGTCGCGCTGCGCGAACGCGATCGCCGGCGGACTGCGCAGCACGACCCACGCCGGCACCGCGATGACGGCGACGGCGGCGGCAGCTTCGATCACCAGTGTGCTCGGACGCCGCCACCAAGGGATTTCGCGATGCGCCTTGCCGGTCCACGCGGGCGGCTTGAACGGCGCGATGTCCTGCTCGCCGACCTCGTACACCTGCACCGGGTCGGGCACGCCCTTGAAACGGTAGTTGCCGTGCGCGCGCCAGCGCAGCGCGGGGTAGTCGCCCATTTCGGAATGGGCGCGGCGCGCGAGCGTGTAGGCGACGCCCGAGAGCAGGATCTGCCCCGGCCGCGCGATGCTCATCAGACGTGCGGCGACCGGCTTGACCATGCCTTCGGCTTCGACCGGCTTGGCGCCGCGGCCGATGTCGCTGGCCGAATTTTTCCACAGCACGATCTCGCCGACGTGGATGCCGACGCGCGCGCGCAGCGGCACGTTTTCCTGCTTGCCGAGCTCGCCGAGCCGGCGCTGGTAGTCGAGCGCGAACGCGACGGCCTGCACCGGGCGCTCGAAAATCATGAGGAAGCCGTCGGTCTTGTCGATTTCGCGGCCGCCGTGACGCTGCAGCAGGTCGCGCGTGAGGCGGTCGTGGCGGCGCAGCAGTTCCGCCGCGCGGCGGTCGCCGAGCTGATTGATCAGCGCGGTGCTGTCGGTGAGATCGCAAATCGCGAGCGCGCGCAGCACCGGCGCAGCGGCATCCTGCTGCTCTGTCGGTGATGCTGGCCGTTCCAATCCGATTGCACTCATGGCCGGACTAGTTCCGCGAAGACGCCGGGCTGGGCCGGGTTCGGCGCAGTCTTGCAGCGTGGGACTTCGAATTTTGCTGGATTTCGCGCGCGTTGGCCAGCGCCGGCGCCAGAAGCCAGCCGCATCAGGTACTTGCGCAACCGGCCGGGCGGATTACAGGTTCGGAATGGAACGCAGGCGCCAACCGTCGCCGCCTTCGGCCTTGGCTTCGTACAGGGCGCGGTCCGCATGGCTGTACCAAGTGGACCAGTCGGCGTCGGCGTCGCAGAAGCTGGCGCCCACGCTGACCGAGAGGAACAGCATCTGATGCGGCGGCGGCAGGCGCAGGCCGCGCACCGAGGCGACGATGCGCGCGGAGCGGGTTTCGAGCTCGTCGCGATGGTCGAGTTGCATGAGCAGCGCGAATTCGTCGCCGCCGAGGCGGCAGCAGAGGTCGCCCTCGCCGGCATGCTCGGCGAGCAGGCCGGCGACGATGCGCAGCGCCTGGTCGCCGGCCAGGTGGCCGAGCTCGTCGTTGACTTCCTTGAAGCGGTCGAGGTCGATCAGCAGCAGCGCGAGCTGGCGCTCGCTCGCGCTGCCACGATCGAGCGTTTCGAGGAACTGGTACAGGCCGCGGCGATTGATCAGGCCGGTCAGTTCGTCGGTGCGCACGAGGGTGTTGGCGGCCGAAAGCAGGGTCTGCGTCTGGCGCAGCGAATGCAGCGTGGCGATCAGGTCCTCGTTGCGCCGCTTGAGATGTTCGATCAGCTGCTGTTCGCTCGCCACGAGGTAGGCGAACGAGCGGCGCATGAAGCGGGCGAGCAGCCTCGGCTCGCGTTCGAGGATCGAGTCGAACAGGGCGTTGTCGACCACGCACACGCGCGTCGGCGCGACCGCGCTCGCGCTCGCGACGCGGGTGTGGTCGCCGATGAACAGGGCAAGCTCGCCGAAGAATTCACGCGCGCCGATCAGCTTGCGCGGCAGGCCGTCGCCGAATTCGAGATGGATTTCGCCGGACTCGACCACGAACATGGTATGCCCGCGCTCGCCCTTGCGGAAAATCGTTTCGCCCGGAGGAACGGTGCGCGGGCGACCGATCGCGGCAAACAGCGAGAATTCGATGTCGGTGAGCCGGCGCTGGGCACGCGCGCGCGGCAACTCGGCCGCAACCAGCGGCGAATCGAAGGTTCCCGGCGGATCGTTCGACATTCTCGACGACATCGCAGTTGCCTCGCGATGAGCCCCCTCATCGTGTGCAAATGCTAACCCAGATGGCCTGGATGTCCCAAATCCCCTGTTTCGCCGCGGCGCCCGGATACCTCGCCGGGCGCCGTGGCGTTCGGGTCAAGCCGCCTTGTCGCCGTGGAACTGCTCTTCCTCGGTCGAGCCCTTGAGCGCGGTCGTCGAGGACTGGCCCTGCTGGATCGTCTGCGTGACCGCGTCGAAGTAGCCCGTGCCGACTTCGCGCTGATGCTTGACCGCGGTGAAGCCCCTGTCGGCCGCGGCGAACTCGGCTTCCTGCAGTTCGACGAACGCGCTCATCTGGCGGCGCGCGTAGCCGTGGGCGAGGTTGAACATCGAGTAGTTGAGCGCATGGAAGCCGGCCAGCGTGATGAACTGGAACTTGTAGCCGTAGCCGGCGATTTCCTTCTGGAACTTGGCGATCGTCGCGTCGTCGAGGTTCTTCTTCCAGTTGAAGCTCGGCGAGCAGTTGTAGGCGAGCAGCTTGCCCGGGAATTTCGCATGGATCGCCTCGGCGAACGCCTTGGCGAACGCGAGATCGGGCTTGCCGGTTTCGCACCAGACGAGGTCCGCGTACGGCGCGTAGGCGAGGCCGCGGCTGATCGCCTGGTCGAGGCCGTTCTTCGTCTTGTAGAAACCTTCGACCGTGCGCTCGCCCGTGGTGAACGGCTGGTCGTTCGCGTCGACGTCGCTGGTCAGCAGGTCGGCGGCTTCGGCGTCGGTGCGCGCGACGAGCAGCGTCGGCACGCCGAGCACGTCGGCGGCGAGGCGCGCGGCGTTGAGCTTCTCGACCGCTTCGCGCGTCGGTACGAGCACCTTGCCACCCATGTGGCCGCACTTCTTCACCGAAGCGAGCTGGTCCTCGAAGTGCACGCCGGCGGCGCCGGCTTCGATCATCGCCTTCATCAACTCGAACGCGTTGAGCACGCCGCCGAAGCCGGCTTCCGCGTCGGCCACGATCGGCTGCAGGAAGTCGACCGAATCGTCACCCTCCGCGTGCTGGAGCTGGTCGGCGCGCAGCAAGGTGTTGTTGATGCGCTTGACCACGGCCGGCACCGAGTCGGCCGGGTACAGCGACTGGTCCGGATACATCTGCCCGGCGAGGTTGGCGTCGGCCGCGACCTGCCAGCCCGACAGATAGATCGCCTTGAGGCCGGCCTTGACCTGCTGCATCGCCTGGTTGCCGGTCAGCGCACCGAGCGCGTTGACGAAGTCCTCGCTGTGCAGCGACTTCCACAGCTTCTCCGCGCCGAGGCGCGCGAGCGAGTGTTCGACGTGCACGGTGCCACGCAGGCGTACGACGTCCTCGGCCGTGTAGTTGCGCTTGATGCCGGACCAGCGCGGATTGTTGGTCCAGTCCAGCTTGATCTGTTCGGCGGTGGGGAGGGTCGGTTTCATGGTGCGGATCCTGCGTTGGTGGGTGGGGCGGTGGGGATTGCGCCGGCGGGTCCCGGGATCAGGGCAGCCGGTTCTTTGCGTAAATCGTCTCGGCCACCTAGCGCGCGGCACGCAGCAGCTGGCCGAGGCCTTGCGCGCCGGCGGCGGGCGCGACGCGTTCCTGCACGCTGAGGATCGCGTCGTCGAACAGGGCGTAATCGATCGGCGAGCCGTCGGCCAGTCTGGCTGCGTCGTCGCCGAGCCAGCGGCGCAGCTGCGTCTGTGCGGCGAGCGCGGCCGACAGCGAGCCGTCGATCAGCGCACGCACGCAGCGGTCGACGCAGGCGGTGAAGTCCGAACGCGTTGCCGGCGCGGCGGTCGACGCGATCCGACTGTCGATGTTCATTGCTGCGCTGCAAGCCATGTTCTGCTCCGGCCAACTTTGTTGCGTAGCAGCACCCTAGGCCTGGTTTGCGTGTTTGACAAATCAAATGTTTCAACGTAACAATTTGAAATTGTCAATGAATCTCTATTTTATTGATTTACAAGCCAATGACACCGACCAATCCGGGGGCGAAAGGGGCCAAAACGGGCGCCGGCCGGCGTCGCGCGGGCAAGCCGCGCGCGACGGCCAAGCGCGGTGCGGACAGTGAATCCGCGCGGTTCTACTACAAGGGCAGTCGTCTCAAGCAGCTGCGCGCGTTCTGCTACGCGGTCAAATTCGGTACCGTCGTGCGCGCGGCGGAGTCGCTGTTCCTGTCGCCGTCCTCGGTCAGCCTGCAGCTGTCAGCGCTGGAATCGGACTTCGGCGCGCGCCTGCTCGAGCGCACGCGCCCGCGCCTCGCGCTGACCGCCGACGGCCAGTTGCTCTACGACCTTGCGCGCCCGCTGGTCGAGGGCATGGAGAACCTCGACCACCAGTTCCGCAACCGCCGCACCGGCGAGCCCGCGCGCGAGATCCACATCGCCTGCGGCAATTCGACGATCCAGTATCTGCTGCCCGAGTGGGTGCGCGCCTACCGCGAGAAGTTTCCCGACGTGCGCCTCGAGCTCGCCAACGTCACCGGCATCGACGGCCTCGCCTTGTTGCGCTCGGACAAGGTCGACTTCGCGGTCGGCTCGATGCTCGACGTGCCGCACGATCTCGAATACGAACCGGTGCGCTGGTTCGATCCGATGCTGATCGTGCCGCATGGCCATGCGCTCGCCGACAAGCCGGAAATCACGCTCGAGGACATTTCGCCGTACGGCCTGATCCTGCCGCCGCAGCGGCTGACGACCTACCGCATGGTCGACCTCGTGTTCCAGCAGCGCAAGGTGCCTTACCACGTCGCGATCGAGGTCGGCGGCTGGGAGGTGATCAAGCACTACGTCGCCATGGGCCAGGGCATCTCGATCGTCACCGGCATCTGCATCACCGCGGGCGACGAGGAGCGTCTCGTCGCGCGCAACCTGCGCCGCTACTTTCCGCAGCGCAGCTACGGCGTCGTCATGCGCAAGGGCAAGTACCTGTCCGAGCAGTCGCGCGCGTTCATCGACCTGATCAAGCCCGACCTGTTCGGCCGCCGCGACTACTACGACTCCGGGCATTCGGAGCGCTAGCCCGCATTTCCGATACCGATTCGGCGCGAGGGGCAACGAGGCACCGCTCTGGCGCGTGATGCACACCGAGGGCGAGCGACGAAGACGTACTCGCAGTATGTCGAGCCCGGTCGAGGAGGCGGTGCGTGCTTGGAAGGATAGATCAGCGGCTGCAGCAGAAGTGGTGTGAGAAACTCAAGCCGGCGCGACATTCGCAGCTGAGCGCACGACAAGACCCATACGCAGGAGCCTCCGGCGCTGCGCTGCAGAAGATGTGCGAGCCCATGTCATCCTTTGCTTCACCTCACACTCGCCGCAGGAGCGTGAGCCGGGATTGCGGCTCGACGATGAGCGGGGCAAGCGCGGCATTGAAGGACGCGCCGTATGGTGCGCTTAGATGAGCCTGGAACGCTTTCTCGTCGATGTATTCCTCGTACACGAAGAAGGACTCGGACTCGTCCGCCTTGCATGATGCCTCGAACAGCACGTTGCCGGGCTCCTTGCGGACAGCCGCGGCGTAATCGTTCAAGAGAGCGGCAACGGTGGCAGCGTTGCCCTCCGTGGCGGTGAAGGTGGCGTACAGGATGATGGGCGTGGCGTCGGTCATTGCATTCTCTTCGTCATTGCGTTTCGATGTGTCATGGCTGTGCTTCGATGAGGGTCAGCACGTCGTCGCGAGTCGGCATTGCGGCGAAGGCACCCTTGCGCGTCACCGCCAACGCACCGGTGGCGGAGGCGAACCGCAGGCTTCGCTTCAGCGCCGCGCGGTCGCGGCAGAACGCATTCAGCGTCGTACCGTCGGGCAGTTGTGCAAGCTGATAGAGCAAGCCGCCGACGAAGGCGTCACCCGCTGCGGTGCTGTCCTGCACCTGCACCTGGAACGTCGGCATTTCGCCGCTGTCTTCGCGTGTGTACCAGCGCAACGGGTGGTCGCCATCAGTGATCAGCAGCAACTGCGCGTTGCCTTGCCACAGCCGTTCGATCACCGCCGCGCCATCGGTGCGGGCGGCGTTGCACAACCAATCAAACTCTTCGCGCGAAAGCTTGACCACGTCGGCCAACGCCAACGCCTGCCACAAGCGCGGCGTCGGATCCTCGTCGCGCGGCCATAGCATTGGCCGCAGGTTCATGTCGAAGCTGACCAGCGCGCCCGCTGCGCGCGCGCGGCGCATGCCCGTGAAGGTGGTCTGCGCGATCTGCTCTTCGGTCATGCTGTTGGAACAGACGTGGAACGTGCTGCCGGCATTGAACCGCAACGGGTCGAAATGCCCGGCGCGGAACAACATATCCGCCGACGGAGGCCGATAGAAACTGAAACTGCGCTCGCCGCGCGCGTCCAGCGCGACGAAGGCCAGCGCGGTACGGGCCTCGTCGGTACGCACCACGCCTTCGGTGGCAACGCCCGCTTCCTGCAGGCTTTGCAGCAGGAAATCGCCGAACATGTCCTTGCCAAGCATGCCGACGAAATGACTGTCGCCGCCGAGTCGCGCCACCGCGACCGAGACGTTCGCCGGCGCTCCGCCGGCAAACTGCAGGAAAGCGCGTGGCGCATCCGTCGTGGCGGGCGGTTGCGCCAGCATGTCGATCAGCGCCTCGCCGAAACAGACGATTCTTCCGTGCTTGCTCATTGGTGTGCGCTCAGCCCATGTCCTCGTAATCGGCGGGATCCGGACCCAGCCGCGTGCCGTTGTCGAGTGCGCCTATCTTGGCGACGTCGTCGGCATCGAGCGCGAAGTCGAAGATCGCTGCGTTCTCAGCGATCCGTGCCGGCGTGGCCGATTTCGGGAAGATCACCCGGCCCGCCTGGATGTGCCAGCGCAGGACCACCTGCGCGGTGGTCCGGCCGTGCTTGCCGGCGATGGCCTGCAACACGGGGTCGGCTAGCAGTTCGCCGCCGTGCGCCAGCGGGCTCCACGCCTCGGTGACGATGCCGTGCATCTTGCCGTAGGCGACCAGTTCGGTTTGTTCCAGCAACGGGTGCAGTTCGATCTGGTTGACCGCCGGCATCACGCCTGTCGCAGCGACGATACGATCGATGTCCTCGGCGCGGAAATTGGAGACACCGATCGAGCGCGCCTTGCCGGCGTTACGTGCTTCGATCAGCGCCTTCCAACTGTCGACGAAGCGGTCGTGGCGCGGGCACGGCCAATGGATGAGATAGAGATCGACGTAGTCCAGCCCGAGTTTGGCGAGGCTAGTATCGAGCGCCTTCAGCGCCTGCTCGCGACCCTGGTCGGGATTGCTCAACTTCGTGGTGATGAACAACTCGGCACGTGGCAGGCCGGAGGCGCGGATCGCGCGGCCGAGGCCTTCCTCGTTGGCGTAGGCGGCGGCGCCGTCGATGTGGCGATAGCCCTGTTCGAACGCGGCGCCGACTACGCGCGGCACATCGGCGTCCGGTACCTGCCAGATGCCCAACCCGAGTTGCGGAATACGTTGGCCGTCGTTGAGCGGAATGGATGGAATCGATGACATGGGATCTCCTGAAGAATCTGTCTAAAAGGCGTCAGCGCAGCACACGCCGCGCACGCAACGCGAAGGCGAGAATGACGATAAAGCCGATCGCAGGCACTGCGATGGACCAATGGATCCCGGCCGCGTCAGAGACGGCGCCCATCAGCGCAGGCAGCAGCGCACCGCCGACGATGGCCATGACCAGCATGGAGGAGCCTAGCTTGCGATGGTCGTCGTCCATGCCGCTCAGGCCAAGCACGAAGATCGTCGGGAACATGATCGACATGAAGATGCTGACGCCGACCAGCGCATACAGACCGATCCAGCCCGGCAGCGCGATCGCGACGATGCACAACAGCAGGTCGATCAGCGCGAACGCAGCCAGCAAATAGGCCGGCGACACCTTGCGCAGGAGCGCCGCGCCAGCGAAGCGCCCACACATGAACAGCGCCAGCGAAAGCGTCAGGAAGCCGGCGGCGGTCTTTTCCGGCGTGCCGGGCACCACGTCCTGGAAATAACGGATCAGGTAGCTCCAGACGCCGACCTGCGCGCCGACATAGAACAACTGTGCCACCACCGCGAACACGAAGTTGCGGTTACGCAGCAACTCCTTCAGTTGCGCGCCGGTGCCAGCCTTGTGACCGCCGCCTTCGTCGCGCGTGGTCGGGAATTTCGTCCACGCCACCAACGCGACCCACAGCAGCACCACCGTGCCGATCGCTAGATACGGCATCTGCACCGCCGCCGATTCTGTGGCGAAGTAAGCCACCCGCGCGGTCGGCGTCATCGCCGCCAGATCCTGCGCGCCGTACTCCACGCCGGAAAAAATGAAGTGCGAACCGATCATTACCCCGGTCATCGCGCCGAGTGGATTGAATGCCTGCGCCAAGTTCAGGCGCCGCGCCGCCCCTTCCGCCGGACCGAGCACGATGACCAGTGAATTGGCCGAGGTCTCTAGGAACGCCAAGCCGCTGGCGATCACGAACAGCGCCAGCAGGAACACGCCGTAGGTATGGATCGCGGCCGCGGGATAGAACAGGAAGGCGCCGGCTGCGAACAGCAGCAGGCCCAGCACCACAGCCGCCTTGTAACTGTAGCGGCGCATGAACACGGCTGCGGGCATCGCAAACAGGAAATAGCCGAGGTAGAACGCGCTCTGCACGAGTCCAGCCTGCAGGTCGGACAACTCGAAAGCCTTCTTGAACTGCTTGATCAGGATGTCGTTGAGGCTGGCCGCCGCACCCCAGAAAAAGAATAGGCTGATGATCAGCGCCAGCGGCGCCAGGGCGGTGCGCACACCGTTGCCGGCTGACGCCGCGGTGTTGTCTTTGTATTGCATCCGACTCCCCTCTCGGGATGAGAAAACGCTCATGGATCGTCAGTATCAGAAAGCGACACTGTTGCGCATGTTCAATCGCAGCTCACCGACTGCGCGACGTGCCTGATCGATGGCATCGGGCGTGCTGTCGCGGGCGGCGGCATCACAGTTGGCGATGGCGATGTTGCCGTAGGGCATGCGCGCGCGTTCGTGCGGAGGCTGCTCGCCGCGATCGAGAAACTCGTCGAACACTGACGAATACATGTACGAATAGCCGTGGCCCCAGCGATTGACGGTGATACCGGCGATGTCGCGGCGGGCGTCGAAGCCATACGGGCCGAGCATGCGGGAAAGCTGGTCGCGCACGTGGAATTCGTAGGTCTTGAAGTCGGTGCCGTACATCTCTGCGCGAGCGATGCGGTATTGGTCCTTGACCGGAACCCCCGGCGTCTCGAAAACGCGCAGCATGGTCAGCACGGTCGGTTCGTTGGGCGAGGTCGAACGCTTGTAGCCGCCGATGTCGACCGGGCATTCGAGCAGGATCTGCGAGTAGTAGCCGTTGGGCGCGTTTATGAAGCAGGCGCCTGCCTTGTGGAACGCGCGCCAGTTGCGCAACCAGACGTTGACCCACAGATTGGCCGCATGCACCTGATAGCGAAGCGCTTGTTTCTGCCAGTCCGGCAATTCTTGGCAGATGTACGGGATGACGTGGTGCCAGCAGGCCAGCACGCAATGGCGGGCGCGCACGCGGTAGATCTTGCCGTCGCAAGAATAGAGCACGCTGACGCCGCTTGGCGTGTTGGCGACCCGGACAGCGGTGCTGTTCAGGCGGATGCGGTTGCGGTTCGCCGGCAGGTCCAGGCACGAATAGTCGGCGCGTTGCAGGATCGAATCCTCCAGCGTCTTGCCGGGCAGCGACTCGGGGATCAACTGGCGAACGATCAGCCGGGCGATGGTCGCATTACCGTCGGGGAAATGGTAGTTGGCGATAGGCTCGTGGGTCGTCGCAGCCGGAGGGGACAAAGCGCTCGGCGGCAGCGGATTGTCCGGCCCGAGATCCATGCCGAGGAAGCCGGGCATGCCGCGTCGGCGCGCCGCGATCGCCGACATTCCGGACAGGCCACGCGCACTGCCGAAGGTGCGGTCGCGTAGATAGGTGACCGCCATCGGATCGACCTTGGCGATGTCCAACAGGAAATCGCGGTAGGTGACCTTGCGCAATTTCTTCACGCGCTCGGCAGGCGTCATGCCGGGCAGATAGTCGGTCTTCGCCGTGTACAGCCGGTACACATCCTTGCGCGCCTGCTGGTTCATCGGCGCGCGTGCGAGGAATTCGGACCAGCGCTTCGCCTGGTCGGGCGGCGTGTTCGGGTCGTGCAGGGCGATGAATTCGATCCACGGCGCTGGATCGCCCATCAGCAGGTCCTTGCCGAAGGTGGCCTGGTCGTAATAGACCGACTGTCCCATGCCCAAGCGCTGGTAGAAGAAGGTGTCCTGGTTGTCGCGGTTGAGTCGGGCGATGTCATCGATGCCGATCGATTGCATGAAGCTGCGCGCATTCTCACTGCCGGGCGAGATGTTGAAGGTGCCGGCATTGGACATTACGATGCGGTCGCCAAAATCGAACTCGTTGCGCTTGGCGTGGCCGCCGAAGTCGTCGTGATTGTCCAGCACCAGCGTGCGCGCCTTGCCGCCGCTGTCCTGGGAGTAGTACAGCGCGGCCGACAGCCCGCTGATGCCGCCGCCGACAACGACGAGGTCGTATTCCTCGCCGGTGTCTTCGACTCGGGCTTCGTCGATGTGGAGCGTGCCGTCGCGCATTTCGTGGCCAACCGCGAACGCCTTCGGATAGCCGCTGCCACGCATGCCGGTCAATGCCGGCGGATACGTGCCCGGCGTTGTCGAAGCCGCGCCCGCGGTCGACGGCGGTGCTGGCATACCCGCGGCAGCAGCCAGCACGTTTGAGGCAAGACCGGAGGTGGCGATTACCAGCGAACTCTTGAGCACGCCATTGATGAAATCGCGGCGCTCGATGTTGTCGAGCATGCCCAGTTGCTCATGCCTCTTCTCGGTCATGCGGATCTCCCGGAATCAGAAGCGGTAGTTGATGCGGGCGAAATAGTAACCACCCAACGCGCTGATGGAATCCAACGGATCGTACATCCATTGATACGTTGCCCTGTTGCTGGCGCTTATGGCCGCATTCGGAATCTTGCTGGCCTTCTTGTTGAAGACGTTATCGACGCCTGCGGTCACGCTGAGGCCATTGCCGAAGTCGTATCCGCCGGACAAGGAGGTGATCAGCTTGGGCGAGATCGTGTAGTGGTAATTATTGCCGAGGCGCTTGATCGGTCCATAGTGGGTGAAGTGAACTCCGAGGTTCACGCTGTCGCCCGTCCAGGTGATCCCGGCTACTTGCGTGTACTTGGGCGATCGGTAGCGCAGGTTGTATTGGGTGGTCTCGTTGAGCAGCGCAACGTAGGGCAGATTGGCCAGAATCGGCTGGATCCCTTCGGCTTGGGTGATGTCGGTCTTGACCGAATTGAGGGCGTAATCCCACCTCCACTTGCCAATGTCACTGTGGATGGTGCCGTCCGCGGTGAATTCGACGCCGCGAGTCCGTGTGGAACCGATGGTGCGAAGGTAGCTGACGAACAGGCCCTTGTTCGAGCTGATCGCATAGCCGGCGCCGGCGAGTAAATTGTCGATGGTGCCGATCTGGTTCGTGGTCAGAACGTTGCCGTAGAAATCCACCACCCTGGTCGGGTTGGTGGGATCGTAACCGACGTAAGTGGACATGCCCAACTGGTCGTTGATGTCGATCTGGTAGCCGTCGATTGCCAGATGCACATCATCTGCCGGAGAGTATGTGAATCCCAGGCTGTAGTTCGTGGATTTCTCCGGCTTGAGTGGGACCGCGCCCAGCGCCTTTGCCACTGGAGAGGAGACGCGGGCATTGACCTGTCGGAAGGTGGGCGTATCGGAAGTGAGCTGGAAGTTCTCCGCGGCCAACGACGGGGCGTGAAAGCCATTGCTGATGGTGGCGCGGATCGCGAAGGTGTCGGTGAAGTTGAAGCGTGTGGTCAACCGGCCGGTGGAGACGTTGCCGAAATCGGAATGGTCCTCGAAGCGTCCGGCAATATCCAGGTACCAGCGTTCGGTGATATTGGCCGATGCGCCGACATACGCGGCCAGGCTGTGGCGCGTACCGTGAACGGCATCGGCCGGCAGATATCCGGAATAAGCGGTGATGGCGCTGCCATACCAAGAGGCATATTCACCAGCGCCGCGAGTGTAACCTTCGTTCTGGTATTCCAGTCCGGCGCTGAAGTCCAACGGCGAATGGAATGCGGCGACATCGACGCTGCGACGCAGATCCAGATTCAATACCGTCTGGGTGTAGGCCAGCTTGCCTGAGTAGACGTCGGTGGGGCCGCCGGGATAAGTGAGCGAATAATTGGCCGAGTTCTGCGTATAGACACGGTAGGAATCGCTGTTGCGGGTTGCGCTGAGATCCCAGTCCCAGCTGCCGAACATGCCCTTCAGCCCGAGCGCGGCGGAGTAGTCGCGTTCCTTGCCGACTGCCCTAGGCGTGAATCCGTTCGGATAGACGCTCGCGAATAAGCCCGCGTTGTTGGTCCACGTCGTGTAGGGCGTGCGCGTGTTCTGGCGCGTGCTCATCCGGCGGTCGCTGAGTGTCGTGAAAGAATACAACTTCACCGAATCGCTGAGGGCGTATTCGAGGTTGTACGCTGCGGACTTCAAGTTGTACTGCGGGGTGCTGTAGGCGTAGTCCTTGACGTTGCCGCGGTTGGCTTCGGCTGGATTGGCGGTGGTCCCCGTGCATAGGCTGTTATAGACGCAGAGCTTGGCCAAGCCGCCGCTGGAGTTGATCGCCGGGTACACCAAGTAGGTACTTTGGTAGGGCCTGACGCGGGTCGCTTCGTGCTGATTGGTGATGTCCACCGAGAGATTGAGGAATCCGTTCTGGCCAAGCGGCAGGCCCAGGTTCGCACCGTATTTGCCACGAGCGCCGTCGCCGGCGAAGCTCGTGCCACCTTCGGCGGTCACTTCGCCACCCTTGGCCGAGGACTTGAGAATGATGTTGACCACGCCGGTAATGGCATCGGAGCCGTAGATCGCCGAGGCGCCATCGCGCAGCACTTCGACATGGTCCACTGCGCTCATCGGGATCAGCGCAATGTCGGTGTAGTTGTGGCCGGGGAAGCTGGTGTCGCTGGTGTAGGCGCTGACGTTGCGGCGCTTGCCGTTGACCAGCACCAGTGTGTAGCCCGGCGAGAGATTGCGCAGCATCGCGCCGCGAACCTGATTGTCCAGACCGCTGCCGTAGGTCTGCAGGCTCAGCGACGGCAGTTTGGTCAACAGTGCTTGCAACAAATCGCCCTTGCCGGTGGCGACCAAGTCCTTTGCGCTGATCAGGTCGATCGGGGTGGAACTGTTTTCCACCGTACGGGTACTGTTGCGCGAGCCGGTGACCACGATGGTCTCCATGCTCTTGGGCGCCGCTTCTTCTTCCGCGAAAGCACCGACCGGCGCGACCATAGCGATCATCGCGATGGCGATGGCGACGGACAATGAATTGCGAAATTGTGTGCGTGATGGTTGTTTCATCTTGATATCTCCCCGAACCGATTCGTAGCTGGTTATAAATTTAGATCGATCTAAATTTTCAGCGAAAAGAATCTTCAGCTGTTGCGATTGCCTACCATGTGAGTCTGGAATACGCGCTTTGACCATCATTCAATTTAGATCGATCTAAATTAAATGGAATTTGAACACATATCCAAACCCAATGCATGCCGCATCGCAACAAGATGGCGAGTTGACGCCGCGTCGCCAAAGAAATCGATCAGCGTCTCATCGAGGGCGGACGATGCCGTCAGGCCGAGGTGGGGGGGGCGGGTGAAGCGCTTTCGCGCTGGGTCAATTGCACGGGCACGATCACCGAGCGGCGTGGCAACGACGGATTAGCAACGCGCTGCAGCAGCAGTTCGGCAGCCTGGCGGCCACGCGCACGCGGATCGGCGTTCATCGTGGTGAGCGGCGGATTGTCGACCGCGGCCTCGGGAATATTGTCGAAGCCGGTGATGGCGAAATCGGCGCCGGGATGGCGGCCCAGCCGGGCCAAGCCCAGCATCAGGCCCAGCGCCACCGCGTCGTTGTAGCAGACTGCGGCGGTCGGCGCGGGATTCAGGGCGAACAACTCATCGGCATGCGCGTTTGCTTCGAGTCGAGTCGGTGCGGTTTCGATCATCCAGCTTTCGTCGACCGTGATGTTGGCGTCGCGCAATGCGTCTTGATATCCCAAGCGGCGTTCGCGGCACGAACTGGAATCGGCGTGCCCACCATAGAAGACGATGCGCCGGTGGCCAAGTGACAGCAGATGCTTCGTGGCGACACACATACCGGCGCGATTGTCCAAGCCGAGGAAGTCGTAGCCGAAGCCAGTGGGCTGGGTTTCGATCAAGGCGCGGTTGAATACCAGCAGTGGGGTTTGTTGGCCAATCATTAGTTCGATGTCGGTCGCATCGCTGGCCTCGGCCGGCGAAAGAATGATCCCGGCCGGATGGTGCTCCATCAAAGAGCCCAGCACCTGGCGTTGCCGCGCGAAGGATTCGTTGCTGCTTCCCAGCAAGGTGACGTAGCCCTTCGCGCCGAGCGTTTCGTCGACGCCAGTGGCGAACTCGGCGAAGAACGGGTTGGACAGGTCATTGATGACCAAGGCCACCGCCGTGGACACGTGCTGGCGCAATGTGGCCGCGGCACGGTTGTAGACGTAACCTTGGCGCTGCATTTCCGCCTTGACCTGACGGCGAGTGTCGGCATGTACCAATGGGCTGCCGCGGAGTACCAGTGACACAGTCGCACGCGACACGCCGCAGGCGCGTGCGATGTCGTTCAGCGTGATTCGGCGTGGGTGATTCAAAAGGCCCTCGAGTTCAATCTGGATCAATCCGGTCTGGCCATCGTGTGGCAAGAACCCATGGACCGCAAGTCGTATCTATCCGAGCAGTCGCGCGCGTTCATCGACCTGATCAAGCCCGATCTGTTCGGCCGTCGCGACTACTACGATTCCGGTCACTCGGAGCGCTAGCCGGCAACTGTGGAGAAACGGTGGAACCGCCGACGCCGCCGTTTCGCGCTGCGTCGCGGCGCGCTATCGTGAACGCCGTTTTTTCGCCCATCCGATCCAATGCGTCTGCGTCTGTGGCATCGCCTGTTTCTCGCCTTCGCCGTGCTCACTTTGGCGATCATCGCCGGCTTCGTCGCCTGGCAGCAGCGCAATTTCCGCCAAGGCTTTTCGACCTATCTCAACGAAGTCTCGCTGCAGCGGCTGCAATCCGCGGCCGAACGCCTCGGCGAGGTCTATGCCGAACGCGGCGGCTCGTGGGATTTCCTGCGTGGCGACGTGCGCGCGTTCGACGCCTATGTCGACCCGTTTCGCCAGAAGCGCAGGGGCTTGGCCGAAGGGCCGCCGCCCGCACCGGGCGGCCCGCCGGGCGAACCTGGCGCGCCGCCGCCGGAGCTGCCGCCGGGCGCGGAGATCAAACCGCCGTCCGACATGCCGCCGCCGCGCGGCGGGCCATCGAGTCGGGTGCTGCTGGTCGACGCGACCGGCGCGAGCATTGTCGGCGATGCGCGCATCGCCGCTGAGGGCGATCCGCTGCGCGTGGCGATTCATTCCGGCGGCAAGGAAGTCGGCAGCCTGCTGATGCGCAAGATCCCGCCGCGCGCTTTCGGCGGACCCGATCTCGCCTTCGCGCTCGCCCAGCGGCATGCCGCGATCGTCGCCGGCGGCGTGGCGCTGCTCGTCGCGCTCGGCTTCGCCTTCGCGCTCGCGCGCTGGCTGCTCGCGCCGGTGCGCGCGCTGACCCAAGGCATGCACGCGCTGACCGCCGGCGACTACGCGCGTCGCGTCGCCGCGGGCGGCAGCGCCGAGCTCGGCGCGCTCGCGCGCGACTTCAACCGCCTCGCGCAGACGCTCGAAGCGCACCGCGATGCGCGCAGGCGCTGGGGCGCCGACATCGCGCACGAATTGCGCACGCCGCTGAGCGTGCTGCGCGGAGAAATCGCGGCGTTGCAGGACGGCGTGCGCGCGCCGACGCCGGCCGCGTTCGATTCGCTTGCGGCCGAGGGCGAGCGCCTGTCGGGCCTGATCGAGGACTTGTACCAGCTCGCGCTCGCCGATGCCGGCGCGCTCGAATACCGCTTCGAGACGCTCGATCTCGCCGATGTCGTGCGCGACGCCGCGCAGTTGCAGAAGCGCGCCTGTGCCGACGCGGGCCTCGCGCTGGAACTGGACCTGCCGGGCGATGCCCCGGCCGTGCGCGGCGATGCGCGGCGCCTGGGCCAGTTGCTCGACAACCTGATCGCGAATGCGCGCCGCTACACCGACGCGCCGGGGCGCATCCGCATCGCGTTGACGCGGGCGGCGGACAGGGTGCGCCTCGCCATCGACGATACGCCGCCCGGCGTGCCGGCGGAATCGCTGCCGCTGCTGTTCGAGCGCCTCTACCGCGTCGACGACTCGCGCGCGCGCAACCGCGGCGGCGCGGGCCTCGGCCTCGCGATCTGCCGCGCGATCGTCGAGGCGCACGGCGGTACGATTCGCGCCGAAGCCTCGCAACTCGGCGGCCTGTCCATCCTCGTCGATCTGCCCCACGCCACGGAGACACTCGCATGACGGTCAGCGCGAACGATTCCACGGAACGCGATCCGGGCAAGCCCGATGCCGGCAAGCCCGATTCGAGCAAACACGTTCTCGTCGTCGAGGACGAGCCGAAGATCGGTGCATTGCTGCGCGACTACCTGGCCGCCTCGGCGTTCCGCGTCAGCTTGCGCGAGACGGGGGCGGGCACGGTCGAGTGGATCCGCGAGCACGCACCCGATGCGGTCGTGCTCGACCTGATGCTGCCCGGCGTCGACGGCCTGCAAATCTGCCGCGCGCTGCGCGCGCTGCCCGAGCCGCGCATCGCCAACGTGCCGCTGCTGATGTTGACCGCGCGCGTCGAGGAAATCGACCGCCTGCTCGGCCTCGAACTTGGCGCGGACGACTATATCTGCAAGCCGTTCAGTCCGCGCGAAGTCGTCGCGCGGGTCAGGGCGGTGTTGCGCCGCGCCGCGCCGGTCGATCCCGGCAAGCTGCCCGCGGTCGAGCTCGACGAGGAACGCTTCGAGGCGCGCGTGCGCGGCCAGGCGGTGGCGCTGACCCCGGTCGAGTTCCGCCTGCTGCGCAAGCTGTCGGCGCAGCCGGGCCGCGTCTACTCGCGACAGCAGCTGATGGATGCGCTGTACAGCGATCATCGCGTGGTCAGCGACCGCACCGTGGACAGTCACGTCAAGAACCTGCGGCGCAAGCTCGGCGAGGCCGGCGTCGACCCGATCGCGTCGATCTACGGTCTCGGCTATCGCTTCGAGTGGAGCGAGGCCTCGCCGCAGCAGGCCTGATTTCCCCGCACTACGCCAGCCGGCGCTATCGCGTCGCCGGCCTGCCGCCGAGTACGCGCGCGGGCAGCATCAACAGCGCGCGCAGGAACTCGAACACGCCTTCGAGGGCGATGCCGACGAGGCGAAACGGCAGCAGCAGAAGCCAGACGATCGGGTAGAGGATCAGCGCGAGCAGGGCGATCGGCCAGCAGAACACGAACAACAGCAGCCAGAGGATGAAGGTCAGCATCGGCGTCTCTCGATGGCCTGGGGATTTGGCCAACGTGGGGCCGACTCTACGTCGTCTCAAGCACGGGCGGGAGTGCCGGATGGCATGGTCGCACGTTCGTTCAGTGTCCGGTGGTCCGTGCGTGCCGAATTCCGTCACGGCGTACCGGCAATCATCTCCTTGCCTTCCTCGTCCGCGTCGCTTTCGATCTGGATCGGACGCTCGTCGGCCTCGAACAGGCGGTCGAGGTCCTTGAGCGCTTCCTGGGAGGTCTGCAGCAGCGCGGCATCGTCGTCGTAGACGAGGTGCTGGTCGCGCAGCAACTGCTCGTCGCGCTTGCGGAAAATGTCGATGCGCGCCTTCGCGATTTCGGGCGCGATGCCGAGGTCGACGAGCACGCCCTTGGCCATGACCAGACTCGAATAGAACGTGTCGCGCACGATGCCGTCGACGTTCATGTCCATCAGGCGCCAGACGTGCTGGCGATTGCGCGCACGCGCGATGATCCTGATGTGCGGATACAGGCGTTTGACGATGCGTGCGGTGCGGATGTTGAGTTCCGGATCGTCCGTGGTCAGCACGAAGACCTCGGCCTTCTCGATGCCGGCCGCGCGCAGCAGCTCCGGCTTGCTCGAATCACCGAAGTAGATGTGCTGGTTGAAGCGGCGCACGAGCTCGACCTGCTCGACCGAACTTTCCAGCGCGGTGAACGGAATCTTCTGCGCGCGCAGCACGCGCGCGACGATCTGGCCGACACGGCCGTAGCCGGCGATGATGACGCGCGGATGCTCGTCGGGGATGACGTCGAACTCGCGCTGCGGCGCCTTCGCACGCGTCGCGAACCACTTGCCGCCGCCGATCACGAGCAGCGGGGTCAGCGCCATCGACAGCGTGACCGAGACGACGAGCAGGCTGTGCTGGGTCGCCTCGAGCAGTTCATGGTCGCGGGCGAGGTTGAGCACGACGAAGGCGAATTCGCCGCCGCCGGCGAGGACCAGCGCGAGCCTGGCCGACTGGTTGAAATCGAGCTTGCCCGAGAGCTTGCCGATCGCGAGCAGCACGAGCGCCTTGACCACGAGGATGCTGGCGACCATCAGGCCGACCGTGAGCGGTTGCTGCCTGACCAGGCCGAGATCGAGCGAGACGCCGACGCCGACGAAGAACAGGCCGAGCAGCAGGCCCTTGAACGGCTCGATCTGCGATTCGATCTCGTGGCGGAATTCCGAGTCGGCCAGCAGCACGCCGGCGAGAAACGCGCCAAGCGACATCTGCATGCCCGCGAGCTGCATCAGCCAGGCCGCGCCGAACACGACGAGCAGCGCCATCGCGGTGAACACTTCGGGAATTTGCGTGCCGGCGACCGCGCGGAAGATCGGGCGCAGCAGATAGCGGCCGCCGACGATGACGACGGCGATGATGCCGATGGCCTTGGCCGCGGCGAGCCAGACATTGCCGCTCGCGTCGGACGCGACATGCGCACCGAGCAGGGGTACGAGGGCGAGGATCGGGATCGCGGCGAGGTCCTGGAACAGCAGGATCGCGAACGCGAGGCGGCCGTGCGGCTCGCCGATCTCCTTGCGCTCGGCCAGCGTCTGCAGGCCGATCGCGGTCGACGACAGCGCGAGCGCGAGACCGATGATGACCGCCGCGCCGGCGCCGCTGCCGAAGGCGAGCGCGAGGCCGCCGAGCACGGCCGCCGACAGCACGACCTGCAGCAGGCCCGCGCCGAACACGGCGCGGCGCATCAGCCACAGGCGCGCGGGCGAAAGCTCGAGGCCGATCACGAACAGCAGCAGGATCACGCCGAGCTCGGACAGCTCGTCCGCCTGGCTCATGTCCGGCGCCAGGCCGAGCAGGTTCGGCCCGATCAGCGCGCCGGCGCCGAGATAGCCGATCACCGCGCCGAGGCCGGCGCGCTTGGACAGCGCCACGGCGACGACCGCGGCGGCCAGGAACATCACCATGTACTGCAGGAAGTGGGAGCCTTCCATCGCGGATCCTCGGGTTCTTGCGCAATTATAGACACCGCACGGATCGGCGCCGATCGGCTGCGCGCAATCTCAGCCGCTGAGACCACGCCACGGCATTCTCGCCTGCATCCTGGCGAGTGTGGAGTAGATCATGCGTACAGCCTTCCTGTATTCAAGTGCGGTGCCGTCGTTCGCGAAAAAAGAGCCGGCGATCGCCGTGCGCATCGCGCAGGCGTGGCTGGCCTTCGGCGGCCTCGCACTGCTGTGCCTGCCGACGTTGCGTGGCTACAGCGAATGGGTCGGCTGGCTGCCGCTTTGGCTCGTGGTCGTGCCGGCGGCGCAGCTTGCGATCCTGCGCTGGCGATTCCTGCTGGGCGCGTCGCGCCGAGTCTGCAGCCGCCTGCGTCGGCGCCGCGCTGTGTCCGCTCCGCACCACGCGCGCAGTGTGCGTAAACCGGTGCGTCCGCGTCGTGCCAACCGAGGTACGCACGCGCTGCTCGCCGCCTTCCTGTTCCGCTAGTTGGTAGGGCCACGGATGGCCCGCTTTTTCGGAACCCGGGCGTTCGGACGGGTCAATCCGCGATGCCGAGCCGCTTGCGTTCGAGCCGGCGCAGGAATTCCTCCATGATGCGCCGGTACAGGTCTTCGCCGAGATAGTCGTCCTCGACGCCCGCGTCGATCGAGGGATTGTCGTTGACCTCGATGACGACGATGCGCTCGCCGTTCTGCTTGATGTCGACGCCGTAGAGGCCGTCGCCGATCGAGGCGGTGGCCTTGAGCGCGAGCTTGACCACCTCGCTGGGCGCGTCGCGCACGGGCAGGGTCTTGAAGCCGCCGGATTTCTGCGTGGCGTTGGCGCCGTGGTTGTAGATCTGCCAGTGGCCGCGCGACATGAAGTACTGGCAGGCGTACAGCGCCTGGCCGTCGAGCACGCCGATGCGCCAGTCGAATTCGGTGAACATGAATTCCTGCGCGAGCACGAGCGCGGTGTGCTGGAACAGGTCGTCGGCCGCGGTCTTCAATTGCCCGGGCGTCTCCACCTTGACGATACCACGCGAAAAAGACCCATCAGGAATCTTCAGCACGATCGGGAAGCCGAGCAGGTCGGGCAGCTCGGCCAGCCTCTTCGCATCGTCGCGGTAGAGGATTTCGGTCTTCGGCGTCGCGAGCTTGCGCGATTTCAACAGGTCGTGCAGGTAGATCTTGTTCGTGCACTTGAGGATCGAGCCCGGGTCGTCGATCACGACCATGCCTTCCTTCTCCGCCTTGTTGGCGAAGCGGTAGGTGTGGTTGTCGATCGCGGTGGTCTCGCGGATGAACAGGCCGTCGTACTCGGCCAGGCGCGAGTAGTCGTTCTTGCCGATGGTCTCGACCTCGATGCCGATTTCCTTGCCGGCCTCGACGAACGATTTCAGCGCGCGCCTGTTCGACGGCGGCATGGCCTCGTTCGGATCGGCGAGCATGGCGATGTCGTAGCGGTAGGCCTTGCGCGCACGCGGTTTGCGCCAGAGCTTCTTCGAGAACCTGTCGAGCGAAGCGGCGAACGAATCTTCCTGCTGGTCGGTCAGAGTGTGCAGGCCGGCAGGCTTGATCGCGGCGATCTGCCAGACCTTCTCGCGCTCGAACTCGAGGCGCAGGATCGGGCACGGAAACGTGTCGAACACCTGGCGCGCGAGATCGGACAGCGTCGTGTAGCTGGTCTCGCCGAAGTAGACGAGCACGCCGAAGTCGGTGGCGTCGCGGCCGCCCTCGGGCAGGAACTTGATCAGCTTCTGGTTGAGGTCCTCGATGTCGAGGCCGTACAGCGCGCGCTTGCGCAGGTCGTTGATCGTGCGTACCGACGGAATGACCCTGTGCCCGCGCGCCTCGGCGAGCAGCGAGACGTAGTAGCCGATGCCGAGGTACTTGTAGCTGCGGCAGAGGTTGATCACCTGCACGCGCTCGTCGTCGACCGCGATCGGCTCCTTCAGATAATCCTGCGCCGCGACGACGTTGTCGGACGGATAGTACGAGCCCCAGTCCGAGGCTTTTTCCACGACGATGACGAGCCTGCTCATGCGTGGTCAGGAAAAATCTTGAGAAGTGCGGCCGGGATGGCCGCTTGAGAGCGGGCAGGGAAGTCCGCTGAAAATACACTCGGAGGTTCGGACATGGCGGGCTGCGCCGTGGTGACGGGGCGCGCAGTGTGACACAACCGGGCCGCGCGGGATTCAGCCAAATCCAACAATTCACTCGCAATTCACCTCGGGCGGGACGCGCGCAGTTGTCTGCATCCGCCGCCCTGGCTTAGGCTGCGCCCATGCCCGCCCCGCACCCCGACATCTCGATCCGTGCCGCCGTCGACGGCGATCTCGGCGCCTTGCTCGCGCTCGAACATGCATCGTTCACCAGCGACCACCTGTCGCGCCGCCAGTACCGGCAGCACCTGCACAGCGCGACCGCGGACGTGCTCGCCGCGGCCGATGCGGTCGGCCTGCTCGGCAAGGCTGTCGTGTTCTATCGCGCCGGCAGCGACATCGCGAGGCTGTATTCGATCGCGGTCGCCGAACGCGCGCGCGGCCGCGGCGTTGCCAAGGCGCTCATGGCCGCGGTCGAAGTGGCGGCGCGACGGCGCCAGTGTGCGCGCCTGCGCCTGGAAGTGCGCAAGGGCAACACGGCCGCGATCGCGCTGTACGAACGCCTCGGCTTCCGCCGCTTCGGCGAGAAGCGCGGCTTCTACGAGGACGGCGCGGACGCGTGGCGCTACGAGAAACGGTTGACGCGCGACGAATGAGGGGCGGCTCGGCTCGAGCCAAGCCCCTTGCGCTGACCGTGCTTCGTGTCGCCCTGATCAGTGCGCCACGGACGTCCTGCGTGCCGCCCCGCCATTCATGATGCGGTCGGTCGCGGCGATACCGATCGCGGAAAGGATGAAGACGCAGTGGATGATGGTCTGCCACATGACGCCGACCGGAGTCAGCGTGCTGCAGCGGGGCGAGGCGACCGACGCGTCCTTGATCAAGGCCATTTCCTCGGGACCGCAGAACGGCAGGCCGGTCAAGGCGCCGGCGGCGATAAAGGTCTTGAGCAGGTGGATCGAGGAGATGCCGATGATCGCCATCGCCAGCTTGACCTTGAGTACCGAGGCGTTGACGTGGCTGAGCCATTCCGGCTGGTCGGGATGGTCTTCCAGGCGCAGGCGCGAGACGAAGGTCTCGTAGCCGCCGACGATGACCATGACGAGCAGGTTCGAGATCATGACCACGTCGATCAGGCCGAGCACGATCAGCATGATTTCCTGCTCGCCGAAATTCACTGCGCCGACGATGAGGTGCCATAGCTCCTTGACGAAGAGCACGACGTAGACGCCCTGGGCCACGATCAGGCCCAGGTACAGCGGCAGCTGCAGCCAGCGCGAGGAGAAGATCAACAGCGGCAGCGGCTGCATGCCCTGCCGGGTGGAATTCGATGACATGGACTACCCCGATTGCGAACAAAGTCGCCGATTCTAGCGATCGAATGTTTGGATTGCGTTAGCGCGGCGCCGGCCGGATTGTTTCGTGTCGCCGGCCTGTCTACCATCGCCGCTTCGTCGTGAAACCGATGGTTCTTCCATGTCAGCGATTACCCTCCGCAAGATCCGCATCGTCGTCGTGCCGATCATGGCCGCGCTTGCCTTCGGCGGCTGCGCGATGCAATCGCGTGAGCCGGCCGCGCCGGCACCGCAGGCGCCGGTCGCCGCGGTGCATGCGTATCCCGTGTCCGCGCCGAGCGGCACGCGCATCGACAATTACTACTGGCTGCGGGACGACACGCGCAGCAGGCCCGAGGTGCTCAACTACCTCAAGGCCGAAAACGCCTACTACGCGCAGATGACCGAGCACACGCAGGCGCAGCAGGAGGCGTTGTACAGGGAAATCACCGCGCGCATCGCGCCGGAGGATGCGACCGTGCCGGCGAAGTACCGTCACTGCTGGTACCAGACTCGCTACGCGCAAGACGCGGAGTACGCGGCCTATTCGCGTCGCTGCGGCAATCCCGACGCGCGCGAGGAAGTGATGCTCGATGGCCCCGCGCTGGCCAAGGGGCATGATTTCTTCCAGATCGGCGAATACGAAATCAGCCCGAGTGAAAAGCTGGTCGCCTACGCCGAGGACACCGCGGGCCGCCAGCAGTTCACGATCCGCATCAAGGACCTCGCCAGCGGCAAGCTGCTGCCCGACGCGCTGGCGAACACGTCGGGCGCGGTGGCCTGGGCCGACGACAATCGCACCCTGTTCTACGTCGAAAACGATCCGGTCACGCTGCTGACGGTGCGCGTCAAGAAGCACGTGCTCGGCACCGATGCGAAGCGCGACCCGGTCGTCTACGAGGAGCGCGACCACAGCTACTACCTCGACGTCGCACGCACGGGCGACGACAAGTTCATCGCGATCGCCTCGCAGTCGACGCTGTCGAGCGAGGTGCGCTTCATTCCGGCGAGCCAGCCGAAGGCGCGTTTCAAGGTGCTCGCGCCGCGCGAGCACGATTTCAAGTACGACGCCGAGCACATCGACCGGCGCTGGGTGGTGCGCACCAACTGGCAGGCGAAGAACTACCGCGTGATGCAGGTCGACGATGCCCAGGCCGGCGACAGGAAGCGTTGGCACGAGATCGTGCCGGCGCGCAACGACGCGACGGTCGATCGCATTGCCTTGTTTCGCAACTATCTCGTCATCGGCGAACACAGCGACGGGCTCGCGCGCGTACGCATCAAGCCGTGGCGCGAAGGCGCGGCGCGCATCGTCGAGGTCGACGAGGCCGACTATGCGGCGACGATCGGCGACAACCGCGAGCAGGACACCGACGTGCTGCGCTACGAGGTCGTCTCGCTGGTCATGCCGAAGACGGTGTACGACCTCGACATGCGCACCGGCCGGCGCGAGGAGCGCAAGCGCGAGGCGGTACCCGGCTACGATCGTGCGAACTACGTGACCGGGCGCGTCTGGGCTGTCGCCCGCGACGGCGTGAAGATTCCGGTGTCGCTCGCGTATCGCAAGGACACCCGGCGCGACGGCAGCGCGCCGATGCTGCAGATCGGCTACGGCGCCTACGGCGCGCAATACGATCCGCAATTCAGCCCGGCCTACGTTTCCCTGCTCGACCGCGGCTTCGTCATCGCGCTCGCGCACGTCCGCGGCGGCGGCGAGCTCGGTCGGGGCTGGTACGAAGACGGCAAACTGCTCAGGAAGAGGATGACGTTCATGGACTTCATCGACACCACCGAATACCTCGTAGCGCAGAAAATAGCGGCGAAGGACAAGGTGTTCGCCTTCGGCCGCAGTGCGGGCGGCCTGCTCATGGGCGCGATCGCGAACATGGCGCCGCAGGACTATCGCGGCATCTTCACCCAGGTGCCGTTCGTCGACGTGGTCACGACGATGCTCGACGATTCGATCCCGCTGACCACGAACGAATACGACGAGTGGGGCAATCCGCAGGACACGAAGTTCTACGAGTACATGCTCAGCTACTCGCCGTACGACAACGTCAAGGCGCAGGCCTATCCGGCGATGTTCGTCAGCACCGGTCTCAACGATTCGCAGGTGCAGTACTACGAGCCGGCCAAGTGGGTGGCCAAGCTGCGCGCGCTGAAGACCGACAGCAATCCGCTGCTGTTCAAGGTCAACATGGAAGCCGGCCATGGCGGCAAGAGCGGCCGTTACACGCATTGGCGCGAAACGGCCGAAGCTTACGCGTTCATGCTCGACCAGTTGCCGCCGGCCGCCAACGACAAGACGAAGAAGTAGTCGCGCGGTTGCCGCGTCAGCGTGGGCTGGCGCGCGCGTCCGCTTCGGGCGCGTCGCCGAGCGCGTCGACGAGTTCGCCGAGATCGCGCACGGTCAGGTCGGGACGGACTTCGCTCTGGGCCGATGCTTCGGTCCAGGTCGCATTGCCGCGATGCAGCCAGACGCTGCGCAGGCCGGCGCGATGCGCGCCGATCACGTCGAGTTCCGGATCGTCGCCGACGTGCAGCACTTCGTCGGGAGCGAGACCGAGCCGCGCGCAGGCCGCGTGAAAGATCTCCGCCGCCGGTTTGGCCGTGCCGAACGCGCCCGCGCGCAGCGAGAAGTGGAAGTACGGCGCGAGGCCGATCGCGTCGAGATCGGCGTTGCCGTTGGTGATCGCGGCGAGCGGATAGAGCGCGCGCAGGCGATCCAGCGCCGGCAGCGCATCGGCGTAGTACTCGATCCGGTTGCGCTCGGCGTAGAACGCGGTGAACGCCGCGTCGACGTGATCGTCGCCGTAGCCGTGCGCCAGCAGGGCTGCGCGCAGCGACAACCGCCGCTGCGCGCTGAAATCGTGGGCGATATGCGGGTTCTCGTCGGCGATGCGGTCGCGCAGCGCGCGCATCGCTTCGACCGGGTACGCCGCCGCCGCGCGCGGGCAATGCGCGCGCAACCAGGCGTCGAGGCGCTGCTCCGCGCGCAGCATGACCGGCGCGATCGGCCACAGCGTATCGTCGAGATCGAACGTGATTGCGCGGATGCGCATGACCGTGCTCAACGGATTACGGTTTGCCCGCGCCCTTCGCCGCCTTCTTCTGTGCCATGACCTCGGCCGCGTGCGCCTTGGCTTCCTGCGCCTCGACCGAATTGGGCTGGGTGCGCACGAGATAGTCCGCGGTCGCGTTCGGCGCCGATACGGGTCGCGGCTCGCCGCGACCCTGCGCGCGTTCGGCAACCCACGCCGAGTTCTTCTCGAGCTCGGCCTCGAGCGCGGGCGCGTCATCGACCGGCACGAGCTGGTGCTTGCGGATGATCGCCTTGCCCGCATCGGAACTCGCGTACTTGATGAACTTCTCGGTCGCCTCGAAGTTCTTGCTGTCCTTCTTTGCGGCGAGATAGAGCGGTGCGTACAGCGGGTAGCTGCCGTCCTTGATCGTGGCGGCATTCGCCGGAACGCCTTCGACCTTGAGGATCTTGATCGCCTTGTTGCCCCAGACCGAGGACAGCGTGGTGAAGCCGAGGCCGTGCGGATCGATCGTCACGCCTTCCTCGAGCTTGTCCGTGTTCATGTACTGGCGCTGTGCCCACACCGGCTGGTCGCCCTTGTTGTAGATGTACTTGCGCAGCACGTAGTCGACGCCGTCGAGCGGCGCGGCGATCGCGTAGAGGTTGATCGGCTCGTCGGGACCGCCCATGTCCTTCCAGGTTTTCAGCTGGCCGCTGTAGATGTCGTAGAGCTGCTTGAGGGTGATGCTGTCGGCCGGATTCTTCGGCGAGGTGATCGGCACCATCGCCCCCCAGGCCACCGGATAGAACGTCAGGTTCGTTTCCTCCGCGCGCCCCGGCATCGCGGGTCGCGCGCTGCCGGCGACGTCGGCGGTGCCGGAGTTGACCGCGTCGATGCCGGAAATGGTCGAGAACGGCTGCAGCGTCACCTTGCCGAGTCTCGACAGTTCGTACTGCTTGGCCAGGTCGGCGACGAAGGCGCGTTCGGTCGCGCGGTCACCGCGCCAGACGATGCCCGGCGGCGGCGCGGCCTTCTTCGCCGCGGGCTTGACCGCCGGTTTCGCCGCCGTCTGCGCGACGGTTGGCGTGGCGGCGCTCAGCCCGGTGATTGCGCCGAGCGAGCCGGCAAGGAGGATGAAAGTATATTTTTGAACATTTTTCACTTCGCGGCGATCCACTTGATGCGTGAGAGGAGCGCATTATCGCCCAAGTCGTTCGCCCGGTGCATTACTGCAAGGTGACGACGAAGGTGTCGCCGCCGCGCGCGACGACGAGCTGGACCTGGCGCAGGCCGCGCTTCATGAGCTGGTTCAGTTCCGCGAGCGAGTTCACGCGCAACCGGCCGACGCCGAAGACGACGTCGCCCGCCTTCAGACCGATCTGCGCGGCGCGGCTGCCCGGCGCGACGCTGTCGACGCTGACGCCGCTCTTGCCGTCGGCGCGCGCGCGCTCGCTCACGTCGGCGAGCGTCGCGCCGGCGAGACGCGCGTCGAGCTTGGCGCCGTCCATCCTCGTCACGCTCTCGGCCTCGATGCGCGCGGTCACGGTCACGGGCTTGCCTTCGCGCAGCAGCTTCAGCTCGATCGTCGAGCCGATCGCGGCAAGGCCTTCGGCGTTGTACAGGTCGCCCTCGTTCAGCACCGGCCGGCCGTTGGCGGCGACGATGACGTCGCCCGTCTGCAGACCCGCGTTCGTGGCCGCAGAGCCTTCGCGCAGTTGGGTCACGACCGCGCCCTGCTGGTCTTCCCTGGCGCCGAGCATGCGCGCGATTTCGGGGCTGACGCTCTGCACCTGCACGCCGAGCGATCCGTGCCTGACGCTGCCGGTGGCGATGAGCTGGCCCATCACGTTGCTGGCGAGATTGGACGGAATCGCGAAGCCGATGCCGACATTGCCGCCCGAGGGCGAGTAGATCGCCGAATTGATCCCGACCAGCTCGCCCCTGAGGTTGACCAGCGCGCCGCCGGAGTTGCCCGGATTGATCGAGGCGTCGGTCTGGATGAAGTTCTGGATGCCGAGCCCGCGCAGGCCGCTGCGATTGAGTCCGGAAACGATCCCCGAGGTCGCGGTCTGGCCGACGCCGAAAGGATTGCCGATCGCGACGACGAAATCGCCGATGCGCAGCCGGCTCGAGTCGGCGAGCGTGAGCGCGGTGAGGTTTTCCGCCGGGATCTGGATCACGGCGACGTCGGTGTCGCGGTCGCTGCCGATCAGCTTCGCCTTGAGCGTGCGCCCGTCGTGCAGGGTCACCGAGATGTCGTCGGCACCGTCGATCACGTGGTTGTTGGTCAGCACGTAGCCCTTCGCGGCATCGATGATCACGCCCGAACCGAGCGACTGCTCGACGCGCTCGCGCGGCATGTTCTGCATGCCGAAGAACTGGCGGAAGAACGGATCGCTCATGAACGGGTTGTTGACCCGCACATGCGTCTTCGAATTGATGTTGACCACCGCAGGCACGACACGCTCGAGCATCGGAGCGAGCGAGGGCAGCGCCTGGCCGTCGACCGCGACGGGCAGGGCGGCATGGCTCGTCGTCGCGAGTGGGCCGCATGCGGCGAGGAGTGCCACAAACGCAGCCGATGAAAGTGTGAACCGGCGCAGCGGTTCGGCCAAGCGGGCAGGAGGGAAAAGACGCGGCATGATTCCTTCTTTTTCGGTTGGATCGACGCCTTCGACAGACCGCAAGTTTACCGTTGTGTTCCCGATTTCACGGGTCGCCTGGCGGTAAAACGGCATTCCTCGGCAGTTTTTCGGGCGGCGCAGGCCTGGCCTCATGTTTTGTCACAATTTAACACTATAAATCATTGATTAATTGGAATAAAAAAAATCCTTTGACAAGCAAATTCCGGAAGCGTAGGTTTGCATTCGCTTCGCAGCCACAACATCTTGTGTACTTTTTTGCAAAGTATCCCCAAGACCTTGGGTTCGAGGCGAAGGTAACAAAAGTGCAAGACAGCGCCTCCAAGCGCTGGACGGGGCAACAGACGCGACAATTTGAAACGCAAAATCAGGAGTGCCGCGGCCGGGATGACCGGAAGGGCGCCATAGGGGAGGTTTTCCCCCGGAAAACCCTGATCCCGTTCAGGGTTTCGTGGGTCAGGATGACCCTTGGCGAATCAGCACGCGAGTGCTTGATTCAAGCACAGCCGAGTCCGACCCTGTCGGATTCGGCTGCGTTCGGGAACGCCCGGAAAGGACTCTCCGGGCCATCGTGCAAGCCCAGGCAAGGCAAGCGCGGCGGTGTGGTCGATGTGGAAGAGCCGCCGCGCAGGATGCCGCAACCATAACAAGATCAAGGAGAAAGCCAGCGATGAGTACCGTACGTGTCGAAGCCTTGGGTCGTGGTGAGGCGACGATCCCGCTGCAACCGGCTTCCTACGACATCTGGGACAAGAAGTACCGTCTGAAGTCCAAGCAGGGCGAGGCGGTCGATGCGAGTATCGATCACACCTACCAGCGTGTGGCGCATGCTCTGGCCGAGCCGGAGGCGACGCCGGAAAAGCAGAAGTACTGGTACGAACGCTTCCTCTGGGCGCTGCGTCGCGGCGCGATTCCGGCCGGGCGCGTCACCTCGAATGCCGGCGCGCTCGAGCACAAGCCGGCCACGTCCACGATCAACTGCACGGTCTCGGGCACGATCGAGGACTCGATGGACGGCATCCTCGAGAAAGTCCACGAGGCGGGCCTGACCCTGAAGGCCGGCTGCGGCATCGGCTACGAATTCTCGACCCTGCGCCCGCGCGGCGCCTACGTGTCGGGCGCGGGCGCGTACACGTCCGGGCCGATGTCGTTCATGGATATCTACGACAAGATGTGCTTCACCGTGTCCTCGGCCGGTGGCCGGCGCGGCGCGCAGATGGGCACGTTCGAGATCGGTCATCCCGATGTGAAGGACTTCGTCCGCGCCAAGCGCGAGGACGGGCGCCTGCGCCAGTTCAACCTGTCGCTGCTGATCACCGACGGCTTCATGCAGGCGGTCGAGAACGATGGCGATTGGCCCCTGGTGTTCCCGGTCAACATCAAGGAAAAGGACGAGATCGACCTGAACGATCCGGCCAAGGTGCTCTGGCGCGACTGGCCGACGACGAAGAACTACGTGACCCGCGAGGATGGCCTCGTCGCGTGCAAGATCTACGGCCACATCCGCGCGAAGCACCTGTGGGACATGATCATGACCTCGACGTACGACTACGCCGAGCCGGGCTTCATCCTGATCGACCGCGTCAACGAGATGAACAACAACTGGTGGTGCGAGAATATCCGCGCGACCAAC
>JAFEFQ010000030.1 GCA_018240505.1 Pseudomonadota bacterium
CTTCTGCTTCCCTTCTCCCATCGGGAGAAGGTGGCGCGAAGCGCCGGATGAGGGAGCGACGCCACAATGTTGAGTGGCATCTGCAACTTGCGGGACTCTTCCCTCATCCGCCCTTCGGGCACCTTCTCCCGGCGGGAGAAGGAAAGATAGGAGCCGGTCACGGTCACGGTTTTTTCTCAGCAGTCGGAGTGGCCCGGCACGGAATGCCCGCAGGCAAATCCCGGGTCTTGTCCGAGCCGTCGAGCGCGAGTTCCGCGCGCCACGCGAGCCGGCTCGCGTCGTCACCGCTGAGCGCGTAGTACGGCGTGAACGTCGGCTCGCTCGCGATGCGCAGTGCGGTCGCGTCGAACGGCGCGGGCGCACCGTCGACCTCGATCCTGAAGCGCGCCCCTTGCCTGAGATTCGCGCGCAGCGTTTCCGGCACGTAGACGCGCGCATAGGGCGCGTCGCCGACGAGCAGGCTGACGACGGCGGCGCCCTGCGCGGGCCGGTCGCCGAGCTTGTACGGCAGGGAGTCCACCCGTCCCGCGCGCGGCGCATGCACGCTTAGGCGCGCCAGCGTCACCTGCAGCTGCGCTAGCTGCGCTTGCGCCTGCGCGAGCGCGGCTTCGCCCTGGTTGATGTCCTCGACGCGCGTGCCGTGCAGCAGCTCGTCGAGATTGGCGCGCGCGGAATTCGTCTCGGCATTCGCCTGGCGCAGCGCCGCGTCGGCATTGTCGAGATCGGCCTGGCTGTTGAGTCCGCGCTTGCGGATCTCGGCGGCGCGGTCGCGCGCGAGACGGGCGTTGACCGCACCGGCTTGCGCGCGCGCGAGCGCCGCGCGCGAAGCATCGATCGTCTCGACGCGCGCGCCGTGGCGCAAGGCGTCGAGCGCCGCGGCGAGGCGCTCGACGTCGGCCTGCGCCGCGTCGACCTGCGCCTGGCTGCGGCGCGGATCGAGCGTCAACAGCAGTTGATCGGCGGCGACGTGGTCGCCCTCCCGGACCAGGATTTGCGTGATCGGCTCGGACACCTCGGCAGGCATCGCGATGCGATCCCACTCGAGCGTGCCGAGCAGCGCCTGTGGCGCGTCGTTGCGCGCGCAACCGGCGAGCATGGCCAATGCGACGAGGCAACAAAAGCGGCGCGGTTCCCTAGCGTTTCGATTTCGCACGAGGCTTCTCCAGCATGTCGTCGAACAGCGTCAGCGTGTGTTCGATCAAACCTTCGGGGCCCGCGGAGTCCGTCGCAGCGCCGGCCGCGGCGAGCGGCGTGCGCAGCGCGCGGGCGAGGTGCGCGGGCAGGTCCTCGAACAACGATGCCCCCGCTTCACGCCATACCGGCGCGGCGGCGAACGGAAACACCGCGAGGCTGATCAGCGACACGCCGATGAACAGCGGATTGAGGTCGTCGCGGATTTCGCCCTTGCGCTGCGCCGAGACGATCAGCGCCAGCATCTTCGGCGCCACGGTCAGCGCGAACTGCGCCTGCATGCGGCCGCGCAGGCTGCCGCCCTCGCTGAGCACCTCGCGCAGCATCAGGCGCGGCATCCACGGATTCGCCGCGATGTTGCGCATGTGGATTTCGAGGAAGCGGCGCAGCGTCGCGCGCGGACTCGGCAGCGGTTCGCGCAGCGGCGCCATCGACACGGCGAGGAACGGCGCCACGCGCTCGGCGAGGATCGTCTCGACGAGGCTGTCCTTGCTCGCGAAGTAGTAGTGCAGCAACGCCGGCGTCACCCTGGCGCGCTGCGCGATCGCGCGCAGCGTGGTCGCGCCGATGCCGGCCTCGCCGAACAGCGCGAGCGCGGCGTCGAGCAGGCGTGCGCGCCGGTCGACGCCGGCCGTCGCCGCGGGCCGGCCGGGGCGGCGCGGCGGCTTCGCGGAATCGGCTTTGGCGGCTTGCGCCGGGCGCCGCCGGTAGCGTGGTGTCGACATGGCGTTCTTTATAATTGAACGTTCAATTAATTTCAAGCAGACGCCGCAGCCGGCCGCTACGCGCGAACCTGGATCGGTCGCGCGACGACGGCTTTCGGCGGTCGCTCAGGCGTCCACTGTCGGCGCGCGCAGGCGCTGCGCGATGAAGTCGATAAAGGCGCGCACCTTGGCCGGAACGAAACGCGCGCTCGGATAGACGGCATAGACGCCGTGCTCGGGCGTCGCCCAGCCCGCCAGCACGCGGCGCAGGCGGCCGGCGCGCAGATCGGCGGCGACGGCGAATTCGGGCAGCAGGGCGATGCCGGCGTCGCCGCGGCAGGCGGCGAGCAGGGCGAGCACGTTGTTGGAGCGCAGCGGCCCGCGCGCATCCACGTGCTCCTCGGCGCCGCGGCGCACGAGTTGCCAGCGCTGCGGATGCGTGCCGATGTCGAGCACGAGGCAGGCGTGCCGCTGCAGCGCGGCCGGCGTGCGCGGCCGGCCGTGGCGTTCCAGCCACGCGGGACTGGCGACGAGTACGCGCCGGTTCGGCGCGAGCTTGCGCGCGATCAGGCGCGAGTCGGCCAGCGCGCCGACGCGGATCGCGAGGTCGTAGCCTTCTTCGATCAGGTCGACGTAGCGGTTGCCCAGTTGCAGGTCGAGCTGCAGGTGCGGATGCGCGGCGAGGAATTCCGGCACGAGGCCGGCGATCTGGATCACACCCGAGCCGCTGGCCGCACTGACGCGCAAGGTACCGCGCAGCGAGGCGCCGAGATCGCGCACCGCGGCTTCGGCGCCGTCGAATTCGGCGAGCAGCGCTTCGCCGCGCTGGAAGTAGTCGCGCCCGGCTTCGGTCAGGGCGACGCTGCGCGTGGTCCGCTGCAGCAGGCGCACGCCGAGCCGCGCCTCGAGCGTAGCGACCGCGCGGCTCACCGCGGAGACGTGCTTGTCGAGCTGGCGCGCCGCGCCGACGAAGCTGTGCCGGCGCGCGACTTCGACAAAGGCGGAAAGCTCGTCGAAACGCGAGGACATATTGTTGCGCTATTCGCAAAGATCATTTGCCCGACAGCCAGTTTATCGCAAAACGGTCGCGGCGTATCGTGCCCGGCGTCGATGCAGGCGCCGGTGTCATCCGATTCTTCCCGGCGCCGGACGACCAACCGCTACCCCCCAAGGCGATGACGATGAAACTCGAGGTGATCGCACTGCAAGCCCCGCTCGCACGGCGAGCGGCGCTGCCCGCCGGCGTGCTCGGCGCGGCCTTCGTGCTGCTCTGGTGTACCGGCTATCCGGTGGCGAAATTCGGCCTCGCGCATGCCGCGCCGCTGACCCTGCTCGTGCTGCGCTTCGGCATCGCCGCCGCGTTGCTGACTGTGCTCGCGCTGGGCGCGCGCGTGCCGTGGCCGCGCGGCCGCGCCGCGTGGCACAGCATGGTGACCGGCGCGTTGTCGCTGGCGCTGCAGTTCGGCGCGCTCTACGTTGCGGTGGCGTTCGGCGTCAATGTCGGGCTCGCCGCGCTCGTCATCGGCATGACGCCGATCGCGACCGCACTGATCGCACGCATGTTCGGCGAGCCGCTGTCGGCAAGGCAGGGTCTCGGCTTCGCCTTCGGCATCGCCGGTGTCGCGCTGGCGATCGCCGACCGTCTCGGTGCGGGCAGCGCGCCGTGGTTCGCCTACGCCCTGCTGCTGCTCGGCCTCGCCGGCATCGCCGCGGGCACGGTGTACCAGAAGCGCTTCGCGGTCGACGTCGATCCGCGCGCGGGGCTGGCGATCCAGCAGGCCAGCGCGACCGCGCTGCTGCTGCCGTTCGCGCTGCACGAGGGTTTCCGTTTCGACGCCACGCCCGCGTTCGCGGCGAGCCTCGCCTGGCTCGTCGTGGTCAACTCGCTGGCCGCGTTCGCACTGATGTTCGTGCTGCTGCGGCACGGTGCGGCGAGCCGCGTCGCCGCGCTGTTCTTCCTGATGCCGCCGGTCACCGCGATCATGAACTTCTTCGTGCTCGGCGACCCGCTGACCGCGGCGAAGATGGCCGGCTTCGCCCTCGCTGCGTCCGGCGTCTGGCTGGCGACGCGCGAGGGCGTCAGAACGGCCTCGTCCTGATCGTGCCGTCGATGACCGTGTGCGAGCGGCCGCCGACCCAGACCGCCGCGCCGCCGTCGATGCGTATGTCGATCGTCGCATCGTGGCCCATCTCGCGGCCTTGGCTGACGCGGTAGCCGCGCGCGAGCGCACCCTCGGGTTCGCGCTGCGCGATGTACGCGGCAATCAGGCCGTTGGCGGCGCCCGAGGCGGGATCCTCGACGATGCCGACGCCGGCCGGAAACGCGCGCACGACGACATCGTAGGGGCGCGATTCATCGCGCCCAGCTCCGGCTTCGCGCGTGCGCGCGAAGCAGCACAGCCCAAGGCAATCATCTGCGCGCGCGAGCGCGAGGATCGCGGCGTGATCCGGTTTCCAGCCGCGCAACGAGGCTTCGTCGGCGAATTCCGCGACCCACCAGCGCCGCCCGCCCTCGACGAAGGCCGGCGCCAGCGCGCCGAGCCTGGTGTCGCCGAGCACGCTGCGCAACAACGGCTCGTCGCTGCCTTCGCGCAGCACGCGCGCGGCGGGCGCCTGCACGTATAGACGTCTGGCCGTCCCATCGCCCTCGACGCGGATCGGCAGCAGGCCCGCGCCACACTCTTGCAGCAATCCGCCGTCATGCGGCACGACGCGACCGGTTTCGAGCGCGGCGTGCGCGCTGCCTATGGTCGGGTGGCCGGCGAACGGGATTTCCCTGGTCGGCGTGAAAATGCGCAGGCGATAGCTCGCGCGCGTGTCGCGCGGCGGCAGCACGAAGGTCGTCTCGACGAGATTGGTCCACGCGGCGAAGCGCTGCATGTCGGCTTCGCTCCACGCGTCCGCGGCGAACACCACGCCGAGCGGATTGCCGCCGCCCGCGTGTTCGGCGAAGACGTCGACTTGCAGATAGCGCGGGCCACTGGTGTTGCTGTTGCTTTCAGTCATGCGTTTCGATCATTTCATCGCGAGCGACACGGCGATGCCAGTCCACAGCGCCATGCCGACCCAGTTGTTGTTGCGGAATGCGGCGAAGCAGGCGTCGCGCGCGCGCCCACGCATGATCCACAGCTGATACGCGAACAGGCCCGCGGCGACGGCGAGGCCGGCGAAATATGGCCAGTGCAGGTGGCCGCGCTGCGCGACCAGCGCCATCGCGAGCAGGAACGTCGCCATGAGCACGCCGAGGATCGTCAGGTCCGCGTCGCCGAACAGGATCGCGGTCGACTTCGCACCGACGCGCAGGTCGTCGTCGCGATCGACCATCGCGTATTCGGTGTCATAGATCGTCGAGAACAGCACGTTGGCGAGGAACAGCAGCCAGCACAGCGGCGGCGTCGAGTTCGTCACCGCGGCGAACGCCATCGGAATCGACCAGCCGAACGCGGCGCCGAGATAGACCTGCGGCAGGTGCGTGTAGCGCTTGGTGAACGGGTACGTCGCGGCGAGGAAGGCGCCGACGAACGACAGCTCGATCGTCAGTTTGTTGGTGAACAGCACGAGCACGAAGGCGAGCGAAAGCAGGGCAAAAAATAAAATGAGCGCTTCGCGCGGCTTTATCGCGCCCGAGGCGATCGGTCGATCGCGTGTGCGCGAGACCTCGGGATCAAGGCCGCGGTCGGCATAGTCGTTGATCACGCAGCCGGCCGAGCGCATCAGGAACACGCCGAGCGTGAAAATGACCAGCGTCGGCCAAGGCGGAAAATCGCCCGCCGCAAGCCACAGCGCCCACCAGGTCGGCCACAGCAGCAGCGCCGCGCCGATCGGCTTGTGCATGCGCGCGAGCCTGGCGTACTCGCCCAGACGTTCGCGCCACGCGAATTGGGGAGGCGGGATGGACGGCCTGGCCGCGGTCTTCGTTTTCGCGGGCGCGCGCTTGACCGCAGCGACGTCCGGTACCGAAATCTGCGGGCGCGCGTTGAGGTCCGCGCGTTTCGTTCGCGGCGCGGGCTTCGCGGCCTGCGGCTTCGGTGCGGCGAACGGCAACGACTCCTGCTGTGCGGGAATCGGTTTCGTGCGCGGGCTGCGGGGTTTTTGCGGCGGGGTCTGCTGGCTCACATGCCAAGTGTACGCCAGCGACGCTGCCACTCGCATTCGCCGTCGCGACCGGCGTATGCTCGCGCCACTCCCACCGGACGCCAGACCATGCTGCCTTCGCGCTTCGTGCCGTTCGCTCTCTGCCTGCTGCTGTTCGCGCTCTCGCTCGCGATGCTCTGGGACGGCCCGGTCTGGCGCTGGACGACGGCGATCTTCGGCGCGCTGGCGCTGGTCGGCGTCTGGGACCTGAGCCAGACGCGGCACACATTGCGCCGCAATTTTCCGATCACGAGTCATTTCCGCACGTTCTTCGAATTCTTCCGCCCGATGATGCGCCAGTACGTGGTCGAGTCCGACACCGAGGAGGTGCCGTTCTCGCATGCGCAGCGCTCGCTCGTCTATCAGCGCGCGAAGGGCGTCGAGGACAAGCGCCCGTTCGGCACCGAGCAGAACCTGTATCGCACGCAGTACGAATGGATCAACCATTCGCTCGCGCCAAAGAAGATAGCCAGCCACGATTTCCGCATCACGATCGGCGGCCCGCAGTGCGCGCAGCCGTACTCGGCCAGCGTGTTCAACATCTCGGCGATGAGCTTCGGCGCACTGAGCGCGAACGCGATCCGTGCGCTCAACGACGGCGCCCGGCGCGGCGGCTTCTATCACGACACGGGCGAGGGCTCGATGTCGCGCTACCACCGCGAGATGGGCGGCGACATCTGCTGGGAAATCGGCTCGGGCTATTTCGGCTGCCGCAACGACGACGGCAGTTTCAGCCTCGACAAATTCACCGAGAACGCGGTGAGCCCGCAGGTGAAGCTGATCGAGATCAAGCTGTCGCAGGGCGCCAAGCCGGGCCACGGCGGCGTGCTGCCGGGAGTCAAGGTCAGTCCGGAAATTGCGGAAGCGCGCGGCGTACCGATGGGCGTCGATTGCGTTTCGCCGGCCGCGCATTCGGCGTTCTCGACGCCGCTCGGCCTGCTCCAGTTCGTCGCGCAACTGCGCGAAAAATCCGGCGGCAAGCCGACCGGCTTCAAGCTTGCGCTCGGCCATCCGTGGGAATGGTTCGGGATTGCGAAAGCGATGCAGGAATCGGGAATCCTTCCCGACTTCATCGTCGTCGACGGCGGCGAAGGCGGCACCGGTGCGGCGCCGCTGGAATTCACCGACCATGTCGGCGTGCCGCTGCGCGAGGCGCTGCTGCTGATCCACAACACGTTGATCGGCCTCGATCTGCGCGACAAGATCCGCCTCGGTGCCAGCGGCAAGGTCATCACCGCGTTCGATCTCGCGCGCACGCTCGCGCTCGGCGCGGACTGGTGCAACGCCGCGCGCGGTTTCATGTTCGCCCTGGGGTGTATTCAGTCGCAGAACTGCCATACCGACCGCTGCCCGACCGGCGTCGCCACGCAGGATCCCGGCCGCTGGAAAAAACTCGACGTGCCCGACAAGGCCGAGCGCGTGAAGAACTTCCACGACAACACGTTGCACGCGCTCAAGGAGCTGATCGCCGCCGCCGGCCTGACCCACCCGGGCCAGCTCGGCCCCGAGCACATCATCCGCCGCGTCTCCTCGACCGAGGTGCGCTCGCTCGCCGCGCTGTATCAATACGTCGAGCCCGGCGCGCTGTTGAACGGCGGCGTGCCCGCGCATGCCGTGTTCCAGGCGTTCTGGAAAGATGCGCGCTCCGATACATTCGCCGCGCCACGCGCGCTGCTCGATTTGCAGCAGACCAAGTCGAGGTAGCTGCCCACCGCTCGGTGATTCGGCGCGTTACGCGCCGGCCGCGAGCTTGCGCCTTCGCGCCGGCGTGCCGATCAGGTCGAGGAAGTTGTTGAACACCGCGTGCGCACGCTCCTGCATCGCGTCGATGCGCGGATGCGTGTCGGCGCGGATCGATTCGGCGTCGCGGCCGAGGCCGGCGGCGATCAGTTCGTCGCGGTACGCGGGCAGGTTGAGCCAGCGCTCGATCAGCGGCTTGTCCATTTCGAGGTGGAACTGGAAACCGTAGGCATTGTCGCCGTAGCGGAAGGCCTGGTTTTCGCAGGTGCCGGTGCGCGCGAGATGCGCGGCGCCCTCGGGAACGCCGAAGGTGTAGCCGTGCCACTGGAAGATCGGCGCGCTGTCGCCGAGCGGGGCGAAGACCGGATCGCTTCGGCCCGCCGCGGTGCTCGCGAGTTCGTACCAGCCGATCTCGCTGGTCGTGTGCCGGCGCACCTCGCCGCCGAGCGCATGCGCGAGCAGTTGCGCGCCGAGGCAGACGCCGAGCACGGGCTTGCCCTGCGCGAGCGCGTCGCGGATCACCTCGATCTCGGTCTGCAGATGCGGGCGCGCATCGCGATCCTCGACGTTCATCGGTCCGCCGAGCACGATCAGGCCCTTGTAGCGGTCGAGTCGCGGCCTGGCGTCGGGCTGGCGCTCGAAGTTGACGAACTTGACCCGATGCCCGCGCCGGCGGATCAGCGGATCGAGCGTGCCGAGCGGTTCGGCGGCGACGTGCTGGAAAACCAGGATGCGGGACATGCCTTCGAAAAAAAACGGGCTCGCGAGAGCCCGTTTTTACTTCAATCGACGCGTGCTGTCGATCAGAAGCCGTAGACGAGATTCGTCGTCAGCAGCTGGTCGGTCTTCTTGGTGTATGCCGAACCCGCCGGAATATCCGTGTTGTGGCGGATCTGATAGCCGGCCTTGAGCGCGAGACGATCGCTCATCTTCACCTGCAGGCCGAGGTCGTTCTGCATGTAGGTGTTGTTGCTGCCCGCTTCGACGAGGAAGGTGTCGACCAGCGAGGTCGTCGCGTTGAAGTTGTGCTTGTACGCGACGAGGCCGCGCGCAACGACGTAGCTGTCCGAGTCGGCCTTGAAGTAGACCGGCGGCGTGACGGCGTAGTTGTACGCACCCTTGGGTTGCTGCACCTTGTAACCGGGACCGATTTCGGCGGACAACTCGTCCGAGGCGTTCTTCAGGAACTGATAGCCATAGCCGATCGACGCGGTGTATTGATACTGGTACGGCGAGAACGCGTCGTGCTCGTAGCGCAGGGCGCCGACGACGTAGCTGCGATCGTCGAACTTGTAGCCGGCGGAAGCGCCCGCGTCGTAACGATTGCTGGTCAGCTTGTAGGTGGTCGAGTTGACGATGACGGGATTGCCGTTGCTGTCCGTGCCGGGCGTCGCCGTCGTCACGTTGGCCTTGTTGCGCTGCGCTTCGAGGAAGAAGTCGTACTTCCACAGGTCGTCTTCTTTCTTCAGCGTCAGCTTGGCGTTGACGTTCTGCGACTTCGCGTTGCCGCTGGCAAGCGCAAGGCCGGCTTCACCCGAGCCGTGCCACTGGCCATCGGCGGGCGTCGGGGCGGGATCGGCGGCGAAGGCCGCAACGGGCAGGGCCAGCGCGAGCGCGCTGGCGAGGATGGTCTTCTTCATGATCGGGGCTCCTTGGTAGGCTTCACGAACCGGTTCGCGAAACGGCGCGCATTATCGCCCACGCGAACGCGACTACCCTCGCGTCAGCGTTCGTTCATTCAGGTGTAAATCAGGAAAATGTGGACAAGTTCTTTTTGTGATTAATATACAATTCAGGATTGTATATTTTTCCCGGAAAGCGTTTGAACAGACGGGCGCGCCGGGTCCGGCGAACCTCTGCCGCGACCGGGTTGCCGGGTGGCGCGGCCGACCGCCCTGTCATGCGGCGTGCACGGCAGTTCGCGTAACATAGGCCGCATGGACCGCTACGAACGCATACTGACCCTGCACCGCATCCTCAAGGTCGCGCGCCGGCCGGTGCCGCTGGCGCGCCTGCTCGACGACCTCGAATGCTCGCGCGCGACCGCCTACCGCGACATCGCCTTCCTGCGCGACGCGCTCGGCGCGCCGATCGAAAGCGACGGCGAGAACGCGGCCTACAGCTACGCGGCGGACGAAGGCGAGCGCTTCGAGCTGCCGGGACTGTGGCTGACCAGCGAGGAACTGCAGGCGCTGCTCGCGCTCAACGAACTGATCGGGCGCACCGGTCCCGGCGTGCTCGCCTCGGCGCTCGCGCCGTTCCGCTCGCGCATCGACAAGCTGCTGACCAGCCAGGCCGACGGCAACACGCGCGGCGTTCCACTGGACCGCATCCGCGTGATCGGCTACGGCACGCGCCGGATCGACGAGGCGACGTTCCGCCACGTCGCCAGCGCGGTGCTCGAACGCAAGCGGCTCAAGTTCGCCTACCGCGCGCGTTCGACCGACCAGGCCACGCAGCGCGAAGTCTCGCCGCAGCGCCTGACCCACTACCGCGACAACTGGTATCTCGATGCCTGGGACGAGAATCGCGAGGCGTTGCGCAGCTTCGCCGTCGACCGCATCAAGGACGCGCAGGTGCTCGGCGCCGCCGCGATCGACCGCGACGAGGACGAACTCAACAAGCATCTCGCCTCGAGCTACGGCATCTTCTCCGGCGCGCCGAAGAACTGGGCGACCGTGCGTTTCTCCGCGCACGCCGCGCGCTGGGTCGCCGACGAGCATTGGCATTCGCAGCAGCAGGGCAACTGGCTCAAGGACGGACGCTACGAGCTCAAACTGCCCTACAGCAATTCGAAGGAGCTGTTGATGGACGTGCTCAAGTACGGTCCCGACGCCGAAGTCGTCGCGCCGCTTTCGTTGCGCGAGGAGATGAAGATCCTGCTCCAGCTCACGATCGGCGGCTACGCGGGAGCGCCCACGTGAGCGTCGTCACGCGCGCGGCGCCGACCGTTTCGCTCGCACTCGGCTCGGGCGGTGCGCGCGGCTACGCGCACATCGGCGCGATCGAGGAACTGCGCGCGCAGGGCTACGACATCCGCAGCATCGCCGGCTGCTCGATGGGCGCGCTGGTCGGCGGCATCTACGCCGCGGGCAAGCTCGACGAATACCGCGACTGGTCGCGCACGCTGCAGCGGCTCGACGTGCTGCGCCTGCTCGACTGGACGCTTTCCGGAGGCGGCTTCATCAAGGGCGACCGCGTGCTCAACCAGATCAAGACCCTGATCGGCGAGGTGCGCATCGAGGAGTTGCCGCTCAGCTTCACCGCGGTCGCGACCGATCTGTACGCGCAACGCGAGGTATGGTTCTCGCGCGGACCGCTGTTCGATGCGATCCGCGCCTCGATCTCGATCCCGACCGTGTTCCGCCCGCACCACTACGAGGGCCGCACGCTCGTCGACGGCGGCCTGCTCAATCCGGTGCCGGTCACGCCGACGCTGCGCGACCTGACCGACTGCACGATCGCGGTCGACGTCAACGGTCCCGACGAGGACCCCGGCGGCCGTCCCGACACGATTACGGGCGACGCGACGTTCGGCGACATGGACGAGGCGTTGGCCGCCAACGAGCATGTCGAGCCGACGCCGGCGCCCGCGAACGATGCCGGCGGCGCGCTGACCACGTCGCGACGCAAAATCGCCAGCTTCATCGACGGCCTGCTCGAGAAGCGCGAGAAGCGGCACGCGGAACGCGCCGCCGACCCGGGCGCGCTCGAACTGTTCGCGCGCACGCTCGACGTGGTGCAGCAGACCGTGACGCGCTACAAGCTCGCCGCGCAGCCGCCCGACCTGATCGTGCGCGTGCCGCGCAATGTCTGTGCGTTCTACGAGTTCCATCGCGCCGACGAGTTGATCGAACTGGGCCGACAGTGCACGCGCGAGGCGCTGCGGCATTGGCAGGTGCCGACGCGGCACCGATCCTGAAGTCTCGGGAGTCCCAACGGTCTCTGAACGGCCCGGTCCGATTCAGGTCAACGTCGGCCGGCGCGGCGCATTATCGAAATCGAAGCCCCGACGGGGTCCGCACGGACATCGGGGCCGGTTCCGATTCGGAGGAGCGATCAAAATGCGTATGCACACCGCCATGCTTGCCACCATTCTCGCCGCCGGCGCAGCACTCGCGCTGGCGCCGCCTGCGGCCGAGGCCCGCGTCTATGTCGACATCGGCGTCGCGCCGCCGCCACCGCGCGTCGTGGTCGCCCCGCCGCCGCGCGTCGGCTACGTCTGGGCGCCTGGCTACTGGTACTGGAGCGGCCGCCGCCACGTCTGGCACGACGGCTACTGGATGCGCGAGCGCCGCGGCTACCACTGGGTCGGTCCGGCCTGGGAGCAGCGCGGGCCGCGCTGGCACTACGCGCCGGGCTACTGGGCGCGTTGAAGCCGGCGGCTGCGGCCTGCGGCCACGGCGTACTTTATTCGCGGCACAATAAAAACGGCCCGCTGGGGAGAGCGGGCCGTTCGGGGTCGCAATGCAGAGGCCGGGGGTAGCGGCCTGGGGAGTCCTGCGTTGCGGGGCGAACAATAGCCCGGACAAGCTTACAAAAGCCTGACGATGGCGTAAGAGTTGTGCGAATTCGACAAATTACCTCCATCGGGATCGTCCCAACGTTTTCCGCCCTGCGCGAACTCGCCGTGCCGGTAAGATGCATTCGGACCTTCGTTGCGGAAAGAAAATGACCGACCGGCTGTTCGTCTACGGGACTCTGGCTCCCGGGCGCCCGAATGCGCACATGCTCGCCCCGGTTCCCGGCGAGTGGCAGCCCGCGACCGTTCGCGGCACCTTGTTCCAGGAGGGCTGGGGCGCGGCCGTCGGCTTTCCGGGTATCGTTCTCGATGACCGGGCGGAACCCGTTCACGGCTTCGTCTTCACCTCGCCGGAGCTGGGCGATCACTGGTCGCGGCTCGACGAGTTCGAGGGCGACGGCTACGAGCGCGTCGCGGTAGTGGCCGAGCTTGCGAATGGCGAGCGCGTCCAGGCGCAAATCTATGCGCTGCGTGAAAAGCCCGATCGGCAGGGCGGCCGCTGACGGTCCGGGCCGGCGCTGCGTCCATCGGAGTTTCCGGCAGGGGGCCGGCGAGTCCCGCCCGCGGCCGCTGTCGCTGCAGGTCCGCTTGGCCGGGGCGTACAATTCGCCACGCTGTGAGGACGATCAACGGAGGAGCGAGAGATGAGCGCAAACCATCATGGGCGCTGCTTCTGCGGCGCCGTGCAATTCACCGTCGCCGGCGAGCCCGTGGCGATGGGCTACTGCCATTGCGAATCCTGCCGCGCCTGGTCGGCCGGGCCGGTCAACGCTTTCTCGCTGTGGCCGCCGGACGCGCTGAAGATCACCGCGGGCGCCGACAACATCGGCAGCTACGCGCAGACGCCAGCGAGCGAGCGCCAATGGTGCAAGACCTGCGGCGGCCACCTGTTCACGCGCCATCCGGCGTGGAACCTCGTCGACGTCTACGCCGCCGTGATTCCCGACCTGTCGTTCCAGCCCGGCCTACACGTGCACTATCAGGAAACGAGGCTGCGCATGCGCGACGGCCTGCCGAAGATGAAAGACGTGCCGGCGGAGATGGGTGGGTCGGGGGTGACGCTGGCGGAGTGAGGCGGCGGCAAGGCGGGAGGCAGCCCCCGGCGGCAGCGAGTAGCCCGGATGAAGCCGCGTAGCGGCGCAATCCGGGAAGGCGGCATCGCTGCCCCGGATTTCGCTGCGCTGCATCCGGGCTACTTGTTGTAGGCGCTGTGTGTGCGCTTGGATTGGCTGGCCGACGTGCAATAGTAGCCTGGATGAAGCCGCGCAAGCGGCGCAATCCGGGGTAATCGTGCCCACCACCCCGGAT
>JAFEFQ010000031.1 GCA_018240505.1 Pseudomonadota bacterium
GCGGCGCTCGATCCGCGCCGAGCCTGCCGCCAGGTGGACGAACCACAGGTCGGCAGCACTGGCCGCGAACAGCATCGAACCGACCAGCGGGCGACGGCGGATTTCGCACTGCCACAGGTCGCGACGCGCGATCAGGTTGAAATCGCGCACCGGGCCGTCGACCAGGCTGCCGCGCGTGCGCGCATCGCCGGAAAAATGCACGAAGTGCAGGCGCTGGTCGAGGGCAGCCGGCGATGCGTCGTCGAATTCCAGGCGCATGCCATTGCCGTCGAGCAACGCGATCCAGCGATCGCATTGTGGAAAAGTGGAGAATGCACCATCGCTCTCGACGTCGGCGATGCTCACGCGCCAGCCGAATCCATCGTCGTTTTCGGGCGCGGGATGGCTGTACAGCTCGGTCGTCCAGCCGCCGCCGTTCTTCCAGCGCACGCGCCGGTAGTCATCCTGGCGCAGATGGCGGATCTTCACGGCATCAACCGCAATCGGCGGAGGTCTGCACGAAGCGCGGCGCGGCAACGATTTCGTGCAACTGCGTGCTCGACAGCGCCAGGCTTTCCGCCCAGCTGTAGCCGACGATCTCGCCGCCGCTGGCCGCGTCGAGGAAGTCCTCCTTCTGCCCGGGCGCGAGCAGGTGACGGTAGTCGACCGTGATCTCCGCGCCCGCATCGAGGTCGCGCAGGGCGAACACGAAGCCCAGATGCCAGAGCCCGTTCGGCGCGAACGAATGGTTGATGTAGCACTCGTCGGGCCACTCCGGCGTCACCGTGTAGCGGTCCTCGAACCAGCGCACGGTCGCGGCAAGCAGTTCATGCGAGTTCGGCAGCGCTTCGACGTCGCTCCATTTGTATACTTTTCGGATATCGTCCGGCGCCGTGATCAGGCGCCCGCGGGCGACGGCTTCGTCGAGGAACAGGCCCTTGCCTGCAGCGGGGATGTTCGAGGCGGCGACGTGGTAGCGGGGCAGGATCATGTGCGTGTTGGGAATTTTTGAATGGCGCATATTCTAGACTCCCGCGCCGTGTATTCGCGATGCTGCCGTCATGCGTGAACTGAAGACGAATGAAATCCCGATGCGGTCGGGCGGCGTTGCCGCAAACGCCGCCCGTGCGTTGCTTCTGGCGATCGTCTTGTCAGCGGGCCCGTCGAGCCCGGTGCTCGCCGGCGGACATTCGGCGTTGGAGGATTTCTTCGCCAGCTATCCGGCACTCGCGGCGGCGGGCACGCGCTCGTCCACGCCGAAAGGCGCACCGGGCGATCCTTTGAATCTCGCCTTCGTCGGTGGCGAGGACGACCTGTTGCGCCTGATGGCGAAGGCGGGCTGGTTCCCCGCGGATCCGATCACGCTGCGAAGCTCGCTGCGCATAACGATGGACAGCATCGTGCGCCGGCCGTATGTCGATGCGCCGGTGAGCAGCCTCTACGTGGATGGCAGGAAGCAGGACCTGGCCTTCGAGCAGCCGGCCGCGAACAATCCGTCGAAGCGCCATCACGTGCGTTTCTGGCGCATCGCTGCACCGGGTCCCGCGCAATGGATCGCGGCAGCAACCTATGACACGAGCATCGGGCTTGCCCGCGTCAACGGGCATGTCAGCGATCACGTCACCCACCATATTTCCGCCGACGTCGATGCCGAACGCGACAAACTGCTCGCCGACCTGCAGCGCACCGGCGGCGTGTCGGTCACCTGGGTCGACGGTTTCCAGCCGCTGCGCGAGGGACGCAACGGCGGCGGCGATCCGTTCCATACCGATGGGCGACTGGCGCTGGTGGTCGTTGCGGCGGCTGCGGTCAGGTGAGGTATCGCGAAGCTGTCGCGGGCGCATCGGCTCCGCGCTCGACACCGAACGGATTCGAATCCGGGGCAGATGCTAGTCGAAATCGTCCGCGAGTGCCGCTCGCACCGCCGCGCTCAGCATCTGCCGTGCGGAGTAGGCGGGATGATCGATCGCGAACACGACTTCCGATCCGGCGAACGCGGCGACGTGTGCCGGGTCGAGCTCGAAACGCAGGAAATGTACCGCGGCGGTCTTGGTTTCGGTGCTGCGGTCGAGATCCTCGTCCGCGATTGCCGTGACGGGCGTCAACCCGCCGATCAGCAACGCGACGCGGTGCTCGATGCCGTGCAGTTCGACGAGCTTGCGTGTGCGCTCGTTTTCGTCGGGATACTCGATCAGCATCGTCGCCTTGAGGTTGCCGCCGTCGGGGATCAGCGGGTTGTAGGCCGCGAGTTCCTCGGCGATGCCGGCCGGCTCGAAGATGCGCTCGACGCGCAGCATTTCCTGGATCTGGTACTGCACGGTGAGCCGATCCTCGAACACGAGGGTGACGTGCGCGCCGACGTGGACGATGCGCGCCTTCTTGTGCTCGAGCACGCGCGCGCGGAATGCGGCGCGCTCGCGTGCGTAGGCTTCGAGGGTGTAGAGATCGTCCTGCGTCAATTTTTGCATCGGAATGATTCTTCTGAAGTGTGCGATGTTGCTTTGAAGCCCTCCCCTTCAAGGGGAGGGTTTGGGCGGGGATGGTGTCGATTTCTTCTCGCCGGCAAAAACCATCCCCATCCCGGCCTTCCCCTTGAAGGGGAAGGAGAAGTGTCGTTCTCTCTCAGATCCCATAAGCCAGCCGCAGCAGGCCGATCGGGCTTTGCGCGGGCGGCTTGTCGCCGAGCCCGTGCGCGATATGGCTGGCGGCCATCGGACAGTCGCTGGCGAAGTGTGCGGGCGCGATCTGCTCGACGCGCGTCTCCACGGGTTTGGCGATCTTGCGCGCGAACGCGTAGGTCTTGGCCTTCACGCCGTAGGTGCCGTCGTGGCCCGAACAGCGCTCGATCGCCTGGATCTCGGTGTCGGGCACGAGGCTGAGCACTTCGCGCGTCTTCGGCCCGATGTTCTGCACGCGCTGGTGGCAGGGCGCGTGGTAGGCGACCTTGCCGAGGCCGCGCTTGAACGCGGTGTCGAGCAGGCCGGCCTGATGCCGCTGCCAGAGATACTCGAACGGATCGAAGAAATGGCGCTTGACCAGCAGCACGTCCTCGTCGTCGGGAAACATCAGCGGCAGCTCCTGCTTGAACATCAGCACGCACGAAGGAATCGTCGCGCTGAGGTCCCATCCACTGCGGATCGCCGCGGCGAGCACTGGAATGTTTTGCTTTTTATACTTTTCAACGGAAGCGAGGTCGCCCAGCTCGAGCTTGGGCATGCCGCAGCAGACCTCGCGCTCGATCAGCTTGACCGCGATGCCGTTGTGGCGCAGTACGGCGGCGAGATCCTCGACCGGCTGCGGCGTCGAATAGTTGCAGTAGCAGGTCGCGAAGATCGCGACCTTGCCGCGCGTGCGGCCCGCGGGCTGCGCGGCGCCGTTGCCGTCGAGATTCCTGAGCCGCCTGCGCGCGGTGTTCGCGGTGTACGCAGGCACGCGTGCGTTGCGGTCCACGCCGAGCGACTTTTCCAGCAGCTTGCGCGCGACCGGCGCGCGGTTGAGCGCGTTGACCGCCTCGACCACGATCGGGATCGTCGCCAGTTTTCCGACCGCGTCGGTCGCGGACAGGATCTTCGCCGCGAGCCCGGTTTCGCCGCGCTGGTACGCCGCCGCCTTCGCGCGCAGCATCAGGTGCGGAAAGTCGACGTTCCACGCGTGCGGCGGCACGTAGGGACACTTGGTCTGGTAGCACAGGTCGCAGAGATAGCACTGCTCGACGACCTTGGCGTAGTCGGACTTGGCGACACCGTCGACTTCCATCGTTTCCGATGCGTCGACGAGGTCGAACAGGGTCGGGAACGACTGGCACAGGCTTACGCAGCGACGGCAGCCATGGCAAATTTCGAAGACGCGCTCGAGTTCCCTGTCGATCGCGGCCTGGTCGTAGAACCGGGGATTCTTCCAGTCGAGCGGATGGCGCGTGGGCGCTTCGAGATTGCCTTCGCGCGGCGCGGTCGGGGCGTTACTCATCATCAACTCCGTGGATAGGCGGAGCCTTCCTTCTCCCGCCGGGAGAAGGTGCCCGAAGGGCGGATGAGGGAAAGGCACCTCGGGTTTTGACAGGCATCGCAAAATTGCGACACTCTTCCCTCATCCGGCGCTTTGCGCCACCTTCTCCCGGTGGGAGAAGGGACGCAAAGGTCGGCGATCAGACCAACTCGTTCAACGCCTTGGTGAACCGGTTCGCGTGCGAGCGCTCGGCCTTGGCCAGGGTCTCGAACCAGTCGGCGATTTCGCCGAAGCCCTCGTCGCGCGCGGTCTTGGCCATGCCCGGATACATGTCGGTGTACTCGTGCGTCTCGCCGGCGATCGCGGTCTTGAGGTTGTCTCTGGTGCCGCCGAACGGCAGGCCCGTCGCGGGATCGCCGACCGCCTCGAGATATTCCAGATGTCCGTGCGCGTGACCGGTCTCGCCTTCGGCCGTGGAACGGAACACGGCGGCCACGTCGTTGTAGCCTTCGACGTCGGCCTTGGCGGCGAAGTACAGATAGCGGCGATTGGCCTGCGATTCGCCGGAGAATGCGGCCTTCAGGCTGTCCTCGGTCTTGGAACCTTTCAGATTGCTCATGACTCACCTCTTGCTGTGTGGCTGGAGGAAGTGGACGACCGCAGCTCGCGCTGCGGATGGGTCGAGCCTAGCGCAGAACGGGCACCGACTGAAATTGATTGTAGCGATGGATTCGATAGTCTGAATCTATCGCTGCGGGATCAGGAAATCCTCACGGGATTCGGCGTAGGCTGTGCGCCGGGATCACACGACTATCGAGGGGACGGCCGGATGAGGGCCAGCGGAAATTCGCATGCGGCGGACATCGTCGCCGGCCTTTCGATCGCTGGCCTGCTGCTGCCCGAAGCCGTGGCCTATTCCGGTGTGGCGGCGCTGCCGCCGCAGGCCGGCGTGATCGCGCTGTTCGCGGGCCTGGTCTGCTACGGGCTGATCGGGCGCAGCCGTTACGCGATCGTGAGCGCGACTTCGTCGTCGGCCGCGGTGCTCGCCGCGGCGACGCTGGCGATGGTCGGCCGCGACGCGGCAGTGCGCGCGATGCTCGCGTCGATTCTCGTGGTCGGAGCCGGCATCGCGTTTGCGCTCGCCGGCTCGCTGCGCCTCGGCGCGATGTCGAACCTGATCGCGCGGCCCGTGTTGCGCGGCTATGCGTTCGGCCTCGCCTTCGTCATCGCGGTCAAGCAATGGCCGACGCTGGTCGACATGCATGCGCAGAGCGGCAATTTCTTCACCCTCGTCGCGGAGATCGTGCGCCGCGCCGGCGAATGGAAGATGCCGAGCCTCGCCTGCGGGCTGGCCGCGTTGATCGCCCTGTTCGCGCTCGAACGCGTGCGCCGGATTCCTGGCGCGCTGGTCGTGATCATCGCGAGCATCGCCGCATCGCCGTGGCTTGCCATGCGCGGCGTCGTGCTGACCGGGCCGATCGATCTCGCGCTCGAATGGCCGAACTTCATCTGGCCCGCGGACGCGCAATGGCTGCAACTCGTCGAGTTCTCGCTCGCGTTGATGTTCATCCTCTACGCCGAGTCATACAGCTCGATCCGCACTTATGCGCTCAAGCACGACGACGAAGTGCAACCGAACCGCGACCTGCTCGCACTGGCTGTAGCCAACGCGCTGTCCGGGTTGTTCCACGGCACGCCGGTCGGCGCAGGGTATTCGGCCACGTCGGCGAACGAGTCGGCCGGCGCGCAGTCGCGGCTCGCGGGGCTAACCGCTGCCGCGGTCGTGCTGATCCTTGTCCTGCTGTTCCTGCCGTTCATCGAGCGCATTCCCGAACCGGTGCTTGCGGCGATCGTGATCCATGCGGTCGCCCACTCGCTGCGCATCGGCGTGTTCCACGATTACTTCCAGTGGCGGCGCGACCGCCTCGTCGCGCTCGCCGCCGTGCTTGCGGTGATGGCATTCGGCATCCTCGACGGCTTGCTCGCCGCGATCGCCTTCAGCGTCGTCATGTTGCTGCGTACGCTCGCTAGCCCGCGCCTGGCCGAACTCGGCCGCGTTGGCGCGCACGACTACGTCAGCCTCGCGCGTTTTCCGAGTGCGGCGACGGTGGCGGACATGCTCGTGCTGCGTCCCGAGGAACCGCTGTTTTTCGCCAATGCCGAGCCGCTGTTCACGCAGGCGCGCCAGTTCGTCGTCAAGCGCCCCCGAACGAAGCTCGTCGTGCTGAGCCTGGAAGAGTCGCCCGACCTCGACAGCACGGCGATCGAATCGCTGGCCGAGTTCTGCGCCTGGCTCGGCGCAAAAGGCATCACGCTGCGCGTCGCGCGCGTCAAGGATCTCGCCCGCGACGCGCTCGCGCGCGCGAATCTCGCGCAACTGCCGTCCGCGACCGCGCTCGACTATTCCAGCGTCGACGATGCGGTCAAAGGCGAAAGCGTCACCGAGGCGGCATCGCGCTGACGCGGCGCCGTGGCGGCTTCGATGCGGCCGAAGTCTCCGGATGCGGAACCGCATCAGGCAGCGTGTGCGGATCGAGCAGTCCGCGCGGCAGCTCGTGGAATACCGTGGCGAACTTCTTCAGGAACGGCGCGAGCGCTGAACTCTTGCGCCAGAACATCGCGATGCGCCGGCTCGGCGCGTGGCCGCGGAACTGGACGAGGTGGATGTTCTCCGAGCGCGCGACCGGCGGCTTCACCGCGAGCGTCGGCAGCAGGGTCACGCCGACGTTCGCCGCCACCATCTGGCGCAGCGTCTCCAGGCTGGTCGCGCGGAAGCCGGATTTTTCGCTCGCGCCCGACAACTCGCAGACTTCGAGCGCCTGGTCGCGCAGGCAGTGGCCGTCCTCGAGCAGCAGCAGGCTCTGGTCGGACAGGTCGTCGAGCTTGAGCGTCTTGCGCCTGGCCAGTTCGTGATGCTCGGGCACGGCGAGCAGGAACGGTTCCTCGAACAGGAACTCGGCGTGCAACTGGTCGTCGTGGATCGGCAGCGCGAGGATCGCCGCGTCGAGGCGGCCTTCGCGCAACTGCTTGAGCAGCGTTTCGGTCTTCTCTTCGACGAGCAGCAGTTCGAGCCGCGGGAAGCGCGTGCGCGCCTGCGGCACGACGTGCGGCAGCAGGTAGGGCCCGAGCGTCGGGAAGATGCCGAGGCGCAGCGTGCCCGATTCGGGATCGACGGTGCGCCGCGCGATCGCCTTGATCTGGTCGATCTCGGTCAGCACCTCGCGCGCACGCGCGACGATCTCGCGGCCCGCCTCGGTCAACAGCACCTTGCGCGGCGTGCGCTCGACCAGGGCGACGCCGAGTTCGTCCTCGAGTTTCTTGATCTGCGTCGACAGCGTCGGCTGGCTGACGAAGCTGGCCTGCGCGGCGCGGCCGAAGTGCTTGTGTTCGGCGAGGGAGACGAGGTAGCTGAGGTCGCGCAGGTTCATGACATTTCTCGCTCGTCATTGGCTCGCCGCATCCACGGCTCGCCCTCCGGGTCATACGCTACGCGAATGTTCGCTTCGGCATCCTGTCTACGCAGTCCGCGTGCTTCTGGCGTGGCTTTCAACAGCCGAAGGGCTGGTCATCCAGCGCCTTTGCCTTTGCTCTTAAGCTCGTCATTCCCGCGCTTTTTAACGGCCGAAGGGCCGGTCAAGCGGGATTCCATTTTGATCTTGCTTGGAATTCAATCTTCCAAGCCGCGTCCATTCGGTTTTCCGCTCGCATCCCGTGAGCGGGTTACTTTCTTTGCTTGTGCAAAGAAAGTAACCAAAGAAACACACCCCGGATGCCGCGCCGCCGCTGCGCGGCAGTGCGCGAGGTCATGCCGGGGTTCGTTGAACGCACGTCCCTGTAGGTGCAACGAACTCGCGCGCATCGTGCGCGCGACCTTCCAGGCTTTTCCGTCATGCCCTCGCCGCGGCAAACGGGGCCCGAAGATCAAGGGCTGAAGCATGTCGCGACTTTTGCCCGGAAACAAGCGAATTTCATCTTGCTTGAGTCCGCGTCGCTCAGGCTGCCTTCTTCTCTTCTTCTGCGATCGGCGCGCGGATCAAGTAATCGAACGCCGACAGCGCCGCCTTCGCGCCTTCGCCCGCGGCGATGACGATCTGCTTGTACGGCGTCGTCGTCGCGTCGCCCGCGGCGAACACGCCGGGCATCGAGGTGCGGCCGTGCGCGTCGATTTCGATTTCGCCGCGCGGCGACAGCGCCAGCGTGCCTTTGAGGAAATCGGTGTTCGGCAGCAGGCCGATCTGCACGAACACGCCGGAGATTTCGAATTCCTTCGACGCGCCGCTCGCGCGGTCGGTGTACTTCAGGCCGGTGACCTTGGCGCCGTCGCCGAGCACTTCGGTCGTCTGCGCGTTCACGATCACGTCGACGTTCGGCAGGCTGCGCAGCTTGCGTTGCAGCACTTCGTCGGCGCGCAGCTTCGAGTCGAATTCGAGCACGGTCACGTGGGCGACGACGCCGGCGAGATCGATCGCCGCCTCGATGCCCGAGTTGCCGCCGCCGATCACGGCGACGCGCTTGCCTTTGAACAGCGGGCCGTCGCAGTGTGGGCAGTAGGTCACGCCCTTCGTGCGGTATTCGGTTTCGCCCGGCACGTTCATGTTGCGCCAGCGTGCGCCCGTGGACAGCACGAGGGTCTTCGATTTCAGCGTCGCACCGTTCGCAAGCTTGACCTCGACGAGGTCGCCGTTGGCTGCGAGTGCGGTCGCGCGCTGCAGATTCATGATGTCGACGCCGTAGTCCTTGACGTGCTCTTCGAGCGCGACGGCGAACTGCGGGCCTTCGGTCTGCTTGACCGAAATGAAGTTGGCGATCTCCATCGTGTCGAGCACCTGGCCGCCGAAACGCTCGGCGACGACGCCGGTGCGGATGCCCTTGCGTGCCGCATAGATCGCGGCCGCCGCGCCCGCGGGGCCGCCGCCGACGACGAGCACGTCGTAGGGTGCGCGCGCATCGAGCCTGGTCGCGTCGCGCGCGGCCGCTCCCGAGTCGAGCTTGGCCAGGATCTCCTCGACGCCCATGCGGCCCTGACCGAACTCCTGGCCGTTGAGGAAGATCGCCGGCACGGAAAGGATCTGCTTCTCGGTGACTTCCTGCTCGAACGCGCCGCCTTCGATCATCTCCACGCCGATGCGCGGGTTGATCGTGGCCATCAGGTTCAGCGCCTGCACCACGTCGGGGCAGTTCTGGCAGGTCAGCGAGACATAGGTTTCGAACTTGTACTCGCCGTCGAGCGCGCGGATCTGTTCGATCGTTTCATCCGACAGCTTCGACGGATGACCGCCGACCTGGAGCAGGGCGAGGATCAGCGAAGTGAACTCATGGCCCATCGGGATGCCGGAAAAGCGCAGGTGGATGTCCTGGCCCGGCGTGGTCAGCGCGAACGAGGGCGTGCGCAGGCCGGCGCTGTCGCCTTCGGTCAGCGAGAACTGCGGCGACAGGGCGGCGATGTCGGTCAGCAGTTCGCGCAGTTCCTGCGACTTTTCGCCGGCGTCGAATGCGGCGCGGATTTCGACCGGCCGGCTGAGTTTCGCGAAGTGTTCGCGCAATTGGGATTTGAGGTCGTTGTCCAACATGACGGTGGCTCCGTGGAATTTCTCTGCTCGTCATTCCCGCGGCTTTCAACAGCCGAAGGGCTGGTCAAGCGGGAATCCATTTTGATCTTGCCTTGCTTTGGATTCTTTGCGATCGCGTCCATTCGCCTTTCCGCGCGCTTCCCGCGCGCGGGTCACTTTTTCTTCTACAGCGAAGAAAAAGTAACCAAAAAGACGCCGCCCCGGATGCCGCGCCGCCTGCGGCGGTGCGCGAGGTCATGTCGGGGTTCGTTGAACGCACGTCCTTGTGCGTGCAACGAACTCGCGTGCATCCTGCACGCGCCCCTGCGGGCGTTTCCGTCATGCCCTCGCCGCGGCAAACGGGGACCCAAGATCAAGATCGAAAGCGGATCGAGAGCCAGAGCCTCGTTGCCGGGGCAGTTCGCTTAGATCTTGCCGACCAGGTCCAGCGACGGCTTCAGCGTCTTCGCGCCTTCCTTCCACTTCGCCGGGCAGACTTCGCCCGGATGCGCGGCGGTGTACTGCGCGGCCTTGAGCTTGCGCAGCGTCTCGCTGACGTCGCGGGCGATCTCGTTGGAGTGGACTTCGGCGGTCTTGATCACGCCGTCCGGATTGATGACGAAGGTGCCGCGCAGGGCCAGGCCTTCTTCCGGAATCAGCACGTCGAACGCCTTGGACAGCGCATGCGTCGGGTCGCCGACGAGGAAGAATTGGGCCTTGCCGACGGCCGGCGAGGTTTCGTGCCAGACCTTGTGCGCGAAATGCGTGTCGGTCGAGACGACGTAGATCTCGGTGTTGAGCTTCTGGAACTCGGCGTAGTTGTCGGCCGAGTCTTCGATCTCCGTCGGGCAGTTGAAGGTGAACGCTGCCGGCAGGAACATGAACACCGACCACTTGCCCTTGATGGACTGCTCGGTGACTTCCTCGAACTTGCCGTTGTGGAACGCCTGCGCCTTGAACGGTTGAACCGGGGTGTTGATGAGGGACATCGCTTGCTTCCTTTTTGCTGGGTGGTGAAGGGATGGCGTGCACTCTAGTGCGGTGCACGATATTTGTAAAATTGATTTATATCATTCTATTGATAGGCATTGACTATGATTTGGCCGGCGCGGCGGAATTCAAGTGCGCGGGGACGCATGCGCGTGGCGGACGCGAGGCCACGGCGCATGACTTCCGTCGCTTGCGAAGGCTGCGCGCACTGTGTTCAGGTTCGCGTTTGCCTTATTTCGGGGAGCGATACATGCGCATCACGCACTGGTTCCGCGCGGCCGCGGCCGCATCGGTCTTGTTGTCCGCCCTAGCGACGGGCGCGGAAGCGGTGCCGACCGGCAAGCTGCCCGACGACGCCAAACCGCTGTCCTACGCGCTGGACCTGAAGATCGATCCGAAAGCCGACCGTTTCAGCGGCCGCGTCAGGATCAAGGTCAGGCTCGCCAGGCCGGCCGATCATCTCTGGCTGCATGCGCGCGAGATCGATGTGGTCAAGGTCGTCGTCACCGAAGCCAAGGGCGCCGCACACGACGCGAAGCTGACCGTGCGCGATCCGTCCGGCGTCGCCGAAGTCGCGTTCGGCGCCACGCTGGCCGCGCAGGACATCGAACTGGCCTTCGACTATTCGGCGCCGTTCAACGCCAAGTTGCAGGGCATCTACAAGGTCAAGGTCGGCGACGACGCCTACGTGACCACGCAGATGGAAGCGATCAGCGCGCGCTACGCGTTCCCCTCGTTCGACGAGCCGCGCTTCAAGACGCCGTTCGACATCACGCTGACCGTGCCATCGGGCGAAGTCGCACTCGCCAACACGCTGCAGACGGCCGCGAAGGAATCCGACGACAGGGAGTGGAAGACGCTGACCTTCGCCCAGACCCGGCCGCTGCCGACCTACCTCGTCGCGCTTGCGGTCGGGCCTTGGGACGTGGTCGACGGCCCGACGATTCCGGCGAACTCGGTGCGCAAGAATCCGGTGCCGCTGCGCGGCATCGGCCCGCACGGCACCGGGCCGCAGCTCAAGTGGATCCTCGATGCGACGCCGGCGACGGTGAAGTACTACGAGGACTACACGCAGCAGCCGTATCCGTTCGACAAGCTCGATCTCGTCGGCGCGCCGGACTTCTCCGCGGGCGCGATGGAGAACGCCGGCTTCATCGTCTACCGCGACGCGCTGCTGCGCATCGACGCCAAGTCGCCCGCGTCGAGCTACCGCTCGAGCTTCAACGTCAACGCACACGAGATCGCGCACCAGTGGTTCGGCGATCTCGTCACCGTGCCGTGGTGGGACGACATCTGGCTCAACGAGGCTTACGCGACCTGGGCGCAGGGCAAGGCGACGGTCGCGCTCAAGCCGGAATACCTCGGCGACCTGTCGCGCCTCGAAGGCACGCTGTATGCGATGAACTCGGACAGCAAACTGTCCGCGCGCAAGATCCGCCAGCCGATCCACGACCAGGGCGACATCGAGAACGCGTTCGACGGCATCACCTACCAGAAGGGCGCGGCCGTGCTGCGCATGTTCGAGGAGTGGATCGGCGAGGACGTCTATCGCGAGGCGATGCGCGACTACCTGGCCAAGCACAAGTTCGGCAGCGGCAACTCGGACGACCTGATCGCGACAATCGCGCGCGTCAGCGGCAAGGGCGAGACGTTGGCGAAAGCGATGCGCAGCTTCCTCGACCAGCCGGGTCTGCCGCTCGTGCATGCCGAGCTGAAATGCAACGCGGGCAAGGGCGCAGAGAAAACGGGTAAGTTGGAGCTGAGCCAGTCGCGCTACCTGCCGTTCGGCGTCCTGAGCCATGACAACCCGCAATGGCAAGTGCCCGTCTGCGCGCGCTTCGGCAACGGCGACAAATCTTCCAGGCAATGCTTCCTGCTCGACCAGCCGGAGCAGGAGTTCGCGCTGGCCGGCGGCTGCGCGCAGTGGACGATGCCGAACGCGGATGCGGCCGGCTACTACCGCTTCACTCTCGGCAAGGCCGAATTCGCCGCACTGAAAGGCCACGCCGCTGCGCTCGCGCCCGCCGAACAGGTCGTCTACGCCGATGCGATTTCCGCCGCGTTCGACCAGGGCAGGATCGGTCCCGACGTCGTGCTCGAGGCGATGCCGGCGCTGGCCTCCTCGCAGATCCCGCAGATCGCGACGGCGCTGGTCGGCTCGTTCGAATGGATCCGCGAGCATCTGGCGACCGACGCGACGCGTCCCGCGCTCGATGCCTGGGCGACGAAGCTCTATGCGCCGCGACTGCAGGAACTCGGCCTGCACAAGCGGCCGGACGACAGCGACGCGACGACGCGACTGCGCGTGGGCGTGGTCGACCTGCTCGCGCTGACCGTGCGCGACAAGGCGCTGCGCGCGCAGCTCGACGGCGAGGCGCGCGCCGCGCTCGGTCTCGACGGCGCCGGCAAGGTCGACCTGGCCAAACTCGATCCGGATATCCGCGGCACTGCGCTCAAGGTCGCCGTGCAGGATTCGGGCGAGGCGGCGTACAAGGCCGTGCAGCAGGAACTGAAAACCAACACGCAGACCAAGCAGCGCTACGAACTGCTCGCCGCGCTCGCCGCGACGCACGACGCGAAGCTGGCCGAAGACGTGCGCAATTACGGCCTGACCCCGGCCGTTGCCGTAGGCGAAATTCCGTATCTCTACAGCAGCCATGTCGGCGAAGAAGAAAACCGCGCGGGATTCTGGGCCTGGCTCAAGCCGCATTTCGATGCGTTGCGCATGCGCCTGCCGGATTCCTACCAGAGCAGCGCGATCGGCTACGCCGGTGCCGGACGCTGCAGCAAGGAGTCCGGCGAGGAAATGCGCGAATGGTTCGCACCGCGCATCAAGCAGGTGATCGGCGGCGAACGCAAGCTCGCGCAATCGCTCGAAGGCGTCGGCACCTGCGGCGCGCTGCGCGCGCACGTCGGCGACAAGGCGCTCGCGACCTGGGTCGAAGCGCATCCGGCGCGCTGACCGCTCTTGCTCGTCATTCCGGCATGGATTGCCGGAATCCAGACTGCATGGATGCCCAGCGAGGCGATGCCTTCCAATGTGAAGACGCATCCGTTCGCCTTTCCGCGCGCGTCCGGCGCGCGGGTTACTTTCTCTTGCTCGCAC
>JAFEFQ010000032.1 GCA_018240505.1 Pseudomonadota bacterium
GCGTATCGCGCCGAGGACTATTCGTGGAACGAAGACGACCTGCAGTCCGCGCCGCGCCTGTATCTCGACGCGGCCGACCGTGCCGATACGGACGCCTGGCTGCATCAGCGCGGCCTTGCCGACGCGCCGCTCGTGCTGCTGCAGCCGGGCAACTGGCACGTGCACCGCTGGTGGGAGCGGCGCGGCAGCGACCCGAAATTCTGGCCGGTCGAATCCTGGGCCGCGTTGCTGCGCGCCATGCACGAAACGCTGCCCGCGGCGAACCTGCTGCTGTGCGGCGCGCCGGTCGAGACCGCCGTGTGCGAGGCGATCGCCGCCGCCACGCAACTCGCGCAGGTGAAAATCGCGACGACCGACCTGCCCGTGCGCCGCCTGCTCGGCGTGCTCGAGCGCGCGCACAGCATGGTTTCGGTCGACACCGGCCCCGCGCACCTCGCCGCGGCGATGGGCTGCCCGCTCGTCGTGCTCTACGGCGGCAAGTACGGGCCGAAGAAATGGGGCCGGCGCAGTCCGTACGGCAAGCCCATCGTCAATCTCGGTGCTCCGCCGCAGCCGGTCGCGGCGATCGCGCCCGCCGCGGTCATTGCGGCCTGGCGTTCGCTGGCGTAGGCGAATCCTCGCCGAGTGCGGCGATCAGCGCCGCGGCCGTCTGCGCGGCGTCGAGCCCGCGCGCATCGATCGTGTGGTTGCGCGCGCCGTACACGCTCCAGCCCGGGATATCGGTGACCGAGAAGATGCCGACGGTCGGCGCGCCGCTCGCGGCGGCGAGATGCATGATGCCGCAATCGGCGCTGACGTAGAGCGAGAGATTCGCGAGCACGCCGCCGAGCTTGCGGATGTCGGAGGAGAAATACGCCGGATACGCATCGTCGAGCAGCGAGCGGCCGAAGCCCGGCACGATTTCGACGATCGCGTGATCCGGATAGCGCGCGGCGAGCACGGCGAGAAACCGTTGCCACCATTCGCGCGGATAGTTCTTCACCCCGGTGGCGAATGCATAGACGCCGATCGTTGCGCGCGGTTGTGCGGGTGCTCCGCTGGCGACCACGGCGCGCAACGACTCGCATCCCTGCTCGCGCTCGGCGGCGCACAGATGCAGATCGAGTTCCGGATAAGTCCACGTCGCCGCATCGCCGCCGACGCCCATCGTCTTGCGCAGCAGGTAGACCGGCAATTTCGCCGCGTGCTCTTCGTCGCGCGGCGCGGCCAGCGCGTGGGTGAGATGGCCGCTTTTCTTCGGTCCGTCGAAGCCGATGCGGAAGCGCGCCTGCGAAGTGCGCACGAGCAGGCGATCCGAGTGCGACAGCAGATACGGGTCGATCGCGAGATCGTATTTCGCGCCGCGCAACTCCGCGAGCATGCGCCGATAGCGCAGCGGCGCCCTGGCGATGCTTCGCGGCAGCACGCTCACGCGCCGCACCTGGGCATAGCGCGCGAACAGCGCCGGCGCGGCGCCGCAGCCGCTGACGATATCGACCTCGGCGCCGGGAAAGCGCGCTTCGATCTCCTGCAGCAACGGCGACAGCAACAGGGTCTCGCCGAGCGTCCGCGTCGCGCGGCAGACGAGGATGCGGTGGATGCCACGCGCGGGAACATGCTCGGGCAGATCGGCTGCGATCGTGGATTCCGGCGCCAGTCGTCGCGAAAACCAGCGCGCTACGCGGCGGCGCAGGCTTTTCGCAGGCGAGTCGTTGCTGTGGCGGATTTCGTTCGGCATGGTCGCGCAGTCTAGGGCCTGTTAGCACTATCGGGACAGGCCCTAGTTGCAACTACTCCGCTTCGGCGTCCACTTCCTTGCGCGGCGCGGGCACGTTGCCGCCGCGGCAGGCTTCGGCGACGGCGTCGTTGCGGAACAACCACCACTCGCGCCGGTTGGCGTGGCCGACGTAGCGCGACTTCGCCGGGTCGATGCACGGCGCCATCGCATCGGCGAGGACGAAGACCCAGCGCGCGGCCGGCTGCTGTTCCTGCCAGCGGATCGCCTCGGCCAGCTGCAGGTGCATCGGTTTGACGAAACCGAATTCGACGACCTTGCGGTCGGCGAGCAGCAGGTTCTGCTCCTTCCACGCGACGAGGGCGAGCTCGGCATCGGGCCCGATCATCGCGCCGGCCTGGCGCATCAGGCCGCGCGCGGAACTCGAATCGTTGAGCAGCGGCGAGGCCCACAGCCCCCAGAGCAGCCACAGGCCGGCCAGGCCGGCGACGAGGCCGAGCGCCGCGCGCCGCAGACGGAAGCCGATGGCGCAGAACAACAGCCAGCCGCCGAGCGCGATCAGCAACGCCCACAGCGCCGCGCCGCCGCCATCGAAGCCGCGCTGCTCGGCAAGATCGTTGGCAAATTTCCAGTGCCCGGACAGGGCATGCATGCCCGCGCCCGCGAGCACGCCTCCCAGCGCGACAAGCAGCACCAGCGCGAGCACACGGAACCAGCGCCGCTCGACGATCTGCGCCAGGTACGGCGCGCACGCCAGCGCGACCATCGGCAGCGCCGGCATGATGTACATGTCGCGCTTGCCCGCGGGGACACTGAAGAACACGATCACGAGCACGGCCCAGGCCAGCGGCAGCAGGATGCGCGCATCGCGCGCCCTGAGCGCGCGCGCCCATGCGGGCACGGTGCCGAACCAGGTCAGCCACAGCGGCATCCAGCCGCTCAGGATGACGCCGAGGAAGTACCACGGCGGCTGCTGGTGGTCCCACGAGTCGGTGTAGCGCGCGGCGGTCTGCTTGAACAGGATGTCGTGCAGATAGGCCTGATACTCCGAGGCGGGATGCAGCGATACGGCGAGCGCGAGCGGCACGAGCCATAAAGCGATCGCGACGAGGAATGCGACCAGGCCGCCGGCCCAGTGCCAGGCGGCACCCTTCGTCGTCGCGACGAAGTTCCAATGTGTACTCCGCGCAAAAATATACGGCAGGAACATCAGCAGCGCGAGCACGCCCACGCCCTTGGTGATCACGCCGAGGCCCGCGGCGAAGCAGCCGAGCCAATAGGCGCGCCAGTCCGGCCCGAGCAGGAAATGCCGCAGCAACCCATAGTTCGCCAGGGTGATGAAGAACGTCACCATCGGGTCGATCTGCGCGCGCTTGGCCTGGTAGACGAACTGGAACACGCAGAGCAGGGCGACGCCGGCGTACAAGCCGGCGCGGTGGTCCCAGAGCCGCCGCGCGAGGTCATAGACGAGCAGCAGCGTGCCCAGCGCGGCGAGCAGCGAGGGCAGCAGGAAGGCGATGCGCCAGTTGCGCGTCAGCTCGAACGCGGCCGCCTGCATGGCCATGAACGCGGGCGGCTTGTCGGCGTAGATCTCGTGGCCGCGATGCGGGATCAACCAGTCGCCCGATTCGACCATCTGCTGCGCCGACAGGGCGAAACGCGGCTCGTCGGCCGGCCACGGATCGCGCAGGCCGATGCCGGCGCCGATCACGATGAGGGCGAACAGCAAAAAAAGCCACAGCTCACGACGGGCAGGTGAAGATGGCATCGACGGAACGCTCATTGCGGATTGATCGAACAGACAGGGTGACGGAAAAAAGGCCTGCGCTCGCGCGCACGCTGCAGCCTACCTGACACAAGTTGACGCCGCGCTGACGCCGACCGGCTTTTCTCCCGCCAGAACCTGTTCTCAAAGCGTAGCGAGCGAAGGCCCGATCCTGTCTAGAATCGGGCCGAGCGCAGTAGCTTTGAGGGCAGGTTCTCAGACATCGCCGTCGCGCGGCAACCGCAGCGTGAACACGGCGCCGCCTTCGGCGCGATTTTCCGCGCGGATCGTGCCGCCGTGCTCCTCGACGATCTTCTTCGCCACGGCAAGGCCCAGGCCCGTGCCCTTGACCTTGCTCGTCGTGTACGGCTCGAACCAGCGCGCGTCGAAGCCCTCGGGCAAGCCCGGGCCGTTGTCGGCGACGGCGAGCTCGACCCAATGGCGGCCGCCCTCGTCGATCTCGCGCGTGATCACCTCGACATGCGGCTTGTGCTCGCCGCTGACGGCTTCGAGCGAATTCTTGATCAGATTATGCAGCAGCTGGCGCAGGCGCACCGCGTCGGCGCGCAGGCTCGGGTCGCTTTCGGCGAACTGGCGCGTGAGCTGGATGCGCTGGTCGTTCTCGTACAGGTCGACGACCTCGCCGGCGAGCGCGTTGATCGACAGCGGGCGCGCGTCGATCTGCGGCGGGCGCGCATAGTCTCCGAACGCGTTGACCATGGCCTTGAGCGCCTCGACCTGGTTGACGATGGTCAGCGTCGCGCGATCGAGCACCTCGGTCTCGTCGGGCGGCAGGCGGCCGATGAAGCGGCGGCGCAGACGCTCGGCCGCGAGCTGGATCGGCGTCAGCGGATTCTTCACCTCGTGCGCGAGACGGCGCGCGACCTCGGCCCAGGCCGCGTCGCGCTGGGCGCGGTTGAGCAGGGTCAGGTCGTCGAATACGGCGACGATGCCGGCGTCCTCGCCAAGCATCGGCGAGAGTTCCGCGCCGCGCAGCATGAGCACGCGGCGCTCGTTGCCCGAGCGCTGGTCCGGATCGTCGAGCACGACCTCTTCGCGCCACTCGCGCGCGGCCTCGCGCATGTGCTTGAGGATCGGGTCGATCAGCGGCGCGAGCGCGGGACGTTCGCGCCGCAGCACACCGAGATGCTGACCGATGTGGCGCGACAGCGGCAGGTCGAGGATCACCTCGGCGGCATGGTTGGCCGTGCGCAGCACGCCGTCGCGGTCGAGGCCGAGTACGCCGGCGGACAGGCGCTCGAGCACGGCGCGCAGGTAGGTGCGCTGGCTGTCCGTTTCCTGCGCGCTGCGCGCGAGGCGCGAGCTCGCGCGCTCGAGCTCGCCCTGCATCTGGCCGAACGAGCGCGTGAGGAAGCCGAGCTCGTCGTCGCTCGCGACCGGCAGCGGCGTGTCGTAACGCCCGGCGCCGACCGCACGCGTCGCCGCGGCGAGGCGGCCGATCGGCGCGGTCAGCCGGCGCGCCACGCCGAACGCGGTGAGCACGGCGAACAACGCCGACAGCAGCAGCACGAAGGTCAGCACGAGGGTGAAGGTCAGCTTGAGCGAATCGCGCAGGAATTTCAGGCGCTGGAAGTCGTAGCTGGCCTGTTCCACGGTCGCCATCAGCGGTTGCATCTGCTCGGGCACCGGATACAGCGCCTGCAGCAGACGGTTCGCGCCGGGCGTGGCGTTGGCGAGCGGCAATACCACGCGCAGCTTGAGCACGCTCGGCTCGCCCAGAGGTTCGGCGACCGCGTAGCGGCCGGTGATCTTGAGCTGGTTCAGCGCGTTCGCGTCCGGGTAGACCGCATCGAGGAAGCGCGGATCGGAGCCGTCGTTGGCGAGCACCTGGCGGTTGTCGCCGAACACGACGAGCTGGGTGATCGGCTCTGCGTCGAGCGCTCCCTTGAGGCGCTGCTGCAGGTCGGCGTCGGGCACGTTGGCGAGATCGCGGGCGATGTTGGCCGCGCTGGTCTCGGCCGTGCGCAGATGCTCGTCGAGATAGGCCTTGCCGACGCCGAGCGCAGCGGACAGGCCCTGTTCGAGGCGCGCGTTGAACCAGGTATCGACTGTCGCGTTGAGGAAGTAGAGCGAGAAGCCGTAGACCACGAGCACGGGCGGCACGGCAAGCGCAATCAGCATGAGCAGCCAGCGCCGGGTCAGGCGCGCGCCGGGCACGGCGCGCCGCAGTTCGCGCGACAGCCGCAGCAGGCGCTGCGCGATGATGACGACCAGCACGAACAGCGCCAGCGCCGACGTGCCGAGGATCCAGGGGTAGAAACGCCCGAGCCGGTTCGTGTCGCTCGCCGCATCGCGCGCGAGCAGCAACGTCGCCGCGAGCAGGGCGGCGACGGCGAGCGCGGGCAGCGCACGCCGCGCGAACAAGCTCAGCGCGCGCCGGATCTGGCCTGCCATGCGTAATTTCCGGTGGAGAGGTGCCAGTCCGCATCGATCAGCGCCGGCAGGCGCAGCGCGCCCGGCAAGGCGTCGCGCTCGAGGTCGATGCGCAGCACGTAGCGCTGCGCCGACGCGGCGGCCAGCGCCGGATCGAGCGGCAGGCGCAGGTCGGCGAGCGCGGCGATGACCAGCGCACGCACCGCGTAGCTGCGCGTCTGCGTGCCGCCGCGCACCATGTCGGGATCGCGCAGCTGGTACTGGCGCGTCAGCGGGAAATAGCGCAGCTCGCGCCGCCAGCGTTGCTCGGCAAGGTCGGCGTGCAGACCGAACTTCCCCGGCGCCTGCGCCGACAGCCGGATGTCGAATACGAGCGGGATGCCGTGATCGAGGCCGTCGAGCAGCGCCTCGCTCGGCCGCCAGTCGAGTTGCGCGCTGAGCATGCCGTCGGCGACCGCGGCCTCGCGCACGCTGAAACGCGCGCCGTCGTCCGTGCGCGCGCAGGCGACGGCCAGCGCGCCGAACGCGATGGGAAAAAGTATATTAATTAACTTTTTCCAAGGCCGCATAATAGAATCCGTCCATGCCGTGCTCCCCCGGCAGGTTCTGCGCGCCGCCCTCGCTTGGCCGGTGCCAGCCGGGCGGTACGGCGTCGACCGGCCGCGCGTCGGCGTGGCGCGCAAGCAGGCGCGCGAGCTGCTGCGTGTTCTCGTCCGCGAGCACGGAGCATGTCGCATAGACTAAGCGTCCGCGCGGCGCGAGCAAAGGCCAAAGTGCGTCGAGAATACGCGATTGTTCGTCGACAAGGCGGGCGATGTCGGCCGCGCGCCGGTGCAGCTTGATGTCGGGCTGGCGACGCACGATGCCGGTCGCCGAACACGGCGCGTCGATCAGGATGCGGTCGAACGGCTTGCCGTCCCACCACGACGCGGGCGCGGCCGCGTCGCCGGCGCGGATGTCGGCGGCGAGGCCGAGGCGCGCGAGATTTTCCGCGATGCGCGGCAGGCGCCGTGCATCGCCGTCGAGCGCGAGCAGACGCACGTCCGCGCTTTCCAGAATATGCGCGGACTTGCCGCCCGGCGCGGCGCAGGCGTCGAGCACGCGCTGGCCGGCGGCGAGGTCGAGCAGCGGGGCGGCGAACTGCGCCGCACCGTCCTGCACCGAGAACGCGCCTTCGGCGTAGCCGGGCAGGCGGGTTACGTCGACACTCTGCGCGAGCACGATGGCCTGGTCGTGGTCGGCGACAGCCTGCGCCTCGACGCCGGCTTCGGCGAAGCGCGCGAGCAGCTCCTCGCGCCGCGCCCGCCGCCGGTTGACGCGCAGCCACAGCGGCGCCTGCGCGTTGTCGGCGGCGATGATCGCAGCGGCCTCATCCGGCCAGTCGCGCGCGAGCGCGTCGAGCAGCCAGCGCGGATGCGCGCTGCGCGCGACCGGATCGGCATCGAGCTCGGCCAGCAAGCCAGCGCGCTCGCGCAGCCAGCGGCGCAGCAGCGCGTTGATCAGGCCGGCGAATTTCGGCTTGCGCAACGCGCGCACGGCCTCGACGGTCGCCGCGACCGCCGCATACTCAGGTTGGCGCAGCACGTCGAGCTGGACCAGGCCGAGCAACGCCAGCGCGTGCACATCGGCTTCGCGCTCGCGCAGCGGCCGCTGCAGCAGGCGATCGAGCGCCGCGTCGTAGCGCAGCCACCAGCGCGCACCCTCGTGCAGCAGGCTCGACAGCAGCGCGCGGTCGCGCGCATCGGCCAGCCGCGGCGCGGCCGCGGCGAACACCGCGCGCAGCGATTCGCCGCGCACGATGCGCGCGAGCGCCTGCGCCGCCAGCGCGCGCACGTTCGCGGCTTGCGGCTCGGAAACGTTCATGCAGTGGGACTCGACGCCGCGTGGCGCAGCTCCGGCCGCGCATTCAGATAGTCGGCCGCCGCCATGCGCCGCCCGCCCGCGCGCTGCACCTCGAGCAGGCGCAACACGCCTTCGCCGCAGGCGATATCGATGCCGTCGCGCGCAGCGGCGACGACCGTGCCAGGCCGTGCATCACCGATTGCGTGTCCGCGACCCTGCGCGCGCCAGATGCGCAAGCGCTCTCCGCCGACCTCGGCCTCGGCCACCGGCCACGGATCGAACGCGCGCACCTTGCGCTCCAGCGCGACGGCGGTGTCATTCCAGTCGAGTCGCGCCTCAGCCTTGTCGAGCTTGTGCGCGTAGGTCACTCCGCCCTCGGGCTGGGGCGTCGGCGGCAACGCCCCGCCTTGCGTGACGCGATCGAGGCCTTCGCCCAGCAAGCCGGCGCCGAGCGCGGCGAGCTTGTCGTGCAGCGAACCGCCGCTGTCGTCCGCCGCGATCGGCAGGGCGCGACGCAGCAGCACCGGGCCGGTATCGAGGCCGGCCTCCATCTGCATGAGGCAGACGCCGGTTTCGGCGTCGCCGGCGAGGATCGCGCGCTGGATCGGCGCCGCGCCGCGCCAGCGCGGCAGCAGGGATGCGTGCACGTTCCAGCAACCGAGGCGCGGGATCGCGAGCACCTTGCGCGACAGGATCAGGCCATAGGCGACGACGACGATCAGGTCGGGCGCGTACGCGGCCAGTCGCTCGCGCGCCACCGGGTCCTTGAAGTTTTCCGGCTGTTCGACCGGCAAGCCCAGGTCGAGCGCGGCCTGCTTGACCGGGCTCGGCGTGAGCCTGCGCCCGCGCCCGGCCGGGCGGTCGGGCTGGGTGTAGACGGCGACGACCTCGATGCCGTCACGCCGGCACGCGGCCAGGTGCGGCACTGCGAAGTCCGGCGTTCCCGCGAACACCAGCCGCACCGCGGCCATAGGCATGCGTGTTCAGCCCGCGGCCGCGTTGCGACGTTGTTTTTCGAGCTTCTTGCGGACGAGTTCGCGCTTGAGCGGCGAGAGGTAGTCGACGAACAGCTTGCCGACCAGGTGGTCCATCTCGTGCTGGATGCAGACCGCGAGCAGGCCGTCGGCCTCGAAATTCTGCGCCTGGCCGTGGCGGTCGAGCGATTCGACCGTGATGCGGTCGGCGCGGTCGACATCGGCGAAGATGCCGGGCACCGACAGGCAGCCCTCCTGGTAGGTCTGGCTGTCGACGCTGGCCACGATCCTCGGGTTGATCAACACCATCGGCGCGTTCTTTTCCTCGGACACGTCGAGCACGAGCAATTGCCTGTGCACGTTGACCTGGCTCGCGGCGAGCCCGATCCCGGGCGCCGCGTACATGGTCGCGAACATGTCGTCGATCAGGGTCTGCAGCGCGGCGTCGAACACGGTCACGGGTTGCGCCTTGGTGCGCAGGCGCGGATCGGGGTATTCGAGAATCGGGAGCAGACTCATGGCCGGAAAATCAGGAATTTCGGGGAGAAAGTATACGCCAATGTGCTTCTCGCTGCGATCTTGCGCGCCGCGTCGCGTTTCACGGGAAGGGTTTTCCTCTACACTCTGCCAACCTCGGGGGACAACGGGTATATCCATGCTGAAGAAGCTGCCTGCGATTTTCGCCGGATTCGCGCTGACCTTGGTCGCCTACGCGGCGACGGTCGAACTCAAGCCCGGCCATCCGGACACCTACGTCGTACGCCGCGGCGACACGCTCTGGGGGATCGCCAACAAGTTCCTCAAGAAGCCGTGGCAATGGCCCGAGGTATGGCAGGCCAACGGCCAAATCAAGAACCCGCACCTGATCTTCCCCGGCGACGTGATCAACCTCGCCTACCTCAACGGCCCACGCCTGAACAACGCGGGCGGACCGCATGCGCGCGTCGAGCAGCTCGAGGATGCGGTCAAGCCGATCGATCTGGCCCGCATCGACAAATTCCTCAAGCGCACGCGCATCATCGGCGAGGACGACTTCAAGACCGCTCCGCACGTGGTCGGCGCCGAGGAAGCGCACCTGCGCGCGACGCCGGGCCAGCTCGTCTACGTGCGCGGCCTCGACGCCCAGCCGGGCCAGCAGCTCGCGATCGTGCGCCCGCTCGGGCGCTACTACGAACTGGTGCCCAAGGACGGCGCGCCGCAGCGCTTCTACCGCGACTCCACCGACGAGGCCAGCCGCGACCACGAGAACCGCGGCGACCTGACCTGGCACCACGGCCCGAACCAGTTCAGCCTCGCCGGCAACGTCAAGTTCCTCGGCTACGAAGGCCTGCAGACCGGCACCGTGCGCGTGACCAAGGCGGGCAATCCGGCGTCCGTGCTGTTGCTGAGTTCCGACATCGAAGTGGCGCCGGGCGATCTCGTCCTGCCGCTCGACGACAAGCCCTATGACGCGCAATATGTGCCGCATCCGCCGACGAAGGTCCCCGACGGCATGCGCGTGATCGCGTTCACCGACACGATCGACCCGTCGGCCGGCATGGTCGCCGGGCGCGACCAGGTGCTCGCGCTGTCGCACGGCGCCGACGATGGCGTCGAGAACGGCCAGGTCTATTCGATCTTCCATCCGGGCGAGAAGGTCAACGACAACTTCGACTATTCGCCGGAAAGCGCGAAGAAGTTCTTCCATCCCAAGGATGCGAAGGTGCAGCTGCCCGAGGAATACGTCGGCCACGTGATGATCTTCCGCACCTTCGATCACGTCAGCTACGGCCTGGTCATGGACGGCGTCAAACCCGTGCGCCTCAACGACCCGCTGTACGATCCCGACCATCTCTGACGGGATCGAGGCCAGGATGGCCGCCATGCCTGCCGCGTCCGAGGCAACCCGCGCCTGGCTGACCCTGCTGCGCGCGCCCGGCATCGGCGCGGCGACAATCCGTTCATGGCTGGCCCGGGATGGCGATATCGTCGCCGCCCTGCGCCGCGCCCGGCGCGAGGCGCCCGAGGAAACGCGCGCTTGGCTCGCCGCGCCCGACGCCGCGCGGCTCGATGCCGACGAAGCGTGGCTGGCGCAACCCGGTCATCATCTGCTGACCTGCGACAGCGAAGACTTTCCGCTGCTCCTGCGCGACATCGGCAGTGCGCCTGCGGCGCTGTTCGTGATCGGCGACCCGACCCTGCTGTGGACGCCGCAGATCGCGGTCGTCGGCGCGCGCAGCGCGAGCACGGCCGGCCTCGCCAACGCGCGCGCGTTCGCCAGGGCGTTCGCGCTGGCCGGCAACACCGTGACCAGCGGCCTCGCCGAAGGCATCGACGGCGCGGCGCATGCGGCCGCGCTCGCGGCGGGCGGCAAAACCGTGGCCGTGCTCGGCACCGGCATCGATCTGGTCTATCCGCGCCAGCATGCCGAACTGGCCGCGCGTATCGCCGAAAGCGGCGCCTTGGTCAGCGAGTTTCCGCCCGGCGTGCAAGGCCATCCGACGCATTTCCCGCGGCGCAACCGCATCATCTCCGGCCTGAGCCTCGGCACGCTCGTGGTCGAGGCGAGCCTGAAGTCGGGTTCGCTGACCACGGCGCGCTACGCCGCCGAGCAGGGCCGCGAAGTCTTCGCCCTGCCCGGCTCGATCCACAACCCGCTCGCCCGCGGCTGCCACAAGTTGATCCGCGAGGGCGCGCGCCTGGTCGAAACCGCGACCGAGGTTCTGGACGACCTGCGCGACGTCGGCGCGATCCTCGCCGACGGCCTGCGCGAGCGCCTTGCCGCGATCGACGCCGAAAGGGGCGGCGGAGCGGGCGCACAACGCCGCGGCGATGCACACGAGGGCGACCCCGACTACGCCGCGCTGATGAAAGCGCTGGACCATACGCCCGCGGCGCTGGACGAACTCGTCGAGCGCACCGGTCTCGCCGCGGCTGCGCTGTCCTCGATGCTGCTCGTGCTCGAGCTCGACGGGCTCGTCGTCGCCGAAAACGGGCGCTACGCCCGCGCCGCGTCGTAGGTCGGATGCGGGTTCATGCGAACCCCGTAAAATCGCCAACTGCCGCAGGCCGCGCTTGACAGCACGCCCGTTTGCGGGTTTGACTGAAAAAAGGGGCGCCGCAAAGCCGCGGCTCTGCAATTACTTGAATTTCCTCCACACCGATCCATCTGTCCGCGTCGATACGGACGCGTCCGCGCCCGCGAAATAGTCCTATGGCAAAGAATCTCCTCATCGTCGAATCGCCGGCCAAGGCGAAGACGATCAACAAATACCTCGGCAAGGACTTCCAGGTCCTCGCCTCGTACGGCCACGTGCGCGACCTGAAGCCGAAGGAAGGCGCGGTCGATCCCGACCACGGCTTCGCGATGCACTACGAGCTGATCGAAAAGAACGAGAAACACGTCGACGCGATCGCCAAGGCGGCGAAGGCGGCCGACTCGATCTATCTCGCGACCGACTTGGATCGCGAAGGCGAGGCGATCTCCTGGCACATCTCGGAAATCCTCAAGCAGAAGAAGCTGCTCGACGGCAAGGATGTGCACCGCGTCGTGTTCTCGGAAATCACGCCGCACGCGATCCGCGAGGCCGTGGCCAACCCGCGCAAGCTCTCGCACGACCTCGTCGACGCGCAGCAGGCGCGGCGTGCGCTCGACTACCTGGTCGGCTTCAATCTGTCGCCGGTGCTGTGGCGCAAGGTGCAGCGCGGGCTTTCCGCGGGCCGCGTGCAGTCGCCGGCGCTGCGCATGATCGTCGAGCGCGAGGAGGAGATCGAGGCGTTCAAGGCGCAGGAATACTGGACGATCGCGGCCGACTGCGCGCATCCCGACCAGCGCTTCAGCGCGCGCCTGCTGAAACTGCGCGGCAAGAAGTTCGAGCAGTTCGACCTGACCAACGAGCACGACGCACACGCCGCGCGCGATGCGCTGCTCAAGTCCGCACAGGGCCGCCTGGTCGTCGCCGAAGTGCAGTCCAAGGAACGCAAGCGCCGCCCATCGCCACCGTTCACGACTTCGACCTTGCAGCAGGAAGCCGCGCGCAAGCTCGGCTTCTCGACCACGCGCACGATGCGCCTCGCGCAGGGCCTGTACGAAGGCGTCGCGATCGGCGGCGAAGGCACGGTCGGTCTGATCACCTATATGCGTACCGACTCGGTCAGCCTCGCAGCCGACGCGATCGCCGAGATCCGCAAGGTCATCGCGCGCGACTACGGCGCGAAGGCGCTGCCCGAGGCGCCGAACTTCTATCGCGCCAAATCGAAGAACGCGCAGGAAGCGCATGAGGCGATCCGTCCCACGTCCGCACTGCATACGCCGCGCGAAATGGCGCAGTATCTGAACGACGACCAGCGCAAGCTCTACGAGCTGATCTGGAAGCGCGCGGTCGCGAGCCAGATGCAGTACGCCACGCTCAACACCGTCAGCGTCGACCTCGACGCGGGCAACGACTCGATGTTCCGCGCGAGCGGCACGACCGTGGTCGATCCGGGCTTTCTCGCCGTCTACGAAGAAGGCCGCGATGCGAAGAATGCCGAGGACGACGACGAGAACCGCAAGCTGCCCGCGATGCAGATCGGCGA
>JAFEFQ010000033.1 GCA_018240505.1 Pseudomonadota bacterium
GTTCGTCATTGCACAGCATGGGCTACGCTGGGGAGCAACGTCGTCGCGATGCAGGGTAGTGTGCGCGATTGCCCTTCTTTTGGTTCATTCCCCTAACATGACCAAGAAGGAACAAGACATGGCTATCAGTCGTCGGTTCTCTTTATTCATCGGTTGTCTCGGCATCACCCTGCTCGGCGCGGCCCCGGTTACACCGGATGCGACCGCCGCAGCCCGACGCCATTTCTCGCCGCAGATCGAAATCGGGCCGAAGGCGCAGCCGCTGCAGGCGGCCGCGCCCGACCAGAGCCTGTTCACCTGCCAGGTCGGCCTGTCTTCGGCGGTGTGCTACGACCCGTTCCAGATGCGCCACGCCTACGGCGTCGACAATCTGATCGCGGCGGGCTACAACGGCGCGGGGCGGTCGATCGTGATCATCGACGCCTTCCAGAGCCCGAGCCTGCAGACGGACGTGAACACGTTCTCCGCGAACTACGGCCTGCCGCCGAGCGCGGCATTCCTGACCCAGGTCGCACCGGACGGACTGACCCCATTCGATCCGACCGACGCCAACATGGTCGGCTGGTCGGGCGAGATCACGCTGGACGTGGAATGGGCGCATGCCATCGCGCCCGGCGCACATGTCGTGCTCGTGCTGGCGAAATCGAATTCCGACGACGATCTCATCAGTGCACTCAACTATGCGATCGACAACCGGCTCGGCGACGTCGTCTCGATGAGCTTCGGCGAGAACGAGACCTGTCTCGACCAGGCGACGCTGGACGCCTGGCACTCCGCGTTCGCCGCGGCGACGCGCAAGTCGATGACGCTGTTCGCCTCGAGCGGCGACCAGGGCGCGGCGCAACAGACCTGTGACGGCAATTCCTGGGTCCAAGTCGCCTCGCAACCGGCCACCGACCCGCTGGTGTCGGCGGTCGGCGGGACCGAACTGCATGCCGCCAACTATTGCCTGTCCGCGCTCGGCTGCAATCCTGCCACCGCACCCGCAGCGGGCACCTACCAGGGCGAAATCGCCTGGAACGAGTTCGACAGCGAATCCACCGGCGGCGGTTACAGCGTGGTGTACGACGCACCGCCCTATCAAAAGGCCACTGTGCACAGCAAGCAGCGTGCGGTACCCGACGTCGCTTACAACGCGGCGATCTACCATGGCGTGCTGACGGTCTGGCAGGGCCACTACTATCTGTTCGGCGGCACCAGCGCGGGCGCGCCGCAGTGGGCGGCGATCACCGCGATCGCGGATCAGGTCGCCGGCTATCCGCTCGGTTTCCTCAATTCCGCGTTTTACCAGATCGCCCGGACAAAACCGAATTACGGGCCCTCGTTCCACGACATCACCAGCGGCAACAATTCGGTCGTCGAAACCGATGCGCACGACAACCCGGTGGCCGTGAGCGGCTACGCCGCCGGCGTCAACTGGGACGCGGCGACCGGCATCGGCTCGCCGATCGACGGCGGCCTGGTCGGCCGCATGATCCAGTTCACCTCGCCTGGCGACGGCAACGCGGCCATCGCCTACTCGGCGCCGCACGGCAACGGCCAGCAGGGCGGCAACGGCAAGCAGCACGCCCACTAGCATTCACCTGAACGAGAACCCCGCGCCGCGCGCGGGGTTCTCCGGGATTGCTGCGCGGCCATCGCGGCGTCCGCGGAGCGGGGAGATGCCATGCGGGTCGGGATGACGCGGCTCGCCGCCTGCCCGACAATGGCGACATGCCCGAACTCCCCGAAGTCGAAACCACGCGCCGCGGCATTGCCCCGCATCTCGTCGGCCGCCGCATCGATGCCGTGATCGTGCGCCAGGCGCAATTGCGCTGGCCGATCCCGCGCGCCCTGCGCGAAAAGCTGCCAGGCCAGCGCGTCGAGGCGGTCGAGCGGCGCGCGAAATACGTGCTCGTGCATACCCTGGCCGGCAGCGCGCTGCTGCATCTGGGCATGTCGGGCTCGCTGCGCGTGCTCGCGAGCGATGTCGCTCCGGGCGTACACGACCACGTCGACTGGCGCCTCGACAGCGGGCGCATCCTGCGCTACACCGATCCCCGCCGTTTCGGTTCGCAGCTCTGGCAGGCGCCAGGAGCGACGCACAAGCTGCTGGCGGGACTCGGGCCGGAGCCGCTCGGCGAGGAATTCGACGGAAGTCATTTGTGGGAGAGATCGCGGGGCCGTGCCGCACCGGTCAAGACGTTCCTGATGGACCAGAAGATCGTCGTCGGCGTCGGCAACATCTACGCGGCCGAGGCATTGTTCGCCGCGGGCATCCATCCGAACCGCGCGGCGGGCTCGGTATCGCTCGCACGCTATGAACGGCTCACTGAGGAAGTGAAGAGAATACTTGGTCACGCCATCGCGCGAGGTGGCACGACGCTGCGCGATTTCATTTCGCCCGATGGCACGCCGGGCTATTTCGAACAGGAACTCTTCGTCTACGGCCGCGCGGGCGAACCATGCAAAGTGTGCGTCACGCCGATCCGCGCGGTCACGCTGGGTCAGCGCTCGACGTTTTACTGTCCGCGCTGCCAGCGCTGACGACCGGCGCGGCCGCGGGCACGAGCATGCGCGCCTGGCGCCAGCCGCCGTAGCGGTAATACAGCGCCGACAGCACCATCGACACGGACGAGCCGAGCGGGAAGCTCCACCAGATCGCATCGGCGCCCCACGCGTGCACGAACGTGTACGCGAACGGAATGCGCACGACCCAGAGCGCGATCACGAGGATGATCAGCGGCGGGATCACCGCGCCGGTCGAGCGCACGACGCCGGCGAGCACGAACGAGATGCCGAACAGGATGAACGACCAGACCGCGATGTGGTTGATGTGTTGCGCGATCTCGATCGAATCGCCGTCGGCCGGCAGGAACAGGCCGAGCGCGCCGCGGTTGAACAGGTAGACGACCAGCACGAGGCAGCCGGTCAGCAGGACGTTGAAGCCCAGACCGGTCAGCGCGACCTTGTCGACGCGGTCCCAGCGGCCGGCGCCGACGTTCTGCGCGGCCATGCTCGATGCGGCCATGCCGACGGCGATCGAGGGCATTTGTATATAATTCCACAATTGGAAACAGGCGCCGTAGGCTGCGGTCGTGTGCGCGCCGAAGCTGTTGACGAGCGCAATCAACACGATCATCGAGGTCGACATCACGATCATCTGCAGGCCCATCGGCAGGCCTTTGGCGACCAGCGACCTGAGGATCGCCGGGTCGATCTTCAGATAATGCAGCTCGTCGCGCCGGATGCGCAGGAAATGCTTGCTGCGATACAGATGGACGATCACGCCGATCAGGCTGAGCACGGTCGCGACCAGCGTCGCCGTCGCCGAGCCGGCGATGCCGAGGCGCGGGACCGGGCCGAAGCCGAAGATGAAGAGCGGATTGAGCGCGATGTCGAGGACGACGTTGACGACGAGGAACACGAACGGCGTGCGCGCGTCGCCCGCGCCGCGCAGACTCATGCCGATGAAAGTCAGCAGATAGATGAACGGAATCGCGAGAAAGATGACGCGCAGGTAGGCGATCGCGAGCGGCTTCGCCTCGGCCGGCATGTGCATCCAGGCCATCAGCGGTTCGGCCAGCGCGATGCCGACCGCGGCGATGACGACCGACATCGCGACGAAGAAGGTCAGGCTCGTGCCGACCGCGCGCTTGGCCTGGTCGAGGTTGTTCGCGCCGATGCTCTGGCCGATCAGGATCGTCGCCGCCATGCCGACGCCGAACACGGCGCCGAGCAGGAAGAACAGGATCGTGTTCGCGTTCGACGCGGCCGCGAGCGCGGCCTCGCCGAGGCCGTGGCCGATCCAGATCGCGTTGACCGAGCCGTTCAGCGACTGCAGGACGTTGCCGGCGAGGATCGGCAGCGTGAACAGGAACAACGTCTTGCCGATCGCGCCCTGGGTCAGGGCGTGATTGGGTTTTTGCATCGACGACATGGAGGCACGCGCGTGCGAAGAGGCGCATATGGTGACGCAGCCGGGCGCATTGCGGAAGTGACGCTTGTCAGGCGTCGGCCGGCGCGCGCGTGGCGTGCTGCGTGCGCCGCAGAAGATAGAACGGCACCCCCGCCAGCAGCAGTCCCGCACCCCAGAGCAGGGCCTCGGCGCCCGTGCCGACCAGCGCCCACAGACCGTAGACGAAGGCCAGCGCCGCGACGGCGAGGCGCCACGCGGACGGCTGCTCCCTGCGCGACTCGAGCCGCAGCATCGCCGCCGCGCTGAACGCATACGGCAGCAACGCGGCCGCCGTCGCCAGCAGGATCGACGCGGTGAACACGGCGACCAGCGAGCCGGTGAAATTCGCCACGACCAGCACGGTGGCAAGCGCACTGCCGACGACGAGGCCGATGCGCGGCGTGCCGTTCGCGTCGCTGCGGGCGAAGTACGCCGGGAACAATCCGTCGCAGGCCGCGGCATACGGCACCTGCCCCTGCACGAGAATCCAGCCGTTGAGCGCACCGAGGCAGGACACGGCCATCGCCGCGGCCATCGCGGTACCCGCGCCCTGCCCCCACAGGCGCGTCGCCGCATCGGCGAACGGCGCGGTCGAATTCTTCAGTTGATCCAGCGGCACGAGACCGAGCACGACCGTGCACGCCGCGATCGTCACCGCCGCGGCAAGCGCAACGCCGATCAGGGTCGCGCGCGGTATCGTCTTCTCCGCCTTGTCGACGTGTTCGGCCGGAATCGTCGCGCACTCCATGCCCTGCAACGCCCAGAGCGCGAGCGCGGCGGTCACCGTCGTCACCGACAGCCAGCTTTGTCCGCTCGGATTGAACGGCGTGAACGATTGCGCGTCGAGCCGGCTCGCGCCGACCGCGATCACGACGAACAGCGGCAACAACTTGACGATCGTGATGACGAGCTGGGCGATGCCCGCCGTGCGCACGCCGGCGAGGTTGAAAGCGGTGCCGAGCCAGAGCACGATCAGCGCGCAGGCCGCCTCGCGTCCGGGCGTGGCGAGCATGGGGACGATCGCGGCCATGCTGCCGGCGAACGCGACCGCGATCGCGGCGACGGCGCACCAGACCGAGATCCAGTAGCTCCAGGCCATGACGAAGCCGGTGAACTCGCCGAACGCGATGCGCGCATAGGCATAGGGCCCGCCGGCGACCGGATGGCGGCGCGCGAGACAGGCGAACACGCCGGCGAGCAGCAGCGCGCCGGTCGCCGAGAGAGCCCAACCGTACAGGCTGGCCTGGCCGTAGGGCGCCAGCGACGCCGGCAGCAGGAACACGCCCGAGCCGATCATGTTGCCGACGACGAGCGCGGTCGCCGACCAAAGCCCCAACGCACGCCGCCCTGTGGTCATGCTCCGATTGTGGAACTACAACCGTTCAACCGCAATCGGCGGCGATGTCGTCCCCGGCGAGGGCCAGAACCTGGTTCTAGGCTTTTTTCACGAACTCCGACTTGAGCCCCATCTGGCCGATGCCGTCGATCCGACAGTCGATGTCGTGATCGCCGTCGACGAGGCGGATGTTCTTCACCTTGGTGCCGACCTTGACCACCGACGAAGAACCCTTGACCTTGAGATCCTTGATCACGGTCACCGTGTCGCCATCGGCAAGAACGTTGCCGACCGCATCGCGCACGACGCGCGCTTCCTCGACGGCTTCCGCCACGGCCTGCCGCGGCCACTCGTGCGCGCATTCGGGGCAGACATACAGCTCGCCGTCGGCGTAGGTGTATTCGGAATTGCATTTCGGGCAGCACGGCAGATCGCTCATCTCGACTCTCGATTCAGTTTCTCGGGCCGATATTCTGCTCGAACAGGCGGTAGATGCGCTTGTACTCGTCCAGCCACGAATCGGCGTTGGTGAAGCCGTGGCGGTCGAGCGCGTACGGCGAGATCGTGAAGTTGTCCTTGTGCAGTTCGATCAGGCGCTGGTAGAGGCGCATCGAGTCCTCGAACAGCACGTTGTCGTCGATCACGCCGTGGCAGATCAGGAGCGGATCGCGCAATCCGTCGGCGAATTCGATCGGCGACGAACGCTTGTAGGCGATCGGATCGTCCTGCGGCGTGTTGAGGATGTTGGACGTGTACTCGTGGTTGTACTGCATCCAGTCCGTGACCGGGCGCAGCGCGGCGCCCGCGGCGAACTCGCCCGGCGCGCGGAACAGCGCCATCAGGGTCATGAAGCCGCCGTAGGAGCCGCCGTAGATGCCGACGCGCTTCGGATCGACATTGTCGTTGTCGACGAGGTACTTCTTGCCGTCGAGCAGGTCTTCCAGTTCGGGGTGGCCCATCTGCCGGTAGATCGCCGTGCGCCAGTCGCGGCCGTAGCCTTCCGAACCACGGTAATCCATGTCGATGACGACGTAGCCTTTTTGCACGAGCAGGTTGTGGAACATCTGCTCGCGGAAGTACGCCGGATACTGCAGGTGCACGTTCTGCAGATAGCCGGCGCCGTGGACGAAGACCACGGCGGGGTGCTTGGCGGATTTGTCCAGATTGGGAGATTTATACAATTTCGCATGGACGACGCCCTTGAAATGCGTCGACGGAACTTCGACGATCTCGGGTGCGATCCAGCTCATGCCGGCGAACGCCGCGCTGCGCGTGTCGCCGAGTTCGCGTGGCGAGCCGGACCCGTCCGCATTCGCGATCGCGAGTTGCGCGGGCACGTAGCTGGCCGAGTGCGTAACCAGCAGCTGCCGGTCGTCGTGGCTCAGGGCGAAATCCTGCATGCCCTGGTACCGCGTCACGCGCTCGAGCTTGCCGCCGCCCGCGGGTACGCGGTAGACGTCGTAGGCATACGGCGCTTCGGCATTCGCGCGCAGGTAGAACCATTTTCCGTCGGTCGACAGCACCGGGCGCGATACCTCGAACTTGCCGCTGGTCAACGCGACCGCCTTGCCGCCCGCCGACTTGGTATACAAATGCGCATAACCGGTCTCCTCCGACTCGAACCAGAGCGTGCGGTTGTCGGCGAGGAAGCCGAATTCGTTGAAGTTCCAGTTGATCCAGGCCGGATCGGTCAGGCGATGCTGCGGCACGAGCGCATGCGCGCCGAGATCCACGACCGCAATCCAGCGGTCCTTGTTGTCGATCGCGCGCAACTGGATCGCGAGCGCCTGTCCATCGCGGCTCCAGACGATGCCGCCGCCACCGCCGTCTTCCGCGCTGGAGACGATGCGCACGCCGCGCTGTTTGGGCCTGTCCGCCGCCTTGTCCTTCTTCTCCGCGTCGGACTTCCGCGCATTCGCGGTCTTGTCCGCGGCCTTCGCATTCTCCTCGCGCACGCTCTTGAGCGGGTCGTCGTGGATGCCGGGCAGGCCGTCGAGCGCGAGCGGATACGCCCTGTGCGCGACGAGGTCGAGCAGCTGCAGCGACTGCGGCGCCGGCGCGTTGCGGCCGACGCGCACGCGTTCCTTCTCGAATTCCTCGTAGCCCGACTCGCTCACGTAACGCGTCAACTCGCCGCGGCGGCCTTCGTCGTGCTGCTTCGCCATCGTCACCACGAGCAGCCAGCGCGCGTCGGGCGACAGCTCGGTGTCGAGCACCTTCACCTCGTCGCCGAGGAAGAACGGCGCCGCCGCGCGGGTCGGATCGGCGCGGCGCAACTCCTCGGCGTGCGCGCGGCGCGCATCCTTGTCGTCGTGCAGTTTCTTCAACGTCGAGAACGTGCGCAGCTGGAAATCGCGCAGGTCGTCGTCGGCCGGCGTCGCGTCGGGATCCTTCTCGGTCCTGAGCACCGCGGCCGGCGTGGCCACCCGGCTGGCGAGATCGTACACGGACCAGTCGTTGCCCGCGCGATAGCTCAGCATGCGCCCGTCGGCCGAGAACTGCGGCGCGGATTCCCGCTCCGGCGTACGCGTGACCTGGACGAGCGCGCCGTTGCGCAGATCGCGCACGAAGATGTCGCCGTTGCGCGCGAAAGCCGCGCGCGTACCGGCGAGATCGTAGACCGCGTCGCCGGCGTCGCTCGTCGCCATCGCGGCGCCGTCGACGACGCTGTCGTGGCCCGAGGCAAGATCGACGCGATGCAGGTCGACGAGCGCGGAAGTCCCGCGCCGGGCCGAGTAGTAGACGGCCTTGCCGTCGGCAGACCAGTACGCTTGCTGCGGCGGCGCGCCGACCCAGGCCGGATCGGCCATGATCGTTTCCAGCGTCAGTGCAGCCGACGCGGCGGGCGCGGTGTCGGCCCGCGCCGCGGCGGAAGCGAAGACGAGCGAGGCGGTGAAAGCGATGAGCGGGCGGCAAATCATGTGTTGGAATCCAGTAGCGCGCAAAACGCGCAGCATAGCGGAGGCCGGCATGCCTGCAAGCGGCCGGAAGTCACGTTTCGGCTGCCGTCCCGAGCATCGCTCCGGCTTTCGCCGGAATGGCGTTGCTCTTATGCTTCGCCCTCAACCCTCAGCCCTCAGCCCTCATGACTTTGCCCACCGTCGAAATCGAAACCGCGCCGAACCCGAAACATGCGGTGATCTGGCTGCACGGCCTCGGCGCCGACGGACATGACTTCGAGCCGATCGTGCCCGAACTCGTCGACCGCGCCTGGCCAGCGCTGCGCTTCGTGTTTCCGCATGCGCCGGTGCGCCCGGTGACGGTCAACGGCGGCATGCCGATGCGCGCCTGGTACGACATCGCCGGCGGGGAGATCGCGCAGAAGCAGGACGAGGCCGGCATACGCGCCTCGGTCGCCCACCTCGGGGAATTGATCGCGCGCGAACAGGCGCGCGGCGTGGCGGTGGAGAACATCGTCCTCGCCGGCTTCTCGCAGGGCGGCGCGATCGTGCTCGCCGGCGGCGTGCGCCATGCGCAAAAGCTCGGCGGCATCGTCGCCCTGTCGACCTATCTGCCGCTCGCCGGGAAGACCGAGGCGGAAGTCGCCGCAGCGAATCGCGCGATTCCGGTCTTCATGGGCCACGGCACGGTCGATCCGATCGTGCCGTACCGTCTCGGCGAGATGAGCCGCGATGCGCTGCAACGCCTCGGCTATGCGGTCGAATGGCACGGCTATCCGATGGCGCACCAGGTCTGCGCCGAGGAAATCGCCGACCTGCGCCGCTGGCTGGGCAAGCGCCTGGCTTGAGCACAGCCGCACGATGAGCGAGGGCGCAACGAAACCGATGCCTGCCGCCGCGCCATGGCTGCCGGACTTCTGTTCGTTGCCGGTGTTGCTCGCGACGATGCTCGTCGTCGAGCTGCTCGTCGTCGCCATCCTGCTCGCGCCGAGCGACGAGACGATGCCGCTGCTGCCGCGCCTCGGCACCGCGACCGTGTTCGCGCAATGGCTGGCCCTGGTCTGCATCGTCTGCCTGTGCCAGGCACGCCCCGTCCTGTTCCGGCTCGCGCCGTTCGCGGGCGTGCTCGCGGCCTACGCGATCATCCTCGCCATCGTCGCGATCGGCAGCGCGGTCGTGTTCACCCTCGACCAGCAACTCGGCGCCAGCCTGACCCTCGCGCCGCGGTTCGGCGCGCGCTTCGTCCTGCGCAACACCGCGCTCGCCGCGCTCGTCGGCGCGGCGTTGCTGCGCTATTTCTACGTGATCGAGCAATGGCGCGCGCGCGTGCAGGCCGAGGCGCGCGCCCGGCTCGACGCGTTGCAGGCGCGCATCCGCCCGCACTTCCTGTTCAACAGCATGAACACGATCGCGAGCCTGATTCGCACCGAGCCGGTCGCGGCCGAGCGCGCGGTCGAAGACCTCTCCGACCTGTTCCGCGCCGCGCTCGGCGCCGACGGCAAGCCCTCGACGCTCGGCGCGGAACTCGAGCTCGCACAGCGCTATCTCGCGATCGAACGCCTGCGCCTCGGCGAGCGTCTGCGCGTGGACATCGATCTCGCCGCCGACCTGCCGCACGACCTGCCGCTGCCGGCGCTGCTGCTGCAGCCGCTGGTCGAGAACGCGATCCACCATGGCATCCAGCCGCTGGCGCAGGGCGGCGCGGTAACCTTGCGCGCGCGACGCGACGGCGGCGGCGCCGTCGTCGCCATCGGCAATCCGCGGCCGCGCGAAGGTTTACGCGCGCCGACGCGCAACGGCATGGCGCTCGCCAACACGCGCGCGCGCATCGAGCACCATTTCGGCCGGCGCGCCGAGTTCGAGGTTCATGAAGGCGCATTGGACTTCGAAGTCGTCCTGCGCCTGCCCGGAGCGTGAGCCGATCGTCCGGATTTTGCGCTGTGTACAGCGCGGGGATCGAAGAAACTGATTTCATTCCGCATCCGCGCCCTTCCATCGATCAAGGAGACTCCCTTGCATGCCCCGAACCTGCGCGCAAGCGCTTTCCTCCTCGCCGCCGCCACGGTTTTTCTTGCGCCATCCACGCCGGTACACGCCGACGGCACGAGCGACCCTGCCAAGGCGGCGTCGATGTGCGCAAACGATGCCTACAAGGCGTATACCGATGCGGAAATCCAGCGTTGCTGCTCCAACATGTTCGTCATGGACCCGAAGAAAACACTGACGAAGCAATGCGTGGACAAAGTGAAAGCCATCCGCAAGGACATGGTCGGCGCGAACAAACCGAAGCAGTAAACCTGCGCGGAACGGGACGGGCAAGGCGATCCCGGTCTGCTGCATTTCCGCAGCCGGAGCGCTGCGGAAATACGGGCTAGAATGAAGGCACCATGACGCTGCCCCCAAGCCCTCGCCAACGATGAAAGCCCTGATCGTCGACGACGAACCGCCCGCGCGCGCGCGCATGGCGAGCCTGCTCGCCGAGCTCGGTGGCGTCGAAGTCGTCGGCGAAGCCGGCGACGGCCGCACGGCGGTAGAACTTTCGGCGCGGCTCGAACCCGATCTCGTCCTGCTCGACATCAGCATGCCGCTGATGACCGGCCTCGAAGCCGCGCAACACCTCGCCGCGCTCGATCCCACGCCGGCGGTGATCTTCTGCACCGCCTACGACGAACACGCGCTGGCCGCGTTCGAGGCGAACGCGGTCGACTATCTGGTCAAGCCGATCCGCCTCGAACGGCTGCGGGCGGCGCTCGCGCGCGCGCAGCGTTACAACGGCTCGGCGCTGGCCAAGCTGCAGTCCGCGACGGCCGCTGCCGCGCAGCGCACGCACCTGTGCGCGCGCGTGCGCGGCAATCTCGTCATGGTTCCGGTCGTCGACATCGAATACTTCGTCGCCGAGGACAAGTACGTGCGCGTGCGCCACGCGCGCGGCGAGGTGCTCGTCGAGGAATCGCTGAAGACGCTCGAAACCGAGTTCGACGAGCGCTTCGTGCGCATCCATCGCAATTGCCTCGTCGCGAAGAACCGGGTTGCCGGGCTCGAACGCATGGGCGAAGAGCGTTTCCTGCTGCGCCTCGCCGGCCGCGAGGAGCGGCTCGAAGTGAGCCGGCGCAACCTGCCCGCGCTGCGCAAATTCGTCAAGGGCGAATGAAGCGGATTTCCGCCGCGGCCGATAAAATACCCCGATGAACGTCCTCCGAATCGCCACGCGCCAGAGCGCGCTCGCCCTGTGGCAGGCCGAGCACGTCGCCGCGCACCTGCGCGCCGCGCACCCCGGCCTTGCCGTCGAACTGCTGCCGATGACCACGCGCGGCGACCGCATCCTCGACCGCCCGCTCGCGCAGATCGGCGGCAAGGGGCTGTTCCTCAAGGAACTCGAGGTCGCGCTGGCCGAACGCCGCGCCGACATCGCCGTGCACTCGTACAAGGACATGCCGATGGACCTCGACGCCGGCTTCGAGGTCGGCGCCGTGCTCGAACGCGCCGATGCCGCCGACGGTTTCGTCAGCGCGAAATATTCGCGCCTCGACGAGTTGCCGCAGGGCGCGCGCGTCGGCACCTCCTCGCTGCGGCGGCAGGCGCAGCTGCGTGCGCTGCGCCCGGACCTCGAACTGGTCGATCTGCGCGGCAACGTCAACACGCGCCTGGCCAAGCTCGATGCCGGCGACTACGACGCGATCGTGCTCGCGTGCGCGGGACTGGACCGGCTCGGTCTCGGCGCACGCATCCGCAGCCGTCTCGCCGCGCCCGCGTGGCTGCCGGCCGCGGCGCAAGGCGCGATCGCGGTGGAACTGCGCGCCGGCGATGCGCGCACCGCCGCGCTGATCGCGCCGCTGCACGACGTGGCGACGGCGCGCTGCACCGGCGCCGAGCGCGCGATGACGCGACGCCTGCAGGGCAATTGCGAAGTGCCGATCGCGGCCTGGTGCGTGGAAACCGAGCACGGCCTGCAATTGCACGGCCTCGTCGGCGACGCGGCGAGCGGACAGCTGATCCGCGCTGCGGCCGCGACCGCCTTCGACGCGGAACCCGAAGCGCTGGGCCGCGAGGTCGCGGAGGAGTTGCTCGCGCTCGGCGCGGGCGCCTTGCTCAAGGCCTGACTACGGCAGGCGAATCCGCGCCACGACCGGTAGATGGTCCGACGGAAAGCGCGCCTCGACGCTATCGGTCAACGTCGCATACTTGAGCACCTCGATGCCACGGCCTACGAAGATGTAGTCGATGCGCTCGGGCAGTTTCGAGTCGAGCTTGAAATCCTCGAACGTGCCCTGCGGGCCGTAGGGCGGCTCGGCGCTGATCGTGCGCGCGTCGCGCAGCGCGGTTTGCATCGTCCGGATCTGCTCGGTATCGGGCGTGGAGTTGAAGTCGCCGATGCAGACGACGGTGGCGTCGCCCGCGATCTCGCGCATCTTGCGCAGCATCAACTTCGCGGACTCGCGCCGCGCGACCTCGCCCTGGTGGTCGAAATGCACGTTGAAGACGAAGAAGCGCCTGCCGCTGGCGCGATCGCGCAGCTTCGCCCACGACGCGATGCGGTTGCAGCACACGGCGTCCCAGCCCTTCGAGGGCCGGTCCGGCGTTTCGCTGAGCCAGTAGTCGCCGTGCTTCTCCAGCTCGAAGCGCGCGCTGCGGTAATAGATCGCCGAATGCTCGCCGGCGTTCCTGCCATCGTCGCGACCGACGCCGACGTGGGCGAAGCCGGGCATCGCGTCGAGGTCGGCGATCTGCCCGGGCAGGCCTTCCTGGGTGCCGACGATGTCGAACTCGTGATAGCGGATCAGCGCCTTGACCGCCTCGACGCGATGCGGCCAGGCGTTCGCGCCGTCGGCCGCCGTGTCCAGTCGGAGGTTGTAGGTCGCGATGTTGATTTCGGGCGACGGTGCCGCGTAGGCCGCGAACGGCGCGGCGAACAGACACAGTACACCGAGCCACACCCACTCCGCACCCCGCACAAGGGCCAGTTGACGTGGAGTTTTTTCGCGGCAGGATAGGGACACGACCATGGCTGCTTCCTCATCCGACATGACCGCGATCATAGCGCTATGCACCTGCCCCGACGCGCA
>JAFEFQ010000034.1 GCA_018240505.1 Pseudomonadota bacterium
GACCGTGCACGGAAATCTTCTACGACCACGGTGCCGACATTCCGGGCGGCCCGCCAGGATCACCCGATGAGGACGGCGACCGCTTCATCGAGATCTGGAACCTCGTTTTCATGCAGTTCGACCGCGCCGCCGACGGCACGCTGACGAAGTTACCGGCACCGTGCGTCGACACCGGCATGGGTCTCGAGCGCCTCGCCGCCGTGCTCCAGCACGTGCATTCGAACTACGAGATCGACCTGTTCCAGGCGCTGATCAAGAAAGCTGCCGAACTGACCAACACCAAGGATCTCGAAAACAAGTCGCTGCGCGTGATCGCCGACCATATCCGCGCCACGAGCTTCCTCGTCGTCGACGGCGTGCTGCCGTCGAACGAGGGCCGCGGTTACGTGCAGCGCCGCATCATCCGCCGCGCGCTGCGCCATGGCTACATGCTCGGCCAGAAGCAGCCGTTCTTCTACAAGCTGGTCGATACGCTCGTCGCCGAAATGGGCGCGGCCTATCCCGAGCTTGCGGCGAAAAAGGATGTCGTTGCCAAGGCGCTCAAGGCCGAGGAGGAGCGTTTCAGCGAAACGCTCGAGAACGGCATGAAGGTGTTCGATGAAGTGGCAGCGCGCGCCAACAAGACGATACCTGGCGCGGATGCGTTCCGCCTCTACGACACCTACGGTTTCCCTGTCGACCTTACCGCCGACATCGCGCGCGAGCGCGGCCTGACCGTCGACATGGCCGGTTTCGAGCAGGCGATGAACGAGCAGCGCGAGCGCGCGCGCGCAGCCAGCCAGTTCGAATCGAAGGCGAGCCTGTCGGCCGATCTCGTGCAAAAACTCGTGCCGACGAAGTTTCTGGGTTACGACTCGCTGCGCGGCGATGGCTTGAACCTGATCGCCATCGTGCGCGGCGACCAGGCCATCGACACGCTCAACGACGGCGAAGAAGCGACGCTGATCCTCGACCGCACGCCGTTCTACGCCGAATCGGGCGGGCAGGTCGGTGACACCGGCACGCTGACCGCGGGCGAGGGCAGCTTCACCGTGACCGACACGGTCAAGCTTGCCGGCAGTTTCCACGGCCACGTCGGGAGCTTCCGCGGCAGGCCACTGCGCGTCGGCGCGGCGCTGCGCGGCGAAGTCGACGGCGCACGCCGGCAGGCGATCGTGCTCAACCACTCGGCGACGCACCTGCTGCACTCGGCCCTGCGCCAGGTGCTCGGCGAGCACGTCGCGCAGAAGGGTTCTCTGGTCGCGCCCGATCGCCTGCGCTTCGATTTCTCGCACAACGCGCCCGTGTCGCGCGCCGATCTGCAGCGCATCGAGACCCTGGTCAACGACGAAGTGCGGCGCAACGTCGCCGCCGACGTGCGCCACATGAAGTACGACGAGGCGATCGCGTTCGGCGCGATGGCGCTGTTCGGCGAGAAATACGGCGACGACGTGCGCGTGCTCAAGATGGGCGATTTCTCGACCGAGCTTTGCGGCGGCACCCACGTCGGACGCACCGGCGACATCGGCCTGTTCAAGATCACGGGCGAAGGCGGCGTCGCCTCGGGCATCCGCCGTATCGAGGCGGTCACCGGCGCGGGGGCGCTCAAGTACGTCGAGGAGGAGGAAACCCAGCTCGACAGGATGGCGCAGCTGCTCTCCGCCAGCGGCGGCAATCTCGTCGACAAATTGCAGGCGCTGTTCGACAGGCAGAAGAAACTCGAACGCGAGCTCGATGGTCTCAAAGCCAAGGCGGCGAGCGCTGCGGCCGGCGACCTCGCCGGCGGCGCTGCGGATATCGGCGGCATCAAACTCGTCGCCGCGCGCCTGGCAGGCGCCGACGCAAAGGCACTGCGCGACAGCGTCGATCAGCTCAAGCAGCAGCTCGGCGACAGCGTCGTACTGCTCGCCGGCGCGAACGACGGCAAGGTTTCCCTCGTCGCCGGCGTCAATGGAAAAGCGCTCGGCAAGATCAAGGCCGGCGACATCGTCGCGCACGTTGCGGCGCAGATCGGCGGCAAGGGCGGCGGCCGCCCCGACATGGCACAGGGCGGCGGCGAAGATACGCCGGCCTTGGCGATCGCGCTGCAATCGCTGCCGCAATGGATCAAAGTGAAGTTTTTGTGAATTTTGATCAGGTTGATGCGTCGATCAGTCCGCATTTATTGCATGGCTTGTGGTCGTGGGCTAGTATCGATTGATTGACAGAACCGGTTCGCGCGCAATCGGCTTGGCCGAAAGATCGCGCGCTGAGAAACGGTCTGCAGCAAGGGGAACGGGAGTTGCTCCCGTAGCGTTCGAGCCGTTGCCGTGTGCGTGCCGTCATGGCTGATGTTGCGCATCGAGTCGTTTGGAACGACGAAGTGGCTGAAGGAGATTTTTTTATGCTTATCTTGACCCGTCGCGTTGGTGAAACATTGATGATAGGAGAGTCGGTCAGCGTGACGGTTCTCGGCGTCAAGGGCAATCAGGTCCGCATCGGTATCAACGCACCGAAGGATGTTGCGGTCCATCGCGAGGAAATCTTCCAGCGCATCAAACGCGAACATTCGGACCAGGGCGACAATTCGCCGCCCGCCGCCTGAATAGCTTTACCTGCGTGCCAGAAATGGCTATCTTATGCGACCCCCAGCCGCATGGTCTGGCTGCGTGCGGGAGGTCGTCGAGGCGCGCCCTCGGTGATGCCTGAAAATTCCGGAGAGATGCCCGAGAGGCCGAAGGGGCTCCCCTGCTAAGGGAGTATAGGGTCAAAAGCTCTATCGAGGGTTCGAATCCCTCTCTCTCCGCCAATTATCCTTATAAATCAATAAATTAAGGATAATTCCTGCAAACCCGTCTACGGAGCCAGAGGCGAAAGCGCCTGTCGTCGGCTCTGCGGGGCGTGTCCTGCCATGAACCGACCCGGCCAGTGACGAAACGGGTTACGGCGTCATGTCGAACAGCAGCAACTCGGTGTCTTCGTGGGCCAGCACGACGAGCTTTTCCGCGCCCGTCCACGCAGCCGCGTCGCCGGCCTGCAACATTTCGCCGTCAACCACGGCCGAGCCGCGCGCGACCTGCAGCCAGAGCTTGCGTCCCTTCGCCGAAACGAAGCTGAGCTCGTGCCGCGCACTCAAGCGCGTCACGTAGAGATCGACATCCTGATGCACTTTCAATGCACCGTCGCGCGGGTTGCGTGAGGCAATCAGGCGCCACTGGTTGGCGAGATCGGCGGGCGCGAAGCGATGCTGTTCGTAGCCGGGCTTGAGACCACGTTCCTCGGGGATGATCCAGATCTGCAGGAAGTGCACGGGATCGCTCGGCGAGGCGTTGAATTCGGAATGCACGACGCCGGTGCCGGCAGTCATGCGCTGCAGTTCGCCGGGCTGGATCTGCGCCCCGGTGCCCATGCTGTCCTTGTGCTCAAGCGTACCGTCGAGCACCCAGGAAAGGATTTCCATGTCGCGATGAGGATGGGCGCCAAAACCCTTGCCCGGTTCGACGCGGTCCTCGTTGATCACGCGCAGCGGGCCGAAGCCCATATGCTGGGGATCGAGATAGTCGCCGAAGGAAAACGTGTGACGGCTCTTGAGCCAGCCGAAATCGGCGAGGCCACGTTCTTGCGAAAGGCGGGTGATGTGCATGGCGTATTCCTGATGACTTGCTGGAGTGGACTTTAGGCCGTGTGCCGGAGAGCGTCTAGCCAGGCAATTGCGAACCCGGTGTTCGCGATAACCGAACACCTGTTGCCAATTTCTTTTCTTTAATTTTACATAATATACATTCACGCAAATCAGACGTCCCAAAAAGGCACCCGGTACGAATTGATGCACCTGCTCTCCACTCTAGCGAGGATGCTCGATGAAAATCCGATCCGTCGAATGCCCATGCCGGCCGGACACGTCAGCGCCGGTCAATCCCTGTTTCTCTCGGGTCTACGATCAATTGGTCGAGGGAAAATTCGAACTCACCGGCGCGTGGTCAGGCTGGCGGGTCCGTGGCGACGGCAAGCTCGTCGGGCCGGGCGGCGCGAAGTTCAACCCGGCGCAGTTGTCGATGCTCTGGAAGCTGCGGCGCGATCTACTCGACGCGATAATCACCGACGCATTTGACGGGCCGACCGTGCTCAAGCAGCTGGATGCGTTGCGGTACGCCATTGGCGACGCTGCGAACGACGACGGTACCGAACTGGCCATTGAAAGCCCCCAGACATTCTTCGCCGGGTTTTAAGCGCAAAGCGGCTTTCAGCTGCGCCTGCTTCTCGAGAGTACCGCGCATAGATTCACCTACGTAAGCCTGGGCGACACCCTCAAGGGCGGAATACGCACCGCTAGAAGTTGCTGCAGCGTGAACGCCCTTCAGCACTTGGGACGTTGCTCGACGAGCATCGTCGCGCACTGCGGCTTGAGACGCCTGCGAAACGTCGTATAGCGCCCAGCGCGTCCACAAGAGAAACGCGCACCACGAAACGAGACTGGCGAGCAGAATGCCCGCCGCGATCTGCAATACCAGCTTCACCCCTGCCCCTTGGCCATTGCGTCGGCAGCGAGTGTAGCGCAGCAAAGCGGTTTGGCAGGCTGGCAGGCCGTGAAGAATGGGTATATGGAATTGACCTCAGTCAATGCCTGCCGGTCACCAGCGACTACCCTTTGACATGTCCGCCACCTCACTTGCGCGGGCGATCGAAGGCACAGCCATGTTCAAGCATATTCTCGTACCAACCGACGGTTCCAGGCTGTCGGAAAAGGCCGTCAAACAGGCCATTCGCCTGGCCAGGCAGCTTGGCGCAAGGATGACCGCGTTTCACGTGATGCCCAAGTTCCATCCGTCGACCTATCAGATGGAATTGCTGCAAATGACTCACGGCGAGTACGACCAGACTCGCCTGGAACACGCGCTGCAGTTTCTGCGCTATGCGGAACGCGCTGCCGGAGCCGCGGGCATCGACTGCAAGGGAAAGCACGTGGTCAGTGATCACCCGTACAAGGAGATCGTGAAGGCCGCGCAAAAGTACGGCTGCGACCTGATCCTCATGGCCTCGCACGGCCGGCGCGGCATCGAGGGATTCCTGCTCGGCAGCGAAACGCAGAAGGTGCTGACCCACAGCCACGTGCCCGTGCTGGTCTATCGCTGAGCAGCAAGGCGTGATCGGCACCATGAATCCGATTGCAGAGAACCAGGGCGGCTCGCCGTTCGTTTCGCCCGTCGCCGTCGACGCTTGGGACACGTGGTTCCGTTGGCGCGAGAACGGGATGCTGCACGACGACACCGTCGACGCCACCTGGCGGCGCGTAGCGTCGACGCTCGCGCTGCTCGAGCCCGAACCCGGACGCGCCGCCTTCGAACTGCGCCTGCTCGATGCCTTTGCCAGCTGGCGCCTGCTGCTCGACGAGCGCCTTCTCGCGACCGCCGGCACGGGCAAGGACTCCTGGCCCGACAACGATCTCGTCGCGGTGCTCAACATCGTCGGTTTCGTGCGCCAACGCGACACGCCCGACGCAACAGTCGATCTTGCCGCGGTGAAGGACTGCGCCGAACTCGCCACGCGCGCACTGGACAATGCGCTCCTGCTCGGCAATCGCAGCGGACAGGAGTCGAAGAAACTGCGGATCGGCATCATCGGCTACGCGGAAACACTCGTACTTCTCGGTTTGGACTATTGCGCCCTGGAAGCGCTCCGGCTGGCGAGGTCGCTCGCGCAATCGCTCGCCGAGGGCTGCCTGCGCGCGAGCGTCGCGCTCGCCGAACTGCGCGGAGCGACCGCGCGTTGCGACGAGGCGTGGATCAAAAAGGCACGCCTGCGCCGCACGCCTGCCGAACTGGTCGGGCGCGCCGAAGGACACGGTCTGCGCCATGCCAGCCTGACCTCGATCGGCCCACAGCCGCGGTTGGCGAAATTCGCCAACGACACCAGCGACGCGGTTCTGCCGTTGACTACGGGCGCTGCGCGATCCGCGAATCGCGGATCGCGGCCGGGCGCGCCGGTGGTTGCGGTTCCCGCGCAACTGGAAATTCGCGGCGCGATGCAGCCGTGGATCGACGAGCCGATCTCCTGCCCCGTACGCACACTTGCCAAACCGATACCGGTCAGCCATCTGGATTGGTACGCGCGTGCAACGAAGCTGGGACTCGGCACGCTTTCCTGGAGCTTCTGATTTCCCGCAACGTCATGCCGGCGCGTGCAACCTGGCATGCGCGCCACGCAGACGAAATCGCCCGATGCAGCGAGGCCGCGCTCCGCGACCGGCAGAGCTTAGGGCTGCATCGACGCGCCATTGCCGACCGCGGGCGGCATGGCACACCGCCCCGCCCTGCGACCGCGGTTGCGAAGACCTACAGGCTCAGCGAATGCACCACTTGGGTCGCGTCGTTCGGATCGGCCCGACGTTCGAAGCCGAGGAACTCCGCCAGCTCGCGCATGCCTTCGTTGTCGCGTGCGTCGATCGAGTACATGCGCCGATAACCGCGCTGGCGCGCGATTTCGATCAGGTGGCGCATCAGCAGCGTGGCGAGCCCCTTGCCTTGCCACTCGTCGGCGACGGCGACGGCGCATTCGCAGCTTCGATCGTCCTTGTCCGCGCTGAAGCGGGCAACGCCGATCTCGCGCTTGTGTGCGCCATCGGCGACGAGCGCGATGAACGCCGCCTCATGCGCCGGATCCGGATGGGTCAGACGATCGAGCAACACGGAGCCCGGCGCAGCGATCTCGCCGAGAAACCGGTAACGGCGCGACTGCGGCGACAGGCGCTCGATGAACTCGCGCTCGATGCCGATATCGGCAGCCGAGATCGGACGGATCAGCACGGTCGTGCCGTCGCGCAGCTTTTCTTTCCATTCCGGCGTGGATGCGTCGCCGCCTGCCGTGGCGCTCGACGAACGTGACCGAGGGGCAATCATGGGCATGTCTCCGATCGGTATGGTGGGCTCGTGGCAAGGACTTCCGGCGTTGGCCGCGAACCGCTCCAACCCATGTCTGCCTGACGATCAATCTGCTCCTGTTGCCCACGCTGCATGTTGACCCCGATCAAATCCCCGGCGAGGCCGCGCCAGGCGCCACGTCCTTCAAGTTCTTGACCGAAGTCAAGGCCGCCCGTTTTGCGGATGTCTACGCTTCCTTCAAACCGAGGAGAACCCGATGAACAAGCCCAAATTCGACAACAGCCCCGGCAGCAACCGCTTTCCGTCTGTGCCGGCGTGGAACCCGTTCGCTGCGGTTTCCGGTCCGCTCGAAGGATGGACGGGTTATGTCAGCCGCCTGCAGAACGAAGTCCTGGCCTTTGCCCAGACACGATTCCGCCGCGAGATCGACGCGATGGAACGCTTCGCCCGCTGCCGCAAGCCCGAGGAATACGTGGACGCACAGGCGACCTTTCTCGCCCAGACCTACTCCGACTACGCGAAGGAAAACCTCAAGCTCGCGGGAATGCTCGGCGAGGCCGCGCAGTCGGCGCGGAAAAAATTCGCCGAAGCGGACGTGCGTGCGTCGTGATCACGTCGTGGGTGTGTCGCGGCAGACGTATTTGACCTGTATCGTTCCAGCCAGTGCCGGAACGGCAGCATCGGGAGGCGGCGCATGGATTTTTCCGATCGAACCTATCTGATCCTAGGCATCCTGCTCGGCCTGCCGATGCTGGTCGTGGCCCTGCTCAACTGGGTGCTGCGCAATCGCGGCGGGTTCGCCCGCGGCTGGGCGGGGGCGATTTTGGTAGGCATCTGCTGGGTCGTGGGACTGGCCTTGATCCTGTTGAAAGCCCGCGGCGGCTGACAAGCCGTTGCGACGCTTGGCCGCCTGCGCCGGTCGACTCCGGAACGGGCCATGGACAGCAAACGAACAGGCAAGGGGCTGTCGAAGCCGCGCGCCCTCAATGGCGCATGAACAGCGGCAGCGTCGCCTGCTCGAGCACGTGCCGGGTCGCGCCGCCGAAGAACCATTCGCTGAAGCGGGTTCTGCCGTAAGCGCCCATGACCAGCAGATCCGCCTGCGCTTCGCCGGCTACGGCCAGCAACGCTTCCCCTGCCCTGTCGTCGCTGACATCGAGCGGGCGCTTCTCGATCCTGACGCCGTGCTGCGCCAGGTAGGCCTCGACGTCGAACGGCGGGATCCGCGTGAGGGTGGTCAACGGATCGACGGATTCTCCGTGGATCAACACGACGTGCTCGGCGCGCCGCAGCAGCGGCAGCGCCGCGTGCACCGCGCGCACCGATTCGGGCCTGCCGTTCCACGCGACCGCAATCGTCCGCGACCTGGCTGCGGGCGAACGGTCTTCGGGGACGACGATGCAGGGCGCACCGCAGGTCAGCAGGACTTCGCCGACCTCCGCCACGCCACCCCATTCATTCTCGCCGCGCAGGCCGAGCACGAGCAGGTCGTGCCAGTTGCAGGTCTCCGCCATGGCTTGGCGCAGGCCGGCTTCGACGATCATCCAATCGTTCGATTCGATGCCGAGTTCCGTGGCCCATGCACGGAATTTCCCGCGCTGCTCGCGCGCCGCGGCGATTTGCTCGTCACTGAACTTCCGGATTTCGGCGAGGAGCTCCATCGCGGCGTACGAAGGAACGATCGTCACCGGCTCCTGCACATAGAGCGCATTCAATGCCGCGCCGAACTGCTTCGCGATCCCGGCCGCGTAGTGCATGCTGGGCGTGAAGCTGCGGTAGTTGTTCGCATAGACAAGGATGTCGCGCATGATCTTCTCCGCTTCGAGTCCACCCGCGCCATCTTGAATCGGCGACCGGCAGTCGATATTGACTCCCGTCAAGAGTGGACGATTCAAATTGACGCCAGTGTTTTCCTGGCGACTTCCGCCGGGTTGCTGATGCCGCCCACGGCGTCGATTTCGTCGTCGCTGAGCAGATCCGCGAGATCGATGTGCAGCAGGCCGGACACTTCACGCACGGCGTGTGCCCAGGTGCATCCGTTCGCGAACAGCATGCCCTGCATATCGAGCGTGCCGCCGCGGCCGCGATAACCGAGTGCGGCCACCGTGCGGCCCGCGAGCATCGGCTGCAGCAGACCGACCATCGTTTCGGGGCGCGTATGGCAGAGCAGCACATGCGCGCTGGTCGCGGCATACAGGCCGCGTCCGCAATGGTCCCAGCTCGAATGCGTTTCCTCGGCCGCCGTGCGGCCGCGGCGGAAGCGCGCCGGCTCCAGCAGGCAGACGACGCGATGCGGCACGTCGCGCTGGCGCAGGCGCCTGGAGGCCTTGAGCGCTTCCTGCAGCTGGCACGCACCGATCGCCGTGATCGCCAGCTCCGCCTCGCCAGGCCGATGGCCGGCATGCTTCACGAGTATCGCGCCATCGGCGACGAGCTCGCGCGCGTCGTGCGCATCGAACACCGACGGCATTTCCGACTTCGCCGCCACCACGGTGAAAATCCGTCCGCGCGTGCGATAGACCTCGCGCATCACCGCCGCCGCGCTGTTGTAGTCGACCGGGAACATCACGCGTGCGATGTCTGACGGCTCGCCGAACATCGCCTCGGCCATGCTCGTGTCCTGGTGCGACAGTTCGTTCTTGCCGTTCTCCCACGTGTGCGAAGTCAGCACGACGGGCACCGACAACCAGCGCGCGGGATGCCCTGCCGCCTTGGCATGCGCAGCGAAAATGATCTCCTGACGCAGCGCCGACTGCATCTTCACCGCGAACGCCTCATAGGTCACGGCGATGTTGATGCCGCCCTTGTTGCCGAGCGCGGCGCAGACGACAGCCTCCTCGTTGAGCACGGTGATGACGCCACCGTCGACCGCTTCCTCGTCGGCCAGCTCGACGTCGGTCACGCGATGCTTGAGCCGCTCGAGCGTGCGTACCATGTGGTTCGAGCGGCTTTCGTCGGGATTGCCGAAACGCGCGCGCAGATGCGGCGCGGCCTCGACCGCGGCAACGAAGCCGTCGTCGATGGCCTGCATCGCCGATGCGGCCGGCGCCTCGGGCCCCGCCTCGCGCCACGCGGGAACGATCTCGACCGGCGCGACGTCGCGATGCGCGATGGCGTTGTCGCGCTCGCGTGCGCGCCCGCGATGCGCGCCGAAACAGGCGATCGATGCCCGCAATTCGGCGGGCGGCACCCAGAGGCGCTGCGCCGATGCGTTGAAATGCGCTGCGGCGGTCGGCGACGAATGCGGATTCTCGCCGAGCGGCGTGCCGTGCGCGGCGTTCGTGCCCTCGCCATGGAATCCCGCGCCCTTCGGCGCGACCGCGATGCCGTACGGCAATGGCGCGGGATAGCGCAGCGTGCCCGCGTGTGCGCGGTCGATGCAGTGCTGCAGGCGTTCTTCCATCGCCCAGATCGCCCAGACGAACGCCGCGGGATCGCGGCCGTCGAACACGACCGGATCGTAGCCGTTGATCTTCAGGTGCTGCGACAGCCAGGTCGGCCCGCCTTCCTGCGCGGCCAGCGTGCGCTGGTCGATGCGGCGGCCGTTGGAGATCAGGATCGGCGTGACCATGCCGCAATCCTGTGCGCGCCACCAGCGCGGCGCCCAGTCGCCGCCGCGTTGCTCTTCGAACGCGCCGTCGGACAGGAATGCGGTCAGGCGTTCGCCGGGAAGCGGCATGTGCGCGTAGAGCAGTTCGGCGAAACCGAGGAACCCGCCTTCGAGGATCGCGCCTGCCGTGTGCGCGTTGACGTGGCTGCCGAGCGGCGATTCCGGCGAGCCGTCCGGCGCCAGCCGGTAGCTGTAGAAATCCTGCGCCATGCGCGAGAGCTGCGCGTCCGACACGCCGTAGCGCTCGGCATGCGCCGGCGTCATGTTGCCGACGAGAACGTTGAGGGCGTCGATCGCCGAAACGCAGTGCCCCTGCCCCATCACCCAGCCGCGCGTAATGCCGGTCAGGGCGTTTGCGGCGAGATAGCCGGCATAGGCCGGCACCATGTTGAGCGAGCCGCCCATGTGCCCTTGCGGGTTGGATTTGAAGTCCTCGGCCTGCAGCGGCCTGCCGTCGAGATGAACGTGCTTCGCATAGGTCATGTGCGCGACGAACCACATCGCCGCGTTCGTCACGCGATCGAGCGCCTTCAACATCGTGAAGAACGGCACGCCGTCGCCGGCGACATGCCGGGCGGCCAATGCCTGGCGCATGTCGTACACGCGAAGCTGCGTTTCCGCGCGATGCCGGATCGCGCCGCATCCCTCAGCCCAGGCCGCGAATTCAGCGTCGCGCGCGCGCAGTGCCTCGGCTTCCTGGTCGACTGAAATCAGTTTGACGCTGGGCATGATGTAGTCTCGTTGGTTCTGGCTGGCCGCAATGTCGGCGGGAACACGGCCCGTTGCATCGGCCGAGCGAAGGAAGCAAACCGACAAACCTGCCGCGCCGGCTGAACTCGGGAGTCCATGAGTCGCCGGACTCCGCCCGGCGGACGTTTCGCGGTCCGAGCGAAGAGCCTAGGCGCGCGCTCCAGGCCAATTCTTGATGCAAATCAAGATTGCCTTGAATAAGCGTACGTTAAAGTACATTATTGCCGCAGCGCACCAATGCCGCTTCGATGCGGTTCGCCAGGGTTTCTCCCCTGACTCGGATCAACCCAAGCCCCCCCTGTCCCCATGCCCGCCGAAACCCCCATCAAACCTGCCGTGCCGTTCGACACCAAGCGCCTGGATCAACACTTCCATGTCTCGCTCGCGCGCGCAACCGGATCGCTTTCACCCGCGTCCTGTGCACTCGCCTGTCTCGATTGGGCAATGCACCTCGCCGCCTCGCCCGGCAAGCAGTTGGAGCTCATCGATCTCGCCCGCAGCGGAGCGAGCGAATGGAACCACTATTTGCGCGACTCCTGCGCGGCCAACGGCCCTGGCGGGCATCCCTGCGTCGAGCCGGCCGAACGCGATCGCCGTTTCAACGAGGACGAATGGCAGCGCTGGCCGTTCGCTCCGTTGCAGCAGGCTTTCCTGCTGACCGAACGCTGGTGGGCCGCGGCGACGCATGACGTCCGCGGCGTGTCCGGGCACCACGAGAACGTCGTCAGCTTCGCCGCGCGCCAATGGCTCGACATGTTTTCCCCGGGCAACTTCCTCGCCACCAATCCGCTGGTGCTCGAGCGCACGTTCCGCCAGGGCGGTGCCAACCTCGTGCGCGGCGCCATGAACTGGGTCGACGACGTGCAACGCACGCTGTCCAAGCAGGACCCGGCCGGCGCGGAGAATTTCGTCCCCGGCCGCGATGTCGCCGTGACCCCGGGCAAGGTCGTGCTGCGCAATCGCCTGATCGAGCTGATCCAGTATTCGCCGACCACGGCGAAGGTGCGCCCGGAGCCGATCCTGATCGTGCCGGCGTGGATCATGAAGTACTACATCCTCGACCTGTCGCCGCACAACTCGCTGATCAAATACCTCGTCGACCAGGGCCACACGGTGTTCTGCATCTCGTGGAAGAACCCCGGCACGGCCGAACGCGACCTCGGCATGCAGGACTATCTCGATCTCGGCCTGATGGCGGCGCTCGATGCGATATCCGCGATCGTGCCGAAACGCAAGATCCACGCCACCGGCTATTGCCTCGGCGGCACGCTGCTGTCGATCGGCGCCGCGGCGATGGCGCGCGACGGCGACGACCGCCTCGCCTCGCTGAGCCTGTTCGCCGCGCAGACCGATTTCAGCGAGCCCGGCGAACTCGCGCTGTTCATCGACGACAGCCAGATCAGCATGCTCGAGGACCAGATGGCGCAGACCGGCTACCTCACCGCGCAGCAGATGGCCGGCGCATTCCAGATGCTGCGTTCCTACGACCTGCTCTGGTCGCGCCTCGTCGGCAACTACCTCATGGGCGAGCGCGAGCCGATGAACGACCTGATGGCGTGGAACGCGGACGCGACGCGCATGCCGGCGCGCATGCATTCGCAATACCTGCGCCGCCTGTTCCTCGACGACGACCTCTCCGAAGGACGCTATCCGGTCAACGGCAAGCCGGTCGCGCTGAGCGACATCCGCCTGCCGGTGTTCTGCGTCGGCACCGTGACCGACCACGTTGCGCCGTGGCGCTCGGTATACAAGCTGCACTACGAAACGGTCGCCGAGATCACCTTCGTGCTGACTTCGGGTGGACACAACGCCGGCATCGTCAGCGA
>JAFEFQ010000035.1 GCA_018240505.1 Pseudomonadota bacterium
CTTGAGTTCGTCGTAGACGCGCGCGAACAGCCGGCGCAGCGCCTCGGCGTCGCCGCCAAAAACTCCCGTGGAAGCTCGTGTCGTTTTCACACGCGGTTTCTCGTGTCCCTCTGCGAACCATTTTCTACCCAACGATCGCAGGGGAAAACGATGAATGCCGTCTATCCGCGAAAGTGCCGCAAGTGGCAGCGTCCGCTGCTCGCCATCTTGCTGGCCTTTCTCGCCTTTTTCGCGCCCGGTCAGAGGCTGTTCGCGGCAATCCCCGCTGCCGAGCGCCAGGTGCTGCTCGATCTCTACACTCAGGCCAACGGTGCGAGCTGGACAAACAATGCCGGCTGGAACGGCGCGGCGGGCACGGAATGCAGCTGGCACGGCATCACCTGCGATCCCGGCGCGACGCATGTGTACGTGATCGATCTGCAAAGCAACCAGCTGACCGGCACCTTGCCGGACATCGGTGCGCTGAGCCAACTCGCGATTTTCGCCGTGGACCTCAATCAGCTCGGTGGCAGCCTGCCCGATTTGACCGGCCTGACCCAACTGCAAAAATTCCTGGCCTACAACAATCAATTCACCGGCTCGATCCCGAACCTGGGCGGGTTGACGAACCTGTTCGAATTCCGCGTCGAGAACAACAAGCTCACGGGCAACCTGCCCGCGTTGACGGGCCTGTCCAACCTGGCCCGGTTCCGCGTCGGCAATGCCATCTACAACGGTTTCCGGCTCAGTGGTCCGCTGCCCGACTTCGGCGGCCTGGCCAATCTGGTCGATTTCCACGCCGCCAACAACATGCTGACGGGCAGCATCCCCACGCTTGGCGGATCGACGCAGTTGCAATCGTTCAACGTCGGCGGCAATCAATTGACGGGCAGCATCCCCGCGCTCGCCGGGCTGACGCAATTGCAGACATTCAACGTCAACGTCAATCAGTTGAGCGGCAACCTGCCCACGCTCGCCGGGCTTTCCGCCCTCGCCGATTTCGAGGCCGCGAACAATCAGTTGAGCGGCGCGATCCCCGCGCTGACCGGCCTTGCCGATCTCGTCTACTTCGAGGTCAACGGCAACAAGCTGACCGGTTCGCTCCCGAGCCTCGCCGGCTTGAATTCGCTCAAGGCATTCGAGGCCGCGTCGAACCAGCTCAGCGGCGTGATTCCCACCATCAGCGGACTGCCCAGCCTCGAACGATTCAATCTCGCCAGCAACCAATTGAGCGGTGCCATCCCACCGTTGACCGCGTTGCCCAAGCTCAGCTATTTCGCGGCCAACGCCAACCAATTGAGCGGGGACATTCCTTCGCTGAGCGCACTGTCGAGCCTGCAAACCTTCGTCGTCGGCAGCAATCAGCTGAGCGGCCCGTTGCCGGCACTGAGCGGGCTGCCTGCGTTGCAGGTCTTCAGCGCCACGTTCAATCGCCTGACAGGTTCCATCCCGGCGCTGACGGGCATCGCCACGTTGCAGACTTTCGACGTCACCGGAAACCGGCTGACCGGCAGCCTGCCCGCGCTCGCCGGGTTGACCAACCTGACCGACTTCGGCGCCGCGCAGAACCAGCTCACCGGCGCGATTCCGGCGCTGACCGGCTTGACCAACTTGCGCGCTTTCGGCGTCGGCAACAACCGGTTGACCGGAAGCGTGCCCGCGCTGACCGGGCTGGGCAAGCTCGCGTCGATCAACATCAGCAGCAATTTCCTCAGCGGCGCGATGCCGTCCGCGCCGAGTCCGAACGTGCTGGGGACCGGCGGCGCCACCAGCTACCTCTGCCCCAACCAGTTGAGCGCAACCGCGAACAGTACCTGGGACGCAGCGACCGGCATGACGCCCTGGTACAAGAACTGCGCGACGCCGCCGAACGTCACCGTGTTCGCCCTTGCGCCCGACGGCCACGGCACGGTCGCGCCGGCAACGCAATCGGTCGCCTACAACGGCACCGCATCGGTCACGATCACGCCGGAAGCCAACTACACCGCCAGCGTGGACAGCAGTTGCGGCGGCACGCTGGCCGCCGCGGTCTTCACGACGCCGACCCTGGCCGGCGGCTGCACGATCACCGTCTCGTTCGCCAACGGCGGCACGCAAGGCTTTACGAGCACAACCTCGACCAGCGAGTCCGTCGTCTTCAACGCGCCGACCACGACGACGAACACGGTGCCGGTCTACTCCACGCAGATTCTCGGCCGTTTGAACGGCGGCACGGTTTACAACCAGACGTTCGCGGTTCCCTTCGCGGACCCAATTGCGCAGGCCGGCGTTGCCGCCGCGCAGGTCGCCATCGCGGCGGCAGGCGGGGCGGGCGTGGCGATCGGCACGCCGAATCGGCTATCGTCCTCGACCGCTACGTCAAGCACGACCGCCCCGCTCTATTCGCTCGCCGGAGCGCCAACGACCTTGACAACCGCCGAAGTCGTCGTCGGCCCCGGCAGCACGACGATCGGCCAGCGCACCGTCTGCGCCGGCATCGTGTCACTGCCATCTGCGACACGACCGACCTGCGCCACCGGCAGCGGCACGCAGTTCACCGTCGTCGCCGGCGAGGTCAATACCAACACCAACGTGGCGACGACCTACACGATCAATCAGGCGGACACGACAACGACGACGAACATGCTGACGGAAGTCTGGGTGCTGGACGGTACGGCGCAGGCCGCTGCCGCAGTGCCGGCGCCGCTGCTCGATCGCCTCGCCCTCATGCTGTTGACGGCGCTTGTCGTCGCGGGTGCGATGACATGCAAGCCTGGGGCACGCAAGCGATGACTTGCACTGCGCCCGTTGCTTGCGGCCCGACGGAGCGCGTGCGAAACACAAGTCATTCGCACGATTGCGGCAGCGTCAGCGTCACCGCGAGCCCGCCGCCGTCGCGGTTGGCGAGCGCGATGCGGCCGCCGTGCGCCTCGACGATCTCGCGCGCGAGCGCGAGGCCGAGCCCGGTGCCGCTGCGCTTGGTCGAGTAGAACGGCAGCAACGCGCTCGCGAGCACGGTCTCGTTCATGCCGCTGCCGCGGTCGCGTACCTCGATGCGCACCTCGTTGCCACGCTCGGCCAGCGCGAGTTCGACGTCCTCGCCGGGACCGCCGGCTTCGTGCGCATTCTTGAGCAGGTTGATCAGCACCTGTTCGACCTGCGCGCGATCGAACGCGCCGGGCCGCTCCGGCATCCGGCCAACAAGGCGGAACGGGTATTGCTGCGCGAAGCCGGCGAGAAATTCCGCCCATGGCACATTCTCGATGCGCGGTTGCGGCAGCTTGGCGAATTCCGCATAGCCGGCGATAAAGCCGTGCAGGTGTCGCGCGCGGCCTTCGATCGTGTCGAACACGGGCGCGAGCTTTTCCGTCGCGCCGCGCTTCGCCAGCTCGCGACCGGAATGCGCCAGCGAGGAAATCGGCGCGAGCGAGTTGTTGAGCTCGTGGCTGATCACGCGGATGACCTTCTTCCAGGTCTGCACCTCCTGGCGCGACAGTTCGCGCGTCAGGCGCTTGATCAGCAGCATGCGGTGCTCGCGGCCGTGCAGGCGGAAGTTCTTCTGGGCGAGATGGAACGCCTCGGTCTCGCCGTCGATGTCGACGCTGAACAACCCGTCCTGGTGGCCAAGCAGCGCGACGCGCAACGCTTGCGGGCAACCGTCGACGAGTTCGGCGAACGCCATGCCGTTCATCGCGCGGCCGTCGTTGAGCAGCGCGCGCGCGGCGAGGTTGGCGTAGACGACGAACTGCGAGGCGTCGATCAGCAGCAGCGCGGTCGGCGAGTTCTGCACCATCGTGTCGAGCAGCAGCTCGCGCTCGATCAGGTTCTGTCGTTGCTCGCGCAGCACGCGGCCGAGTTCGTTGTGCGCGGCGATCAGCTCGCCGAACTCGTCGCGCCGCGCCTCGACCAGCGAGGTCGAGAAATCGCCGTCGCGGTAGCGCGCGACGCCGCCGGTAAGCGCGCGCATCAGGCTTTGCGCCGGCTTCGCCACGGAATGCGCCAGTATCGAAGCGGGAATCACGAGTGCGCCGAACACCGCGGCTGCGGCGAACCACGGCGGCAGCCACAGCGCCAACAGCGCGGTCGACGCGCAGCCGCCGACCAGCACCGCGACGAGCAGTGCGGCGAGTTTGCCTTCGAGCGAAAAGAAGCGCATGCGGCAAGGCTAACCGAACAAGGCACCCGGCGGGAATCGCAGCCGCTCGATGACGACGATGCGGTGCAAAATGCAATGGCGGTGACTTGTACTATGCTGCGCTGCGCGGCCATCGCGCGGACCGCGCAAACGGCCGCCATATTCATTGCCCGGGAGACTTCGCCATGCGCCATCGGTCTCGCAGTGATTTGCCCAGTGCGCCACGCCGACACTTCCTGCGCCAGGCCGGCGCGGCGGGCCTCGGCGGCATGCTCGGCGCCACGCCGCTCGCCGCGCTCGCCGCCGACAGCGTCGTCAACCTGCCGTTCGGCAACGGCGAACGCGCGCTCGTGAAGTACCCGCAGAAGCGGCCGCTGCTGCGCCTGACCGCGCGACCGCCGCAGCTGGAAACACCGTTCGCGGTGTTCGACGAGAACATCATCACGCCGAACGATGCGTTCTTCGTGCGCTATCACCTCGCCGGCATTCCGACCCGGATCGACCCGGCCACGTACCGCTTCGCGGTGCAGGGCAAGGTCGCCACGCCGCTGTCGCTCAGCGTCGACGATTTGAAAAAGCAGTTCGAGGCTATCGAGTACGTCGCGGTCAACCAGTGCTCGGGCAACAGCCGCGGCTTCTCCGAACCGCGCGTGCCGGGCGGCCAGCTCGCCAACGGCGCGATGGGCAATGCGCGCTGGAAAGGCGTGCCGCTCAAGGCCGTGCTCGAAAAAGCCGGCGTGCAGGCCGGCGCGAAACAGGTCAGCTTCAACGGCCTCGACACGCCCGTGCTGCCGACCACGCCGGACTTCGTCAAGGCGCTCGATCTCGACCACGCGCTCGACGGCGAGGTCATGCTCGCCTACGCGATGAACGGCGCCGACCTGCCGATGCTCAACGGCTACCCGGTGCGCCTGATCGTGCCTGGCCACTACGGCACCTACTGGGTCAAGCACCTGTCCGAGATCACGGTGCTCGACGAAACGTTCGATGGATTCTGGATGAAATCGGCCTACCGCATTCCGGCCAACGCCTGCGCCTGCGTCGAGCCGGGCGCGCCCGCAGGCAAGACCGTGCCGATCGGCCGCTTCGACGTGCGCTCGTTCATCACGAACCTCGGCGACGGCGCGCAAGTGAACGCGAACCAGGCGCAAACCGTGCGCGGCATCGCCTTCGACGGCGGCTACGGCATCCGCGAGGTGCTGTTCTCCGACGACGGCGGCGCGAACTGGCGCGCGGCCAGGCTAGGCGAGGATCTCGGCAAATATTCGTTCCGCGCATGGTCGATCGAGACCACGCTCGCGCCCGGCGCGCACGCACTGCAGGTGCGCGCGCTCAACCGCATCGGCCAGTCGCAGCCGCTCGCGCCGCTGTGGAATCCGCCCGGCTACATGCGCAACATGGTCGAGACCACGCGCGTCGCCGCCGCCTGAGGAGACGATCATGCCGACTCCCTGCCGCTGCCTCATCGCCGTCGCCGGACTCGCCGCCGCCGTGCTCGCGGCCGCCGCGCCGCTCAAGATCGACTTGCCGAAGGAATCCGCGCCGAGCTACAAGCCCGGTCCGAATCTGCCACTCGTCAACGCGCGCTGCCTGGTCTGTCATTCCGCCGACTACGCCGCGATGCAGCCGCCGAACTGGCCGCGCAAGACCTGGGAGGCCGAGGTGGTGAAGATGAAGAAGGTCTACGGCGCGCCGATCGCCGACGACGAGATCGCCACGCTGGCCGACTACTTCGCGAAGACCTACGGCAATGAAACCGCGGCCACGGCGAAGCCCTAGCGCGCGCCGCTAATTCGCGATGCCCATCTTTTCCATGCGCCGGTACAGCGCCTGGCGCGAAAGGCCGAGTTCTGCGGCAGCCTGGCTGATCACGCCTTTCGCGCGCGCGAGCGCGTCCTCGATCGCGGCGCGGTCGGGCTCGACGTCGCTGTTCGCGCGCACCGGCGCCGGTGCGCGCGCGGCGAGGCCGAGATCCTCCGGCACGATCACGCCGTCGCGACAGAACAGGCTCGCGCGCTGGATCGCGTTCTTCAGTTCGCGCACGTTGCCCGGCCAGGTGTGTGCGACCAGCGCGGCGCGGGCGTCGGGGCTCAGCTTCACCTCTCTGCCGGCAAACGCCTCGGCCAACGGCAGGATGTCGTCGGGCCGTGATGCCAGCGGCGGCAGCGCGAGCTCGATCACGTTGAGGCGGTAGTACAGGTCCTCGCGGAACGTACCCGCGCGGATCATCGCCGGCAGGTCGGCGTTGGTCGCGCTGACCACGCGCACCTTGACCTCGCGCGTCTTGCTCGAACCGAGGCGCTCGAACTTGCCGGTCTCGAGGATGCGCAGCAACTTCATCTGCCCCGGCAGCGGCAGGTTGCCGATCTCGTCGAGCAGCAGCGTGCCGCCGTCGGCCGCCTCGAAGCGGCCCTCGCGCGCCTTGTTCGCGCCGGTGTAGGCGCCGGCCTCGGCGCCGAACAGCTCGGCCTCGATCAGGTCCTGCGGCAGCGCGCCGCAATTGACCATGACGAACGGGCCTGCCTTCACCGCCGAGTTGTAGTGCACGATCTCGGCGATGCGCTCCTTGCCCGCGCCGTTCGGACCGGTGATCAGCACGGGCGCATCGGCGCGCGCGACGCGGCAGGCCAGCTCGATCAGGCGCTCCATCGCGTGCGAGGCGAACACGGTGCCGCGCAGGTCGAAGCGCTCGCGCAGCGCACTGCGATGCGCGCGGCGCTCGCCGTGCAGGCGCGAGACCTCGCGCGCGTTCTCCGACAGCTCGAGCAGGTTTTCGACCGCGGCGACGAGCTTGTGGTCGTCCCAGGGCTTGGCCAGGTAGTCGGCCGCGCCGGCCTTGATCAGCTCGACCGCGGTTTCCAGGTGCGTCCACGCGGTCAGCAGGATCACCGGCAGATCGGGCTCGCGCTCGCGGATCGCGCGGAACAGCGCAACGCCCTCCTCGCCCGAGGTCGTGTCGGCGCGGAAATTCATGTCCTGCAGCACGAGATCGACGCGCTCGCGCGCGAGCACGGCCAGGCCTTCCTCGGGCGACGCGGCGTGCAGCGTGCGGATGTCGCGCAGGCTCAACAGCACATCGAGCGCGGTGACGATCGCGGGATTGTCGTCGATGACGAGTACGGTACGCATCAATTTCGCATTCAAGGGCCGGCCATCGCGCATGTCGGGTTGGATGCGCGTGGTCCGATTTTGGTTGCAGGCGAGGATACAGGGAAATGGGCCGTATCCGGGAGATCGTGCCGCACCGCCGGCTGCGACGCGCATCAACCCGTGTTCTGCATGCCCTGCGCGATGCCGTTGACCGTCGCCACGAGCGCGGCGAACAGCGCTTCGTCCTCGCGCCCCGCCGCGCGCCAGCGCGAGACGAGATCGACCTGGATCAGGTTCATCGGGTCGAGGTACGGGTTGCGCAGGCGGATCGACAGCGCCAGGCGCGGGTCGTCGGCGAGCACGCGGTCGGTGTCCTTGAGGCGCAGGATCCACGCCTCCGCGCGCGCGAACTCGGCTTCGATCTGCGCGAAGAATTTTTCGTGCAGGGGACCGGCAAGACGCGAGAATGCGGCGGCGATTTCGAGATCGGATTTGGCCATCACCATCTCGACGTCGTCGAGCATGGTGCGGAAGAACGGCCAACGCTGCGCCATCTCGCGCAGCACGTCCTCGCCGACCTCGGCCGCAGTTCTTTCCAGCGCCGTGCCGACGCCGTACCAGCCGGTCAGGCCGCAGCGGTTCTGCGTCCACGCGAACACCCACGGGATCGCGCGCAGATTGTCGATCGAGCCCGAGCCGCGCCGCGACGGGCGCGAGCCCAGCGTCATGCGTTCGATCACGTCGATCGGCGTGGCCTCGCGGAAATAGTCCACGAAGCCCTCGGCGCGCACGAGCGCGCGATAGGCCGCGGCACCATGGCGCGCGGCGACGTCGACCGCGCTGCGCCACGCCGCCTCGCGCGGTTCGGGCGGGCGCGGCCGCAGCGACGCCTCGAGCACGGCGCCGACGGTCTGCTCGAGGTTGCGCAGCGCGAGCGCGCGGATGCCGAACTTGCGATGGATCACCTCGCCCTGCTCGGTCACGCGCAGGCGTCCGGCGATCGAGCCGCGCGGCGAGGCGATCACCGCGCGCGTGGTCTTGCCGCCGCCGCGACTGACCGAACCGCCGCGGCCGTGGAAGAACGCGATCGAAACGCCCGCGCCCTGCGCGATCTTGAGCAGCTCGACTTGTGCGTCCTGCAGCGCCCAGCGCGAGGCGACGATGCCGCCGTCCTTCGACGAGTCCGAATAGCCGAGCATGACGGTCTGGCGATCGTCGCGCGCCGCGAGATGGGCGCGGTAGACCGGATCGGCGAACAGCGCCGCCAACGTCTGCGGCGCATGCTGCAGGTCGTCGACCGTCTCGAACAGCGGCGCGATGTCGAGCGGGACGTTGCCGTTCTCGTCGACGAATTGTGCCCTGCGCGCGAGCGCGAGCACGGCGAGCACGTCTGCCGCGCTGCGCGCCATGCTGATGATGTAGAGGCCGATCGCGCCGGCGCCGTAGGCGTCGCGCGCATAGGCGAGCTGGTCGAACACGGCGTCGAGCATTGCGCCTTTTTCATCGGAAGGCTCGGGCAGCTCGGCATCGCCGCGCGCGTGACTTTCGAGAACCGCGGCTTGTGCATCGGCAGTGCGCGTTTCCCATTGTTCGTCGCCGAGCGCGGCCGCCAGCGCCGCGGCGTGCACGCGCGAATCCTGGCGCACGTCGAGCCGTGCGAGGTGGAAGCCGAACGTGCGCACGCGCCAGAGCAGGCGCCGCACCGAGAACCAGCCCGCGTTGCGGCCCTTGTTCATGCGCAGGCTGTCGGCGATGAGTTGCACGTCGGCGAGCAGCTCCGCAGCCGCGCCGTAAGCCGCCTCCTTCTCGTCCGCCGTCGCCTGCAGGCGCGCGCGCACGAACGCGAGCAGGACGCGGTACGGCATGTCGGCATAGCGCGGATTGATCGCGTTCGCGATCGCCGGCAACTGCGCGCGATAGTGCTCGATGCGCGCGAACACGGCCGCATCGAATTGCGTATGGCCGAGCGTCTGGCTCAGCTCGCGCGCGAGTTCGACGATCTCGGCGTCGTAGCGGCGCAGCGCCAGCTCGCGCTGCGCCCGCAGCGTCGCCGCGATCGTGTCGGCGTTGACGTTCGGGTTGCCGTCCATGTCGCCGCCGACCCACGAACCGAAGCGCAGCATCGTCGGCAGCGGCGGGCTTTCGCCGTAGACCTCGTTGAGCGCCGACTCGAGCACTTCGTAGAACACCGGCACGACGCGGTAGATCGGGCCGCCGAGATAGAAGCCGACATGCTCGAACTCGTCCTGCACGCGCGGGCGCGCGTGCGAGGCATCGGCCGTCTGCCAGCCCGCGGTCAGCGCCATGCGCAGGCGCGCGAGATCGACCTCGCGTTCGTGCGGCGTGCGCTGCGCATCGAGGTCGTCGATCAGGCAGCGGAAGATCACCGACTCCTTTTCGAGCAGCGTGCGGCGCACCGCCTCGGTCGGATGCGCGGTGAACACCGGCTCGATGTCGAGCCTGGTCAGCCACGCGGAAATTTCCTCCATGCCCACGCCCGCCGCCTTCAATCGCTGCAGCACGTCCTTGAGGCTGTCGGGCTGGGCAGTCGAACCCGAGCGCTCGTAGTCGCGCCGGCGGCGGATGCGGTGCACGCGCTCGGCAATGTTGACGACCTGGAAATACGTCGCGAACGCGCGCGTCAACTGCGCGGCAAGCTGCGGCGCGAGTCCCGACACTTCCGCGGCGAGCGCCGCAGGCGATTCACCCGCGCTGCGCAGCCGGATCGCCGTCGTGCGGATCGCCTCGACCTTGGCGAAGAACGCATGCCCGAGCTGCTCGGCCAGCATGTCGCCGACCATCGCACCGAGCCGGCGCACGTCCTCGCGCAGCGGCCCGTCGGTCGGCAGGAAATCGATTTCGCGTCGCTTGTTCACGGCCACCGGTGGGTACTCGCTGAGCGTTGCCATCAGCGGTACTTTGCCATGAATTTGTGCGCCGCAACAGTCCGCCCGGCCAGGGCGTTTGGACGTCCAGACGCTCAGTCTTCTCCGGGCAGGGGCTTGTCGCGGGTCAGGATCGCCGCGGCGATCGAATCGCCGACGAGCTTGCCGTCCCTGATCGTGATCGTCGTCTCGGCGGCGGGCTTGCTCACGCCGCGGGTCTTCAGGTCGAAGCTGCTTGCAGCGCCGAGTTGCACGAGGCGGATATCGGCCATCGACAGCGGCTTGCCGGCAACCAGGTTCGACGCGGGGTGCCGCGGCATCACGATCCACGCGCTGCCGGCGGAACCCGCGGCGAGGCGGCCGATGCCGTCGGCGCCGATCAGCAGCGCGGTCTTTTCGTCGACGCCGATGCCGAACATTTTTCCTGCGCCACGACCCGCAGCCGGCGCAACGAGTCGCGCAAGGAAGGCGATCAGCCGGCCGAGGCGATGGCGTTGCGAGAAATGCGTGTCGGTGATGACGTCTTCGAGATGGCGATAGTGCAGAAAGTCGCTTTCCAGCGTCACGCCCTTGTCAAAGGGATTGGCGAGCGCGACCTTCGATTCCATGCTGCCGCCGTCGAGCGCGCCGTAGCTGTAGCGGCCGAGGATGGCCAGGCCCGCGCTCGAGCCGCCGATCGGGCGGTTCGCGGCGACGTGCGCATCGAGCAATTCCTGCACGGGCGTGCCCTTCCAGTACCTGATGTAGTTCGACTGGTCGCCGCCGGCGAGGAAGATGCCATCGGCGTTCTTCAGCGCGGCGATCACGCGCGGGTCGGACGAGGCCTCGCGATTGTGGAACACGATCGTCTCGGCCGAGACCACCGGACCCCACTCCTTCGCGAACGACTCGCCATAGTTGCCGTCGCCGGGATCGAAACTGTCGTCGCTGACCGCGCGCAGGATCACGATGTGGCCGCCGCCCGCGTGCTGCGCGATGAAGCGGTAGGCCGAATCGAGCTTGCCGCCGCCGCCCATCAGGGCGAGGCCGAATTCGGTGTGCGCCGCACGTGGCTGCGACGGGTCGCCGCTGACGAAGTAGTCGAAATTCCTGTCGCGATAGTTTTGCGCCTTGGCGGCGCCACCATCGGCGGCGTGTGCGAACGAAGCGCAGACGATCAGGGAAAAGGCGGCAATGGCGTGCAGGCGCATGCGGTCGAGATCCTCAATTGGCAAGGAACCGCCGTGACGGGTATGGCGCTTTTTTTTGAAATGCCAGCGCGTTTCAATCCGATCGCGGATAATCGTCTCGGTACAGACAGGACACGGCGAACCGAGCTTGAACGCGGCCAATTTCCAGCACGAATCCGAACGCGGACGCGAGGGCAGCGGCGGCGGCGAAGCGCATGCGGCGCAGGTCGCCAGCCTGTTCCGCGAGCACAACCGCGCGCTGATCGCGTTTCTGTCCAGCCGGCTCGATTCGACGGCGGAAGCGCAGGAGGTCGCGCAGGAAGCCTATGTGCGCCTGCTGCGCCTCGAACATCCCGAACAAGTCGGCTTTCTGCGCGCCTACCTGTTCCGCATCGCCTCCAATCTCGCCGTCGACCGCCTGCGCGCGCGCAGCGTGCGCGCGGACGCGGCGGAAGACGAGTTGTTCGAGGAATGGCTCGACACGCCCGTGCCGGAACGCCGCGCGCTCGCGGTCGACCAGCTGCGCCTCGTGCGCGAGGCGCTGCGCGAACTGCCGCGCAAGACCAGCGCGGCCTTCGTCATGCATGCGATCGAAGGCCGCGGTTTCGACGCGATCGCGCGCACGCTGAAGCTCAGCGAGCGCATGGTGCGCTACCACGTGGCGCGCGCGATGGCGCATTGCCGCGCGCGCCTCGACGCACAGGAGAAAACCTGACATGGACAAGAACCGCCCCAAGCCGAACACCGACGCGACGCTGCAGACCGCCGCCGACTGGTGGACACGGCTGCGCGATCCGCGCCGCAGCGCGCGCGACGAGGAACAGTGGCTGGAATGGAGCGGCGGCGATGCGGATCGCATCGATGCGTTCGCGCGCGTCAGCGAACTCGGCGCGCAACTCGGTGCGCTCGATGATGCGGCGAAGCTTGCGCTGGTGCGCGAATTCGCGCCGGCGCCCTCGCGCGCAACGCGCGTCCGCGTTTTCGCGATCGCCGCTTCGCTGCTGATCGCAATCGCCGCCGGCGGCGCCGTACTGTGGCAGCGCCATCGCACGCCCGCGGTCGAAGTCGAAAACTACGCAACCGCAGTCGCGGTGGATCGCAGCATCACGCTGTCGGACGGCTCGCAGGTCGCGCTCGGCGGCGCAACGCGGCTCGCCACGCACTTCGCCAGGGACCGCCGTGATGTCGCCTTGAACGCGGGCGAAGCCTATTTCCAGGTCGCGCACGATGCTTCGCGGCCGTTCGTCGTCAATGCCGGCGAGGTCTCGATCCGCGCGGTCGGCACCGCGTTCGACGTGCGCCGCACGGGCGAGCGCGTGACGATCGCGGTCGCCGAAGGCCGCGTGCGCATCGCCAGCAGCGAGGGCCTGGCGAACGGCCGGCTGTCGGCCGCGGAAGCGCTCGAGGCCGTCGCCGGTCAACAGATCTCGTTCGATCCGCGCGCATCGGGCCTCACCGTCGGCGCGATTTCC
>JAFEFQ010000036.1 GCA_018240505.1 Pseudomonadota bacterium
TTCGTTGCACGTACAGGGATGTGCGTTCAACGAACCCCGGCATGACCTCGCGAACTCGCCGCGCAGCGGCGAGCGCGGCATCCGGGGCGGCGTCTTTTTGGTTACTTTTTCTTCGCTGCTGAAGAAAAAGTAACCCGCGCGCTGGACGCGCGCGGAAAGGCGAAGGGACGCGACTTCAACAACCGACTGCACGCACAACTATGGCATCCATGCAGTCTGGATTACGTCCCGCTCCTGCGGCATGCCCTTCGTGCCATTCGCTCCGCGAATGTCCGCTTCGGCGTCCTGCTTCGCAGTGCGGCTTCCGTCGGAATGACGAGCAGAACTGTCCCCATCAGTTGACCACGTCCTTCGCGATCGTCGCGCCGCGCGGCAACACCTGCGCGGCGAGTTTGGTGTCGGCGCGCAGCAGGTTGACTTCGTCGGCGACGATGTGCGAGGCCTCGTCGAGGACGACGTCCTTCAAGGCCTTGCGCCGCTTCTCCTCGTCGAGATCGGATTTGAGGCTGCGCTCGTCGGCCTGCAGGCCGTCGTCCTGGTTCGGATTGTCGTTGCCGCGCTTGGCCGCTTTCGCTGCGGCTATCGTCGCGACCTGATTCACCGCATCCGGATCGGCTGCTTTGCGGTCCCCGGCATTCGCGCCAGATGCGACACCCGATTTCCCGCCCGGCTCCGTCGTATCGGCGAACTGCTCCGGATGCCGCTCGCGGCGCTTCGCTTCCTGCTCGTCGCGCTCCTTGCGCCGCACCGCTTCGTTGAGCGAGATGGTCTTGTCCTCGCGCAGCTTGCGCACGTCGGCCACGTCGGCCTGGTAGGCGAGCCAGTCCTTCTCGGCCGCGGCGCGCCGGTCGTGGCGCGCGATGAGCATGGGCGCGAGCGCCTTCAGATCGCCGGTCGGATTGTAGTCTGCGGCGGGAATCGAGGTCCACGGCAGCGCATTGTCGTAAGACTGTTCGCCGTTCTGGGCGAAGTCGCCGGTGACCGGAAACTGGATGTCGGGGGTGACGCCGCGCAACTGGGTCGAGCCGCCGTTGACGCGGAAGAACTGCTGGATCGTCATCTTGAGTTCGCCGTAGGTCGGCTTCTCGTTGCCGTACATCTGGTCGAGATCGAGCAGGTTCTGCACCGTGCCCTTGCCGAACGTCGGCTCGCCGAGGATCAGGCCGCGGCCGTAATCCTGGATCGCGGCGGCGAAGATTTCCGACGCCGAGGCCGAGTTGCGATTGACGAGCACCGCGAACGGGCCGCTCCAGGCCATGCCGCCGCTGCGATCCTCGTGCTCGTCGATGCGGCCGTTCGCGCTGCGCACCTGCACGACCGGGCCCTTGTCGATGAACAGGCCGGTGAGCGTGGTCGCCTCGTCGAGTGAACCGCCGCCGTTGTTGCGCAGGTCGATCAACACGCCTTCGACCTTCTGCTTCTTCAGCTCGGCGATCAACCGGGCGACGTCGCGCGTGGCGCTCTTGTAGTTCGCGTCGCCGCGGCGGCGCGCTTCGAAATCCTGGTAGAAGGTCGGCAGCGAAATCACGCCGATCTTGTGGCTGACCTCGCCGTCCTTCGTTTCGATGATCGAACTCTTCGCCGCCTGTTCCTCGACCGCGACCTTCTTGCGCACGAGCGCGATCGTCACGTGTTTGCCGTCGGGGCCGGCGTCGGCGGGCAGGATCTCGAGGCGCACGGTGGTGTCCTTGGTGCCGCGGATTTTTTCCACTACGTCGTCGAGGCGCCAGCCGATCACGTCGACAATCGGCCCATGTTCGCCCTGGCCGACGCCGACGATGCGGTCGCCGACCTTGACCTTGCCCGACAGCGAGGCCGGACCGCCCGGCACGACCTCGCGGATCGCGGTGTAGTCGTCCTCGCGCTGCAGCACCGCGCCGATGCCCTCGAGCGAAAGCTTCATCGCGATCTCGAAATTCTCCGCCTGGCGCGGGCTGAGGTAGTTCGTGTGCGGCTCGATCGTCATCGCGTAGGCGTTGAGGAAAACCGAGAACGCGTCCTCGCCCGTGAGCTGGCGCACGCGGTCGAGGTAGTTCGCGTAGCGCTTGTCCAGCGTCTCGCGGATCTTCGCCTCGTCCTTGCCGGCGAGCTTGAGGCGCAGCCAGTCGTTCTTGACGCGCTTGCGCCACAGATCGTTGACCTCGGCGTCGGACTTCGCCCACGGCGCCTTCTCGCGCTGGTACTGGTAGCTTTCGTCCTTGGTGAAATCGAAGCCCTTCTTCAGTTCGGCGCGCGCGTAGGCCGTGCGTTCGCCGATGCGCTCGACATACAGATTGAAGATCGCGAACGGCACCGACAGATCCTTGTTGCGGATCGCGTCGCCGAGCTTGTCGCGCGCCGGCGCGAAGCGGTCGATGTCGGCCTGGGTGAAGAACAGGCGGTCGGCGTCGAGCGAATCGAGGTAGCGGTCGAAGACCTGCTGCGACATCTTCGTGTCGAACGCCTCGGGCTTGTAGTGCATGCGCGTGAGGATCTTCATCGCCATCTGCGCCGCATCGGCCTGGTCCGCGCTCGGCTTGAGCGCGATCGCGGTCGCCGCGTCGCTCGTTGGCTTGGCCGTCACCAGCGTCGCGGCGAGCGCGACGGCCAGCAGGGTCGGGGCGATCCAAAGGGCCTTGCGATTGCGCACTAGCATTTCACCGATCTCCGAAAACTTTTGTCCAACGATACTTCTAAGCCACTTCCTGCACGAAACCCGCCGCATGCGCCATCTGGTCGGCGTGGTACGACGAGCGCACCAGCGGCCCCGAGGCGACGTGCTCGAAACCGAGCCGGTGGCCGTATTCGGCAAACGCGTCGAATTCGGCCGGGGTCCAGTAGCGCAGCACGGGATGGTGGTGCGGCGTCGGCTGCAGGTACTGGCCGATCGTCACCATATCGACATCATGCGCACGCAGATCGTTCAACGCGCCGTGCACCTGCGCCTCGCTCTCGCCGAGGCCGAGCATGATGCCGGACTTGGTCGGTACGCCCGGATGCTGCGCCTTGAAACGCTGCAACAGGGTCAGCGACCAATCGTAGTCGGCGCCGGGACGCACGTTCGGATACAGCTCGCGCACGGTTTCGAGGTTGTGGTTGAACACGTCGGGCGGCGCTTCGGCGAAGACCTCGAGCGCGCGCTCCATGCGGCCCTTGCCGCGGAAGTCGGGCGTCAGGATCTCGAGCTTGGTCGAAGGATTGAGCGCGCGGATCTCGCGGATGCAGTCGGCGAAATGGCCGGCGCCGCCGTCGCGCAAGTCGTCGCGGTCGACCGACGTGACGACGACATAGCGCAGGCCCATGTCGCGGATCGTTTCGGCGAGATGGCGCGGCTCCTCGGCGTCGGGCGGTTTCGGCCGGCCGTGGGCGACGTCGCAGAACGAGCAGCGCCGCGTGCACACTTCGCCGAGGATCATGAACGTCGCCGTGCCCTTGCCGAAGCATTCGTGGATGTTCGGGCAGGACGCCTCCTCGCACACGGTGACGAGGCGGTTCGCACGCAATTTCGATTTGAGCCTGGCCACGGCGTTGCCGGGCGGGATGCGCACACGGATCCAGTCGGGTTTGCGCAGCATCGGCGCAGTGCGGTCGAAGCCGGCGCGGTTGCGCGCGGTCTTGTCTTCGCCGAGCAGCTTGTCGCCGGCACGGACCGGCGCGGCGACGGCCGCGCCGTCCACCAGGGCGATGGGAATGGTTTTGTCGAGGGAATTCATGCCTGCACGCTAACACCGGTTGTGGCCGCCGCGCCAGCGCCGAATGGCATGGGCGGCGCGGGTTGTATGTTCAGGCCCAGCTGATGGGCCAACTGGGCGACGAGCTCGGCCTCGACGTCGGCCAGCGAGGAGGGGCCGCCGAGGTCGGCCAGCTGGGTCACGGCCAGGCCCTGGTAGCCGCAGGGATTGATGCGATGGAACGGCTCGAGATCCATGCTCACGTTGAACGCGAGGCCGTGGAACGTGCAGCCGCGGCGCACGCGCAGGCCGAGCGCGGCGACCTTGGCGCCGGCGACGTAGACGCCCGGCGCACCTTCGCGGCGCACGGCTTCGATGTTCCAGTTCGCGAGCGTGTCGATGATGGCCTGCTCGATGCGGCAGACCAGCTCGCGGATGCCGAGCTTGAGCCGGCGCAGGTCGATCAGCGGATAGGCGACGATCTGGCCCGGACCGTGGTAGGTCACCTGGCCACCGCGGTCGACCGGCACGACCGGAATATCGCCCGGCATCAGCACGTGTTCCCACTTGCCGGCCTGGCCGAGCGTGAACACGGGCGGGTGCTCGACCAGCCAGAGCTCGTCCGGCGTGTCGGCGTCGCGCGCGTCGGTGAACGCCTGCATCGCGCGCCACACCGGCTCGTACGCCGACAGGCCCGGGAAACGACGGGTAATCAGCGGATCAGATCGCCCGGCTGGAACTGGAGACTCGCAAACCACCGCCACGATGAAACCTTCAATCTGCTGGAACTGCGGAAATGGGGCCGCACCGCGGACTATCAATCGACCGCGCCGCGCGAGTCGCGCGCTGCGGACACGGGCCGGACCGGGAATTCACAGCGTCCATTTCACCGCCGCGTCCTCGCGCAGCGCGGCGTGCGCGGCCTCGTACATCTCGCGCGAAGGGCAGGCAAACGTGACGCTGACCGAGACGAAGTTGCCGTTGCTCGACGGGCGCACGCGTTCGGAGCCTTCCACCAGCGCGAGGCCGAGATCGCCGACGAGCTTCGGCACGCGCTGCTCGAGGCCGGCGTTGGCGTGGCCGACCGCGGTGATCTCGAACGTGCCTGGAAACTGGAAACCCTGGCCGGGATTCTCGGCGTGGATCTTCTCGAGTTCGTGCGGGTCGAATTTCTTCATCACTTCACCGGCTGCGGATTGCCCACGGCCGCCGTGCCGACCGGCGCGGTTTCCGTCGTCGGCGCGCTCTTGAAGTAGAGCACGATGCCGTCGACGAAGCGCCGCCACCAGCCGCCTTCGGGCTGCTCTTCGAGCACGACGAGCGGGCGTTCGACGAGCACCTTGTCGTCGAGCTTCACGCGCAGCGTGCCGACCTGCTGGCCCTTGGCGTACGGTGCAATCAGGCGGCTGGGCATGTCCATCGTCGCCTTCATGTCGGCGTAGCGGCCGCGCGGCAGCGTGATCAGCATGTCGTCGGCGAGTCCGAGCGCGGCGTTGGCGTTCGCGCCGCGCCACAGTTGCGGCGTAGCCAGCGCCTTGTTCGCATCGAACAGCTTGTGCGTCTCGAAGAAACGGAAGCCGTAGTTGAGCACGGTCTGGTTCGCGTCGGCGCGCTCCTTCTCGCTGCCGGTGCCCATGACGACCGCGATCAGGCGCTGGTCGCCGCGCTTGGCCGAGGTGGCGAGGCAGAAGCCCGCATCCTTGGTGTGGCCGGTCTTGATCCCGTCGACGGTCGAATCGCGCCACAGCAGCGAATTGCGGTTGTGCTGGGTGATGCCGTTCCACTCGAATTCCTTGATCGCGTAGATCTTGTATTCCTCGGGATAGTTGTTGATCAGCGCGCGCGACAGCAGCGCGATGTCGCGCGCGGTCGTGTACTCGTCCGGCGAAGGCAGGCCGGTCGGATTCACGTAGTGCGTGCCGGTCATGCCAAGTTGCTGCGCGTACTGGTTCATCAGCGCGGCGAAGGTCTGCTCGGAGCCGGCGACGTGCTCGGCCAGCGCGATCGCCGCGTCGTTGCCCGACTGGATGATCATGCCGTAGAGCAGATCCTTTAGCGCCACCTTGGAGTTGAGCTTGAGGAAGCTGGTAGAGCCGTCGGTGCTCGCGCCGCCGCCGCGCCAGGCGTTTTCGCTGATGTAGACCTCGTCGTCCATCTTGACCTTGCCCGCGGCGAGCTGGGCGGCGACGACGTAGGAAGTCATCACCTTGGTGATCGAGGCCGGCTCGACGCGCATGTCGACGTTGTCGCCGGCGAGCACCTGGCCGCTGGTGTAGTCCATCAGCGCCCAGCTCTTCGCGTTGAGCTGCGGCTGCGGCGGCACCGGGACGTTGAGCGTGTTCGCGCCGGGCATCGGCGTGGCCGGCTGCACGGGCAACGCCGTGGCGGCGTCCTCGGGCTTCTGTTCGGCCTGCTTCTGCTGCTCGGCCTTCTGCTCCTGCGCCTGCTGGTGCCGGCGCTTGGTCTTCGCCTCGCCCGGCGCGGCGACGATCAGCGCCGCGGCGATGAAACCACACAATGCCGCTTTTCGTACGAATTGCAGATTCTTCATTTTCAACCAATGTCCAGTGAAGCCGTCCTGCCCGCACGGGCGGGGTTGACGGGCAAAAACCGCGCGGGCCGCGCCGATTCGCGAATTTTACACGTCGAGGCTGAACGCGACGACTTCGCGTTCAACACGCCCGCGATTCAGTCGTCGATCGCCACGCGCGGCTCGCCGAGGCCAAGCGCGCGCACTTTCGGCGCGAGCGCGTCGGCCTCGTCGGCGTCGCGCAGCGGACCGATGCGCACGCGCCGCACCGCACGGCCGTTCGCCGCGCCCTCGACCACGCGCACCGCGCCGAGGCGCGCACCGCGCAGCGTTTCCGCGGCGCGCTCGGCGTTGGCCTGGTCCGAGTACGCGCCGACCTGCAGGTATAGCGCGGGTTTGTGGATTTTTTCGGGCGACGCGGCGGCGATGCGCGCGTCGCCGCGCGACGGCGATGCGCCCGCCCCGGCAGCCGTGGCCGTGGCTGCCGCCGGCGATGAGGGTCGCGCCGGACCGCGCGCGGCCAGGTCGCGCTCGGGGTGCTCCGGATCGATCGCGCGCACCTCGACCAGACCGGTGCCCTTCTGCCAGATACCGAGCTTGATCGCGGCCACGTAGGACAGGTCGATGACGCGGTTCTCGGCAAACGGCCCGCGGTCGTTGACGCGCACGATCACGCTCGCGCCGTTGTCGAGGTTGGTGACTCGCGCATAGCTCGGCAACGGCAGGGTCTTGTGCGCCGCGCTGAACGCGTACATGTCGTACTTCTCGAAGTTCGAGGTCGTGTAGCCGTGGAACTTGTTGCCGTACCACGAGGCGATGCCGCGCTCGACGTAGCCCGACGCGTTCGGCAGCACGCTGTAGCTCTTGCCGAGCACCTCGTAGGGCGACTTGTTGCCGTAGACCGAACGCGGTTCGGCCTTCGGTACCGGCTCGGGAATCCGGCTGACGTCGGGCAGCGCGCCGCCGGGCCCGGAATCGTCGTTCTGCGCGTAGCGGCTGGATTGCGGGCGCGAGGTGTCGTCCGCGCGCGGCCGCGCCTGCGACGAAGGTTTCACTGGCCGGTGCCCGCCACAGGCCGCGATCAGCAACAACCCGGCCGCCACCCCGGCACGCAGCAGGCGGCCGGCCGCGCGCGCACTCATTTCGCCGCAGGCTTGGCGCCGATCTGCGCGGCGATTTCGCTGCTGAGCTGGTACACGGCGAGGCTGTACAGCGGACTGCGGTTGTAGCGCGAAATCACGTAGAAATTCTGCAGCGTGATCCAGACTTCGGGGCCGTCCTCGCCTTCGAGCCTGACCAGCGTGGCCAGGGTATCGCCGCTCGCGTCGAGCTTCGTCGCCGGCACGTAGCCCCATTCGGCGAGCTGCTGCAGCGGATACGCCGGCTTGAGGTTTTCCGGCGTCACCGCGCGCGCGGTCGCGCCTACCCTGGCGCGCACCGCGACCGCGCCGCCGCTCTGCCAGCCGTTGCCGACGAAATAGTTGGCGATGCTGGCGACGATGTCGGGCAGCGAATTCCACAGGTCGATCTTGCCGTCGCCGTCCTCGTCGCGCGCGAACTTCGCGATCGACGAAGGCATGAACTGGCCCATGCCCATCGCGCCCGCGTACGAGCCCATCAGGCTCTCGAGCGGATACGGGAAATTCGATCCGTGCAGCAGGAACAGCTGGCGCAGCTCGCCGCGAAAAAAATCCGCGCGCGGCGGATAGTAGAAGCCGAGCGTGGTCAACGCGTCGAGCACGCGGTAGCGCGTCGGCGTGCGCCCGTAGTTCGTCTCCACGCCGATGATCGCGACGAGGATCGCGGCCGGCACGCCGAATTCCTTCTCGACGCGGTCGAACAGCGCCTGGTTCGCGCGGTAGAACGCGACGCCGCCGTCGATGCGCGCGGGGGTGAGGAAGATCGGCCGGTATTCGCGCCAGGTCTTCGACTCGGCCGGGCGCGAGATCGCGTCGATGATGCTCTGCTGGTAGCGCGCCTTGGCCAGCGTGGCGAGCACGTCGGCTTCGGAAAGATCGGTGTCACGCGCGAGGTCAGCGGCGAACTGCTTCTGCGCCGCCGCCACCTGCGCCGGCGTCGGCGGATCGTAGGCGCGCGCCGGCGCGGCGAACGAGGCGAGCGCAAGGCAGGCGCACCAGCAAAAAACGCGGAAAGTCATCGATGACAAAAATGCGGGGAACGGATTGCGGCGAGGTTAACATGCCGCGTCGGCAACGTCGCCCAAAACACCTGAGGCAACGGCAAAGGCCGGTTCTAGGCAAACACGCGCTGGCGCAGCCATTTCGTTGCGATCCATTTCTCGCCAGCCGCGACCGGCGCGCCGCCATGCAGGGTCTTGGTCGACGGCAGCGGTTGCGGGTAACTGAAGAACACGGCGTTGCCCTGCTGCGGCAGCACCGACAGGCCGACGTCGGGGAACGTCGTCGCGCCGCCGTGCTGCGGCGTGTTGAGATACATGATCAGGCTCGCCACGCGCTGGCCGCCGCGGCGGGTCAGCACCGGCGTGCCGGGGTCGGCCGGATCGAAATAATCGTAGTGCGGCTCGTACTCGGCCCCAGGCAGATAGTGCAGGACCTGCAGGCCCTCGCCGTTTTCCGCGGGCCAGTTCAACAGCTTCGCGATGCGCTCCTCGATGCGCATGTGCAACTCGCTCTCGGCGCGCTGGAAGAACATGCCCTGGCTCGTGCGCGCGGTGTCGACCTGATAGGTGCCGGTCTGCCGGTTGACCGTTTCCGAACGCGCCATGCGCGGCTTCGCCGCCTCGATCAGCGCGGCGCATTCTTCGGCGCTGAGCAGGCCGCCGAACACGACCACGCGCGGCGACTTCATCTCGACGAGCACCTTCACTTCGCGGTCGCCCGCGTCCAGCGACAGCGGCATCTTCGCGATATCGGGCTCGGGCACGCCTTCGGCCGGCTGGTCGTTCGCCTCGACCGCGACGCGCGCGCGCGCGTTCTCGGCGACGACAACGGCGAGCGCGTCGCTCGCGGCCTTGCGCTGCCAGCCGGCAGCCATGAGTTCCGCGATCACCTGGTCGCTGCCCGCGCCGGCGAGCGTGCGGTTGAGGATCCATTGCTTGGCTTCGGCGCTGACGATCGTTCTGCTCATGTCTCTAGCCTAGGCGCAGGCGCGCCTTGATTCAATGCGCGGATTTTCGATGGTTGTGGATCGACATCAGCACGCCGAAGCCGGCAAGAAGCGCCACAACCGAGGTGCCGCCGTAGCTGATCAGCGGCATCGGCACGCCGACCACGGGCAGGATGCCGGCGACCATGCCGCCGTTGACCATGACGTAGACGAAGAACGACATGCTGATCGAGCCGGCGAGCAGGCGCGAATAGGTGTCGCGCGCGTTCGCCGCGATCATCAGGCCGCGGCCGACGATGAAGATGTAGAGCAGAATCACCGCGGCGACGCCGATCAGGCCCCATTCCTCGGAGAACACGGCGAAGGCGAAGTCGGTCGTGTGCTCGGGCAGGAATTCGAGCGCCGACTGCGTGCCGTGTTGCCAGCCCTTGCCCCAGAGGCCGCCCGAGCCGACCGCGATCTCGCTCTGCATGATGTGCCAGCCGTCGCCGAGGCGGTCGGCGGCCGGATCGAGAAACGTGAACAGGCGCTTCTTCTGGTAATCGTGCATGAAGTGCCAGGCCACGGGCGCCGCGGCCGCCGCCGCCGCGAGCACGAGGCCGATGCGCCACCAAGCCAAGCCCGCCAAGAAGATCACGAACATGCCGCTGGCGACGACGAGCAGCGCGGTGCCGAGATCGGGCTGCTTGGCGATCAGTCCGGCCGGGATCGCGATCAGCACGCCGACGATCGCGAGCGAGGAGAACTTCGGCGGCAGCTCGCCGCGGCTCAGCACCCAGGCCGCCATCATCGGCATGGTCAGCTTGGACAGCTCCGAGGGCTGGAAACGGAACACCTTGAGATCGAGCCAGCGGTGCGCGCCGCGGCCTTCGCCGAGCACGGCGACGACGAGCAGCAGGAACACGCTGCCCGCATACAGCCACGGCGTCCACTTGCGCAGGCTCTGCGGCGACACGCGCGCGAGCAGCACCATCAATATTGCGCCGAGCACGAAGCGCGCGCCCTGGTTGAGCGCGACCTTCGAGTCGGGACCGCCCGCGCTGTACAGGTTGACGAGGCCGACGCAGGCGAGCAGGACCAACGCGAACGCGAGCGGCCAGTCCAGCGCCGGCGCGCGCAGCCAGCGCCGCGCGAACAGGCGCAGGCGCGGGCCGAGCTGGTCGAAGGCGAGCATCATTGTTGCGCCACCCTCGCGGGAGTTGCGGGCGCGTCGTCGTCGTACTTGAGCCAGGCGTCGAGGATCTTGCGCGCGACCGGCGCGGCATCGGAGGCGCCGCTCTTGCCCGCCTCGAGCGCGACGACGACGGCGATGCGCGGCTCCTCGGCCGGGGTGAAACATTCGAACAGCACCTGGTGGCGCTCGGCCGACGAGGTCGCGATCGAGGTCCAGGTCTCGTCGTAGCGCGAGTAGCGTTCGGCCGTGCCGGTCTTGCCGGCGATCGCGTAGGGGAAGTCCTTGCCCAGCCCGCTCACCGTGCTCGGCGGCGGCCCGTTCACCGCGAGCCACATGCCTTCCTCGATCGCCTTCCAGGTGTCCGCGCGCTTGCCCACGCTCGGGCCCGGCATCGGCAGCGGCGCCGGTTGCACCGGCGCGCCCATGCCGGACTGCGTCGCGCGCAGCACGTGCGGCGGCCGGTTCGCGCCCTTCGCCGCGATGACGGTGAGCGCATGCGCGAGCTGGATCGGCGTGACCACCCAGAAGCCCTGGCCAAAGCCGACGTTGACGGTGTAACCGGCATACCAGGGCTGGTTGCGCGTCGCGCGCAGCCATTCGGCGGACGGCAGCACGCCCGGCAGTTCGCCGGCGACATCGATGCCGGTCTTTGCGCCGAAGCCGAACTTGCCGAGGAACCCGCTGAAGCGGTCGATGCCCATCTCGTAGGCGAGCGAGTAGAAATACGTGTTGACCGACCAGGCCAGCGCGAGCTTGAGGTCGACCCGCCCGGCCGGGAAATCGTCGCGGTAGCCGCGCGCCTGCCCCGGGATGTGGTATTCGCCGGTCGAGACCACCGTGTCGGAAGGCGTGCGCACGCCGAGTTCCAGACCGGCGGCGGCGGCGTAAGGCTTGATCGTCGAACCGGGGATGAAACCGCCGGCGATGGCGCGATTGAGCAGGGGCTTGCGCGGGTCCTGGGTCAGCTGCGTGTAGTCGGCCTGGCCGATGCCGTTGACGAACAGGTTGCCGTCGAAGTCGGGCTCGCTGACCATCGCCAGCACTTCGCCGTTGCGCGGATCGATCGCGACCGCGGCGCCGAGACGGCCGCCGAGCGCCTCCTCGGCCGCGCGCTGCAGGCGCGAATCGATCGACAGGTACAGGTTCTTGCCCGAGATCGGCGCGACACGGTCGAGCTGTTTGCGCACGCGCCCGCCGACGTCGACCTCGACCGTTTCGCTGCCCGGCGTACCGTGCAACTCGTCCTCGTACCAGCGCTCGACGCCGGTCTTGCCGATGTGCGTGGTGCCGGCATAGTCGTTCGCATCGAGCTTGACCAGCTCGTTCATGTCGATGCGGCCGACGTAGCCGACCGTGTGTGCGAACAGCGAGCGCAGCGGATAGGCGCGGGTCAGATAAGGCACGACCTCGACCCCCGGGAAGCGCCAGCGATCGACCGCGAAGCGCGCGATCTCGTCTTCGCTGAGCTTGAGCCGCAGCGGCACGCTCTCGAACGCCTTCTTCTTCGCGCGCGCGACCTTGAAGCGCTCGATGTCGTCGGCGCTGATCGCGACGACGTCGCCGAGCTCGGCGAGCAGCTTGTCGAGACCCTTGGGCCCGCCCGCGACGGCCTCGGGGACGACTTCGAGGCGGAACGCGGCGATGTTGTCGGCGAGCAGCACGCCGTTGCGGTCGAAGATGAGACCTCTGCTCGGCGCGACACTGCGCACGGAGATGCGCTGCTGATCCGAGCTTTGCGCAAATTCCGCGCCGCGATAGATCTGCAGGAACACGTAACGCGAAACGAGCGCGGCGAGGCAGAGCACGATGACGAGGAAGCCGACGATCGCGCGCGTACGGAACGTCTCCGCGTCGGCGCGGGCGTTGCGCAGTTGCATGCGAGCGCCGGGCAGGGTCATTGAGCCCGTCCAAAAAGCGTGGCGAGCGAAGAGCCGATCTTGTCTAGAATCGGGCGCGTCGCCGGAGCGCAGGAACCGAAGGAGTAGTGAGGATGACTCGCCGTATCTGCGGCTCGTCCTGCGGGCCATTCGCTGCGCGAATGTTCGCTTCGGCATCCTGCCTGCGCAGTCC
>JAFEFQ010000037.1 GCA_018240505.1 Pseudomonadota bacterium
AACGCCACCCCGTCGAGCCGCGGCGCATTCGCGCAATTCCCGCGGCGCAGGGCGTCGAGATAGCGCGTGGCCAACGCGACCGCCGCCGCCTCGATACGCGCATTCGTGCTGCGTCCGCCGCCGAGATCCATGTGGCTGGCGCCGTCGATGACAGCCAGCCAGCGACAGCCCGGGCCGAGGCCGTCCCAGGCCTGCGTGCGCCAGGTGTAGTCGCCCTCGAGGCCGCGGTCGCGCGTGCCGGTGATCAGCAGCATCGGTGCGCGGATCGGCCGCCATGCATCCGGTGGAAATACCGGGCCGGGGCCTTCGGGCGACAGCGCGACGTAGGCGTCGAAGCCGCCAGCCGCCGCGAGGCCGAGCTTGTTCGTCGCGCCGGCTTCGAGCATGACCGTGATCGCGCCCATCGAATGGCCGAGCAGCGCGCTGTACGGCGCACGGCAGATCTTCTGCGCCCACGCACGCGCCGCGTCGATGTCCATGAAGCGCGCCTTGTAGGCGTCGGCGTTCGTGATCAGGTCGGTGACGCCCTGCCTGAAGCCGTCGCTGCGCATGTCGGCCGCGAGCACGCCGAGACTGCTTTCACGATGGCCGATCACGATCGCGCGCCAGCCGTCGCGCGCGAGTCCCTCGCCGAGATAGCGCAGCCCGCGCTCGCTGCCGCCGGCGCCATGCGAGATCAGCGCGAGCGGCGCACAGCCCTTGCCGGCGGCGGACGGCTCGTACACGGCGAGCGGCGTCGAGGCGCCGTCCGTCCGCGGCACTTCGACATGGTGCTGGGCAATGGCGCGCGCCGGTCCGAACAAGGCGGCGGCGAACGCGAACAGCAATGGCAGCAACTTCATGGCGGGTTCCTCCTGCGCCATCACAACGCAGCCGCAGCGATTCGGTGGACAGGCAACCGCGGCGGCGCGCGTGGCATGGCCGCGTCGATATGCGACACTTGGCGCATGTTCGTGACCGCATCCACCCTGCTCGCCACCGCGCTGTATCTCGTCGCCGCGGCGATCCTCGCCCTGCCCCTGCTGCATCGCCAGGCGCAACCGCGCGCGATCGGCCTCGGCTTCGGCGCGCTCGCCGTCGTCCTGCATTTCGCTGTGCTGTTCGGCGCGCACCGCGGCGGCGTGGACCTGCATTTCTTCGCCGCGCTGTCGCTGGTCGGCGCCTGCATCGCCGCGCTGTGCCTGATCGTGAACCTGAGCCGGCCGGTGGCGACGCTCGGCGTGATCGTGTTCCCGCTCGCGTCCCTGCTGCTCGGCATCGACGCGTTCTTCGCGCCGTCGACGCAGCCGTACGCGATGGAATGGCAGATCAAGCTGCACGTCGTCGTCGCCCTGCTCGGCTACAGCGTGCTCAGCATAGCGGCGATACTCGCGATCCTGCTCGCACTGCAGGAGCGCGCGCTGCACGCGCGCCGCTTCGACGGCCTCGTGCGCACGCTGCCGCCGCTGACCCTGACCGAAGCGCTGATGTTCCGCCTGATCGGCGCCGGCTTCGTCCTGCTCACGCTGACCCTGATCACCGGCATCCTGTTCGTCAGCGACCTGTTCGACCAGCACCTCGCGCACAAGACGATTCTTTCGATCGCCGCATGGCTCGTGTTCGGCGCGCTGCTGTTCGGCCGCCGGCGCTACGGCTGGCGCGGGCGCCGCGCGGTGAACCTGACCCTGATCGGCATGGCGCTGCTGCTGCTCGCGTTCTTCGGCAGCCGCTTCGTGCTCGAAGTGGTCCTCAAGCGCGTGCCGTGAGCGGCGCACGCGAACCTGCGCTGGCGATCAAGCGCGCCTACGCCGCTCCCGACAGGCACGACGGCTGCCGCATCCTAGTCGATCGCCTGTGGCCGCGCGGCTTGAAGAAGGAATCCGCGCATCTCGACCTGTGGCTCAAGGACATCGCGCCGAGTCCCGCGCTGCGCGTCTGGTTCGGCCACGATCCCGCGCGGTTCGCCGAGTTCGGCAAGCGCTACATCGCGGAGCTGAAAAAGAACGATGCAGCCGTCGCGCAAGTCGAACAAATCCTCGCACGGCGGCCGGTGACTCTGATCTACGCGGCCAAAGACGAGTCCTGCAATCACGCGCTCGTGCTGAAGAAATTTCTGGAAATGCGATGCAAGCAAGCGCCGGCATTCAGCCCGCCACCGCATCGAGCGCTTCGCTGAGCCGTTCCACCGCGACGATTTCCATCTCGCCGATCTTGTTTTTCTTCGGCGCATTCGCCTTCGGCACGATCGCCTTGAGGAAGCCGTGCGTGGCCGCCTCGCGCAGGCGTTCCTCGCCGTTCGGCACGGGGCGGATCTCGCCCGACAGGCCGACCTCGCCGAACGCGACGAGTTTGTCCGGCAGCGGTCGGTCGCGGAAGCTCGACAGCACGGCGAGCAACACCGGCAGGTCGGCCGCGGTTTCCTGCACGCGGATGCCGCCGACGACGTTGACGAACACGTCCTGGTCGTAGACCGCGATGCCGCCGTGGCGGTGCAGCACGGCGAGCAACATTGCGAGGCGATTCTGCTCGAGGCCGAGCGCGACGCGGCGCGGGTTGCCCAGCGAGGACTGATCGACCAGCGCCTGCACCTCGACCAGCAGCGGGCGCGTGCCTTCGCGCGTAACCATGACCGCGCTGCCCGGCGTCGGCGCGCTGTGCGCGGAGAGGAAGATCGCCGACGGATTCGGCACTTCGCGCAGGCCCTTGTCGCCCATCGCGAACACGCCGAGTTCGTTGACCGCGCCGAAGCGGTTCTTGAACGCGCGCAGCACGCGGAAGCGCGAACCGGATTCGCCTTCGAAATACAGCACCGCATCGACCATGTGCTCGAGCACGCGCGGCCCCGCGATGCCGCCCTCCTTGGTCACGTGGCCGACGAGAAAAATGCTCGTACCGGTTTCCTTCGCGTAGCGCACGAGGCGCGCGGCCGATTCGCGCACCTGCGATACCGAACCCGGCGCCGCGGTCAGCGTCTCGGTCCAGATCGTCTGGATCGAGTCGATCACGAGCGCGCGCGGCTTGTCCTTCTGCGCATGTTCGATCACGCGCTCGATGCAGGTTTCGGCCAGGCAACGCAGCGGTGCCAGCGGCAGGCCCAGGCGCTGGGCGCGCGCCGCGATCTGCGCCAGCGACTCCTCGCCCGACACGTACAGCGTGCGCAACCGCGCGCCGAGCGCGCCAAGAGTCTGCAGCAGCAGCGTCGATTTGCCGATGCCCGGATCGCCGCCGACGAGCACGACCGAGCCCTCGACGAGACCGCCGCCGAGCACGCGGTCGAGCTCGACCATGCCGATGCGCACGCGCGTTTCGGCCTCCGCGGCGACTTCGGTCAGCGCGACGATCTTCGCCTCGGCCGCGCCCGCATAGCCCGTGCGCTTGACCGCGCCGTTTTTCGCGGCGGCGGCCTCGACGACGAATTCCGACAAGGTGTTCCACGCGCCGCAGGATTCACACTGTCCCTGCCACTTCGAGTATTCGGCGCCGCACTGGTTGCAGACGTATGCAGTCTTGGATTTGGCCATGCCCGGATTGTAGCCGCCGGCGTCTCGCGCGTTGCGACACTGCGGCGGCCGGCCCCCTTCAATCGTCGTCTTCGACGAACAACACCCTGCGCGTCATGCCGCAGGTCAGGTCGTAACTGATCGTGCCGGCGTGCGCGGCGATGGTCTCGACCGGCAGATCGCGGCCCCACAAGGTCACGCGGTCGCCGACCTGCGCATTCGGCGCATTGCGCAGATCGATCGTGATCAGGTCCATCGACACGCGGCCGACGATCGCGGCGCGCGCGGCGTTCACGAGCACGGGCGTGCCGGGTTGCGCGCTGCGCGGGTAGCCGTCGCCGTAACCGATCGCGGCGACGCCGATGGGCATGTCCTCGGGACATTCCCAGGTCGCCGCATAGCCGATGCGCTCGCTTCTTTTCACCTGCTTGACCGAGATCAGGCGCGTCGACAGAGTCATCGCCGGCTCGAAGCCGAGGTCGGCGCCGGTCTTGCCGTCGACGACGGAAAGGCCATAGAGCAGGCCGCCGACGCGTACCCAGCTTTGCGCACCGCCGCGCGCGGCGAGCGCCGTGGGCCAGCCGAGCAGGCCGGCCGAGTTCGCGAGCGAGCGAGCGCCGGCGAGCTCCGCCGTCACTTCGTCGAAGCGCGCGATCTGCGCGGCGGTCAGGCCGTTGTCGAATTCGTCGGACGCGGCGAAATGGGTCATCAGCACGATGTCGGCGTCGACGCCCGGCAGCGCCCGCAGCTTTGCGTGGACGTCCGCGACGCGTGCCGGATCGAAGCCGAGCCGGTGCATGCCGGTGTCGATCTTGAGCCAGGCGCGCAACGGGCGCCTGCCGGCCGCGTGCCGCTCGGCCGCGAGCCAGGCCAACTGCGATTCGTGGTGGATCACCGCGTCGAGCTGCAGGCGACGGAACTCGGCGAGATCGCCCGGCTCGTCCGGACCCGAGAGCACGACGATGCGCTGGCGGTTGCCGGCCGAGCGCAGGCGCAGGCCGTCGCCGAGCGCGGCGACGCCGAGCGCGTCGGCTTGCGCGCAGGCGCGCGCGACGCGCTCGAGGCCGTGGCCGTAACCGTCGGCCTTGACCACCGCCATCACCTTCGCCCCCTTGCCGAGTTCGCGCACGCGCGCGAGGTTGCGGCGCAGGGCGCCGAGATGGATCGTGGCTAACGCGGTACGGCTCATGGCTCGGTCAGGGAACTCGCGGGTCGCGCATCGTAGCGCTTTTCCGCGCTGTGCCGGATTGCGACGCAGGGGCGAATGTGGGCTTTTTCCGGGCGCTCAGTCGTAGCTGCCGTAGCTGTCGGCGGCGAAGTTCTCGAACTTGGTGTACTGGCCGAGGAAGGTCAGCTTGACGTGCCCGGTCGGGCCGTTGCGCTGCTTGCCGATGATGACCTCGGCCTGGCCCTTGTCCGGCGATTCGGGGTTGTAGTACTCGTCGCGGTAGATGAACAGGATCACGTCGGCGTCCTGCTCGATCGCGCCCGATTCGCGCAGGTCGCTCATCATCGGCCGCTTGTCGGTGCGCTGTTCGAGCGAGCGGTTGAGCTGCGACAACGCGATCACCGGCACGTTGAGTTCCTTGGCCAGCGCCTTCAGGCCGCGCGAGATTTCGGAAATCTCGGTCGCGCGGTTTTCCTTGCTGCCGGGCACGGCCATCAGCTGCAGGTAGTCGATGACGATGAGGCCCAGATCGTGCTCGCGCTTGAGCCGCCGCGCGCGCGCGCGCAGCTCGCCCGGCGACAGCGCCGGGGTGTCGTCGATGAAGATCTTCGCCTCGGACAACAGCGTGATCGCGCTGGTCACGCGCGGCCATTCCTCCTCCTGGATGTCGCCGGTGCGCAGATGCTGCTGGTTGATGCGGCCGAGCGAGGAGATCAGACGGAACGCGAGCTGCGACGCCGACATTTCCATCGAGAAGATCGCGACCGCCTTCTTCGACTTGATCGCCGCGTGCTCGGCCATGTTGACCGCGAGCGCGGTCTTGCCCATCGACGGGCGCGCGGCGAGGATGATGAGGTCGGACGGCTGCAGGCCGGCGAGCATGTCGTCGAGGTCGGCGAAGCCGGTCGCGAGTCCCGTCACCGCGCCCTTGTTCTCGTAGCGGTGATGCAGGATCTGGAACGCTTCCTTGACCGCGGCGCGCATCGGCGTGAAGCCCTTGCGCCCGCGCGCGCCGGCCTCGGCGATGCGGAAGACTTCGAGTTCCGCGCCTTCGAGGATCTCCTGGGTCGAGCGCCCTTCCGGCTGGAAGCCGTCGCCGGCGATCTTGGTGCCCGCCTCGATCAGCTGGCGCAGCACCGACTTCTCGCGCACAATGTCGGCATAGGCGCCGATGTTCGCCGCGCTCGGCGTCGCGTTGGCGAGCTCGATCACGTAGCTCGCGCCGCCGACGAGATCCGACAGCTTGTTCGACTCGAACCAGTCGGCCAGCGTGACCGCGTCGCACGGCATGTTCTTGTTCGACAGCTCGCCGATCGCGCGGAAGATCAGGCGATGGTCCTTGCGGTAGAAGTCGTCCTCGACGAGCTTGTCGGCGATGCGCTCCCAGGCGTGCGCGTCGAGCATCAGGCCGCCGAGCACGGCCTGCTCGGCGTCGATCGAATGCGGCGGCACGCGCAGCGCGTCGATGCGCGCGGACTGGAAACGGTCTGGGGAAACGGCCATGTCTTGATTTCTTTGATTTTCTTGTTGTGGATCGTCTGTTGCGCTGCGCGCAGCGTGCCTCTCGGCGATCTCAGCGATCGAGAATCGCGCACACCCCGGACCGGCGATGCTTTCACATCCGTCTGTTGGCTCGCCAGTGGATAACTTGTGGAAATTGTCCGCGCGCCCACGCGAGGCGGCCCGCCAACCAGGACCGGACTTCGCCGCCGGTATGGAAGCCCGGCGCTGCTGCGCAACCGGCGCTCGCTTGCCGTCCCGCGCGCGGGAGCCAGTTTATCCAAAACAAAAAAAGGCGCCGCGAGGCGCCTTTTTTCACCGCGGCGTTGAGCTGCCGAAGGTCAGCTCCAACGCCGCGAATTATTGCCGCGCGCAAGCGTCGGCAATAATCACTCTTCGCTCGTGACCGTGACCTTGACCGTCGTATGCACGTCGGCGTGCAGGTGCACGTGGACCTCGAACTCGCCGGTGTGGCGGATCGGGCCTTCGCCCATGACCACTTCGCTCTTCTCGAGCGGATGGCCGGCGGCGCTGAACGCCTCGGCAATCTCGCGCGGGCCGACCGAGCCGAACAGCTTGCCCTCGGGGCTCGCGTTCGCCTTGAGCGTGATCGCGGCGCCTTCGAGCGCGGCCTTGCGCGTCTCGGCGGCGGTGAGGATCGAGTTCGCCTTGGCCTCGTACTCGGCGCGGCGCTTCTCGAACTCGGCCACGTTCTTCTCGGTGGCCGGCACGGCCTTGCCCTGCGGCACGAGGTAGTTGCGGCCGTAGCCCGGCTTGACCTTGACCTTGTCGCCGAGGGCGCCGAGGTTCTTCACTTTCTGCAAAAGGACCAGTTCCATTTCTTTCTCCGATTCGTTAGCGCCGCTCTGGAATGCGACGCAGCAGTGGGTTGTTGTCCGAATTTGTTTTCAGCCCCTCTCCCACAGGGAGAGGGGTTGGGGTGAGGGTCCGGAAGTCTCTCGACGTGACGCCAGAAACCGAACCCTCATCCGGCACTTTGGGATTTCGCGACTTCTCCCGGAGGGAGAAGGAAAACATCAATGCGCGTCGCTGTACGGCAGCAGCGCGAGGAAGCGCGCGTGCTCGATCGCCGACTTCAACTGGCGCTGGTAGCGCGCCTTCGTGCCGGTGATGCGGCTCGGCACGATCTTGCCGGTTTCGGTGAGGTACTGACGCAAGGTGTTGAGATCCTTGTAGTCGATCAGGGTCACGCCTTCGGCGGTGAAACGGCAGTACTTCTTGCGGCGGAAAAATTTCGACATGGTCTTGGTATCCTTTTTCTTGCTCTTGGGGGCGGCCATTTATTCGGCCGCGGCCGGGGCAGGACGCGGGGCGCGCGGAGCGCGCGGACGGTCGTCGAAATCCTCGCCACCGAAGCCGATGACTTCCTCGCCGTCGCGGCGGCGGCCGCCCTTGTCATCCTTGTTCTTGAGGATGAACGACTGCTCGGTGATCGCTTCGTCGCGATTGATGATCAGGTGACGCAGCACCGCGTCGTTGAAGCGGAAACCGGTCTGCAATTCCTTGACCACTTCCGCGCCGCACTCGATGTTGAGCAGCACGTAGTGCGCCTTGGCGAGGTTGTTGATCGGATAGGCGAGCTGGCGGCGGCCCCAGTCTTCGAGGCGGTGGATCTTGCCCTGGCCGCCCTCGATCAGCGTCTTGTAACGCTCGATCATCGCGGGCACCTGCTCGCTCTGGTCAGGGTGGACCAGAAACACGACTTCGTAATGACGCATGTTGGCTCCTTGTGGGTATCGCGCGAAGGGATTTTCGCGGCGACAGCCTCCCGACGTTTCCGCTGGACGGTTCCGTCGAAATCGCGGTGAGGCAAGGCTCCGCCGGCGCAAGGCCGTGCGGAGAACTGGTAATTGTAGGGGAATCAGGGTTTTGGCGCAACTTCGCCTGCGGGATCGGCCTTTTCTGCCTCCGCCTTCGCCGCGCCCGCCCTGGCGGACGGCCGCACCGGCTCGATGCGCGTGACATTGTTGGTCGGCAGGATCAGCGACTGCTTCGCCGCCGCATCGTAGACGAAGACATAGTTCGATACCGCGCCCAGGTAAGTCCAGGTCGACGATCTGGACGCGGCGAGATCGGCCTCGCTGCCGTTGAGCCGGACCCTCACTTGCGCAGCCGTTCCGCTGCGCGCCTGCCGGGCCTGAAAACTTGCATAGATCGTCACGAAATTCCAGCCATACAGCACGATCACGAAGAAATACGTTGCCTGCAGCACCCACATGTGATTGCTCGATGTCAGCTGCCAGTCGAGCCAGCGCAGACGCAAACGCTCGCGCCACGACAGCGTTTCCCGTACCCGCAGCGCTTCGACGAGTTGCCGGTATTTGCGCCGCATGCGGACATTCAGGCGATCGAAAAACCAGATGATGGGGAAGGTCGACAGCACGAGCACCAGCGCGAGCGGATGCTGGATGCCGGCGGTCAGGAAGTCGCCGATCTGCGACAGGCCGAGCACCGGAATATCGAACTTCGCGTAGAAGCGGTAGTTGTAGAAGATGCCCGCCATCGCGACGAGCAGATAGGCGAGCGTGATGGCCAGCGCCGGCTCGCGCCGCAACAGCCTGAGCAAGTGCGGCAACAGGCTGTGCAGCGCCGATTCGGGCACCTGCGCGCGCACGCCACCGCCTTGCCGCACCGGCAGATTGCCGGTCTCTTCGTTTGCCGTTGCCGCCACGCTCACTCCCCGCCCCGTTTCCCGGCGGGAGTATCACCGCGTGGAACGGGCGCGTCCACCTCCCTCGCGTCGTGCGGGAGAGCGCTCAATCGATCGTGAAGCTTTCGCCGCAGCCGCACTCGCCGGTGACGTTGGGGTTGCGGAACACGAAGGCGGAGTTGAGACCCTGGCGCGCGAAATCGATCTCGGTGCCGTCGACGAGCGCGACGCTCTTGTCGTCGATCACGAGCTTGACCCCGTCCTGCTCGATCACCCGGTCGTTCGCCGCGACGCGCTCGGCGATGTCGACCACGTAGGCGTAGCCCGAGCACCCGGTCTTGCGCACGCCGAAGCGCACGCCCGCGGCTTCGGGATGCGTGCCGAGGAACTGCTGCATGCGCGTGCGCGCGGCGGGGGTGATCTGGATGTTCATGCGATTTCCATTGTACAGGGCAACCACGCAAGCGCACGCCCGAACGTCGTGCAAGGCGGCTTCCGTTATGATTCGCACCTTTCCTGCCCCATATCTGGGCCAAAATCCGTGGAGTTTCAAGGCATGTCCATCGCCAGCGTTCAACAAGCATTGTCGGGTTCCATCGCGGCGAACACCGAGGTCACGGTGCGCGGCTGGGTGCGCACCCGGCGCGATTCCAAGGCCGGCCTGTCGTTCGTCAACGTCAGCGACGGCTCCTGCTTCGATCCGATCCAGGTCGTCGCGGCGAACACGCTGCCGAACTACGCCGACGAGATCGCGCACCTGACCGCCGGTTGCGCGGTGATCGCGACCGGGACGCTCGTGCCCTCGCAGGGCAAGGGCCAGGCGTTCGAGATCCAGGCCTCGAAGGTCGAGGTCGTCGGCTGGGTCGAGGACCCGGAAACCTATCCGATCCAGCCCAAGGCGCACACGATGGAATACCTGCGCGAGGTCGCGCACCTGCGCCCGCGCACGAACACGTTCGGCGCGATCACGCGCGTGCGCGACTGCCTTGCCAAGGCCGTGCACCGCTATTTCCACGAGCGCGGCTTTTTCTGGATCAACACGCCGATCATCACCGCGAGCGACGCCGAAGGCGCCGGCCAGATGTTCCGCGTGTCCACGCTCGACCTCGTCAACCTGCCGCGTGACGACAAGGGCGGCATCGACTGGAGCCGCGACTTCTTCGGCAAGGAGGCCTACCTCACCGTATCCGGCCAGCTCAACGTCGAGGCCTATTGCCTGTCGATGAGCAAGGTGTACACGTTCGGCCCGACCTTCCGCGCCGAAAACTCGAACACCGCGCGCCACCTCGCCGAGTTCTGGATGATCGAGCCCGAGATCGCGTTCGCCGACCTCAACGACGACGCGACCTTGGCGGAAGATTTCCTCAAGTACCTGTTCCGCGCCGTGCTCAACGAGCGCATGGACGACATGAAATTCTTCGCCGAGCGCCAGGAGAAGACCGCGATCACGCGCCTGGAAGCCCTGGTCAACGCGCCGTTCGAGCGCATCGACTACACCGAGGCCGTGAAGATTCTGCAGAACAGCGGACAGAAATTCGAATACCCGGTCGCCTGGGGCCATGACCTGCAGACCGAACACGAGCGCTATCTGACCGAGAAGCACGTCGGCCGGCCGGTCGTGGTGATGAACTATCCCGAGGCGATCAAGGCGTTCTACATGCGCCTCAACGACGACGGCAAGACCGTCGCGGCGATGGACGTGCTCGCGCCGGGCATCGGCGAGATCATCGGCGGCTCGCAGCGCGAGGAGCGCCTCGACATGCTCGACGCGCGCATGCGGCAGTTCAAGCTCGACCCCGCGCATTACCAGTGGTATCGCGACTTCCGCCGCTACGGCAGCGTGCCGCACGCCGGCTTCGGCCTCGGCTTCGAGCGCCTCGTCGTCTACGTCTGCGGCCTGGCCAACATCCGCGACGCGATTCCGTATCCGCGCGTGCCGGGCGCGGCGGATTTCTGAAATACTTTCAACCCTCACCGCCGTCATTCCAGCAGGGACTGCTGGAATCCAGTGCCAAGGATGGCAGCTGTCACATCTTCGAAGCGCTCGCGTCCCTGCGACTGGATTCCGGCAGTCCTTGCCGGAATGACGAACAAGAGCAAACGGCATGAGTTCAGAACCCATCGTCTCGATCAAAGGCGTCAGCAAGACCTACAAGGGCGGCCTGCAGGCGCTCAAGACGGTCGATCTCGACATCCGCCGCGGCGAGATCTTCGCCCTGCTCGGACCGAACGGCGCGGGCAAGACGACGCTGATCAGCATCGTCTGCGGCATCGTCAACGCGACCACCGGCAGCGTCGTCGCCGACGGCCACGACATCGTGCGCGACTACCGCGCCGCGCGCGCGAAGATCGGCCTCGTGCCGCAGGAACTGCACACCGACGCGTTCGAGAGCGTCATCGCGACGGTGACGTTCAGCCGCGGCCTGTTCGGGCTCGCGCCGAATCCCGCGCACATCGAAAAAGTGCTGCGCGACCTGTCGCTGTGGGAGAAGCGCGACGCCAAGGTGATGACCTTGTCGGGCGGCATGAAGCGTCGCGTGCTGATCGCCAAGGCGCTCGCGCACGAGCCGGCGATCCTGTTCCTCGACGAGCCGACCGCCGGCGTCGACGTCGAGCTGCGCCACGACATGTGGCAGATGGTGCGCCGCCTGCGCGAGCACGGCACGACGGTCATCCTGACCACGCACTACATCGAGGAGGCCGAGGACATGGCCGACCGCATCGGCGTGATCCGCAAGGGCGAGCTCATCCTCGTCGAAGACAAGGCCGCGCTGATGAAGAAGCTCGGCAAGAAGCAGCTCACGCTCGCGCTGCAGACGCCGTTGCAACGCATTCCCGCCGAACTCGCCGCGCTGCCGCTGGAGCTGTCCGCCGACGGCAACGCGATCACCTACACCTTCGACACGCAGCGCGACGAAACCGGCATCGCCGACCTGCTGCGCCGCCTCGCCGCGCACGGCATCGACTTCAAGGACCTGCATTCGAGCCAGTCCTCGCTCGAAGACATCTTCGTCAGCCTCGTACGTGAATCAAAATGAAGAGCTGAGCGAAAAGATCTACCACGGAGACACGGAGATCACGGAGAAGAGCAATCATTTTTAACATGAAGGTCTTTTCTCCGTGATCTCCGTGTCTCCGTGGCGAATCATTTGATCTTGAATATCGGACAAGAACGAAAATGAACATTCACGCCATCCGCGCGATCTACCAATTCGAGATGGCGCGCACGTTCCGCACGCTGCTCGAGTCGCTGCTGTCGCCGGTGCTGTCGACCTCGCTGTACTTCATCGTGTTCGGCGCGGCGATCGGCGCGCGCGTCGGCGACGTCGACGGCGTCGACTACGCGGCCTTCATCATTCCCGGCCTGCTCATGCTGCCGCTGCTCAACGAGAGCATCTCGAACGCCGCATTCGGCATCTACATGCCGAAGTGGGCCGGCACGATCTTCGAGCTGCTGTCCGCGCCGGTGTCGGCGTTCGAGGCGGTGATCGGCTACGTCGGCGCGGCCGCGACCAAATCGCTGATGCTCGGCGCGCTGATCCTGATCACCGCGCGGTTCTTCGTGCCCTACCAGATCGAACATCCGTTCTGGATGGTCGCGTTCCTGATTCTCACCGCCGTCAGCTTCAGCCTGTTCGGCTTCATCATCGGGCTGTGGGCGGACAGCTTCCAGCGCCTGCAGGTCGTGCCG
>JAFEFQ010000038.1 GCA_018240505.1 Pseudomonadota bacterium
GACAAGCAGGACGCCGACTTTCTCGGCGGCTACGTGATCTTCAGCGGCGCGAGCCGGCGCCTGATCGACGACAACGACACGCACGGCGAGACGATCGGCGCGAAGTACAAGCAGGCGATCAGCAGGCCCGGCAAGTGGACCGCGTACATGTACATGCAGGGCGAGACGCTGCCGAACGCCGCGAACCATGTGCGCCTGTCGCCCGACAAGAAGGACCAGTGGGGCATCCCGCAGCTCGTCATCTCGGTCGGCTACGACGACAACGCCGAGCGCATGGTGCGCGACTTCCTGAGCGAAGGCCGCAAGATGTTCGAGGCCGCGGGCTTCACCAACGTCAGCGCGAACGACAATCACTGGCCGCCCGGCCTCGACATCCACGAGATGGGCGGCGCGCGCATGGGTGCCGACCCGAAAACCTCGATGCTCAACGCGCACAACCAGATGCACCTGTGCAAAAATGTCTTCGTCACCGACGGTGCGTGCATGACGAGCACGGGCAGCCAGAGCCCGTCGATCCTGTACATGGCGCTGACCGCGCGCGCGGCGAACTACGCAGCCGATCAGGTCCAGAAGCATGGGAGGATCGTCTGATGGACAGGCGCGAACTGTTGCGTACCATCGCCGCGCTGACCGGCTGTGCGTTTGTCGGTGCCGATCGTGCTTTCGCGGCAGTGCCCGATGCCGATGCCTACACCGCGACGCAGGTCGCGCTGCTCGACGAGATCGCCGAGACGATCCTGCCGCGCACCGACACGCCTGGCGCGAAGGATGCGCAGGTCGGCGCCTATATCGCGCGCTATTCGGCGGCCTGCTACACGCCGGCGAATCTTGCCGTGCTGCGTGTGGGCCTCGGCGAGATCGATGCGCGCGCTCGCAAAACCCACGGCGCGGAATTCGTGAAATGCACGAGCACGCAGAAGCAGAAACTGCTGATCGACGTCGGTGCGGAAGCCAAACGCCACACGCACGAATCCAGCGGGAACGGCGAGCGACCGCCGCACTGGTTTACGCTGTGCAAGCAACTCACCCTGCTCGGCTTTTTCACTTCGGAAGCGGGCGCGACGCGAGTAGCGCGCTATCGACCGGTTCCTGGGCCGTACAAGGGCGTGGTGGCGTACAAGGGCGAGACGTTCTGGGCGTGGTGAAAGTTTTCTTGCCGTCATTCCCGCGCCAGCGGACTGCGAAGGCAGGAAGCCGAAGCGAACATTCGCGCAGCGGATGGCGCGAAGCGCGAGCCGCGGATGCGGTGAGTCGATCCATTATGATCTTGCTGTTCGACGAACGGCGCCAAAAATAGAACTGGATTTCCGCCTTCGCGGGAATGAAGAGAATTGCTGCTTTGAACGTGATCTGGCGAGGCCTTCAAATGAAACGTGCTCTCTTGCTTCTCACTGCTGCTCTCAGCATAGGCGCACACGCCGCCGAACCGGGCAAGCGCGACAAGTCGGTTGCGCCCAATACGCTGTCCGCCGAGCAACAGCGCGAAGGCTGGAAGCTGCTGTTCGACGGCAAGTCGACCGCCGGCTGGCACCGCTACAACGAGAAGACGATGGGCAAGGCCTGGTCGGTCGACGACGCCGGCCTGCATCTCGACACGAGCAAGAAGAAAGGCGGCTGGCAGGCGCCCGACGGCGGCGACATCGTCTACGACGGCGTGTTCGCCAACTTCGACCTCAAGCTCGACTGGAAGATCGCGCCGGCCGGCAACAGCGGCGTGATGTTCTACGTGCAGGAAGGCCCCGAGCACAAATATCCGTGGCAGACCGGCATCGAGTCGCAGGTGCTCGACAATGTCGCCGCCGAGGATGCGAAGTTCGACAAGCATCGCGCCGGCGATTTCTATGACCTGATCGCCGGCAAGCCCGAGGCCGTGCGCCCGGCCAACGAATGGAATCGCCTCGAAATCCTCAGCGACCACGGCCATGTCATCGAAAAACTCAACGGCATCGTCGTCATCGAAACGACGCTGTGGGACGACAACTGGAAGAAGCTGATCGCCGGCAGCAAGTTCCGTGACATGCCGGGCTTCGGCATGTTCCGCGAAGGCAGGATCGCGCTGCAGGATCATGGCGCGGACGTGTGGTTCCGCAACATCATGATCCGCGAACTGAAGTAGTGCCGCGCAAGGCGGCACGGTCACACAAGCAGCTTGCGCACACTGGCGATCGCCGCGATGAACACGTCGATCTCGTCGCGCGTGTTGTAGAACGCCAGCGAGGCGCGCGCCGTCGCCGGCACGCCGTAGAACTGCATCAGCGGATGCGCGCAGTGGTGGCCGGAGCGCACGGCGACGCCCTCGTGGTCGAGCAGCGTGGCGAGGTCGTGCGCGTGCACGCCATCGATCAGGAACGAGAACACGGCGGCCTTCTCTTTCGCCTCGCCGAACAAACGCAGGCCCGGCACCGACTTGAGCGCGTCGCTCATGTACGCGGCCAGCTCGCGCTCTCTTGCGGCGATCGTGTCGAGACCGACCTGGCCGACGTAGTCGATCGCCGCGCCGAGGCCGACGAAGCCGGCGATGTTCGGCGTGCCGGCCTCGAACTTGTGCGGCGCGTCGGCGAACGTGGTGCCGTCGAAACTGACCGTGCGGATCATTTCGCCGCCGCCGAAGAATGGCGGCATCTCGGCGAGCAGTTCGCGGCGCGCCCAGAGCACGCCGGTGCCGGTCGGGCCGTAGAGTTTGTGTCCGGTCAGCGCGTAGAAATCGCAGCCGAGCGCCTGCACGTCGATGGCCAGATGCGGCGCGGCCTGCGAGCCGTCGACGAGCAGCGGAATGCCGCGACTTTTGGCCGCGCGCGCGATCTCGCGAATCGGGTTGATCGTGCCGAGCACGTTCGACACGTGGGTCACGCCGGCGAGTTTCACCTTGGGCGTCAACCGCGCGATGAATTCCTCGACGATCAGCTCGCCGCTTTGCGTGATCGGCGCAGGGATCACCTTCGCGCCCGTGCGCGCCGCGACCAGCTGCCACGGCACGATGTTGGCGTGGTGCTCCATCGTCGTGACGAGGATCTCGTCGCCCGGCTTGAGGCGAGGCAGCGCGTAGCTGTAGGCGACCGTGTTGATCGCCTGCGTCGTGCCGCTGGTGAAGATCACCTCGTCGCGCGTCGGCGCATTGATGAAACGCGCGAGCTTGTCGCGCGCGCCCTCATAGGCCGACGTCGCCGCTTCGCCGAGCGAGTGCACGGCGCGCGCGACGTTGGCATTCGTCTCGCGATAGAAGCGGTCGACCGTGTCGATCACGACCCGCGGCTTCTGCGAGGTGTTCGCGTTGTCGAAATAGACGAGCGGCTTGCCGTGCACCTGGCGCGACAGGATCGGGAAGTCTTGGCGGTAAGGATTGGCAGCAGATTTCATCGGGGGAAAATCGCTTTTCCCTTCTCCCGCCGGGAGAAGGTGGCGCGAAGCGCCGGATGAGGGTCCGCGCCAACGACAACGCCTGCCTCGGCACGGACCCTCATCCGCCTGCCGGCACCTTCTCCCGGCGGGAGAAGGATTTCTTCGATGCACGTCACTTCAACCTTGTCACGCATCCTGCAGCCCGTCTGCCGGCAGCGCCGCCTGCATGCGCCGCGCCAGGCGCTCGCGCAGATCGGCATCGGCCACGCCGTCCAGCACTTCGCGGCAGAACGCCGTCACCATCATGCGCCGCGCCTCGACCAGCGGAATTCCGCGCGAGCGCAGGTAGAACAGTGCGCGCTCGTCGATCTGGCCTACCGTTGCACCATGTGCGGCCTTCACTTCATCCGCGTAAATTTCGAGCACCGGCTGGGTGTCGATCTCGGCCGATGAGGACAACAGCAGGTTCTTGTTAGACAACTTCGCGTCGCTGCCGTCCGCACCCGCGGCCACGGTGATCGCGCCGTGGAAGATTCCGCGCGCACGCTCGTCCGCGACGCCTCGCCAGACAATGTCGCAGACCGTGTCGCGCGCGACGTGGCGCACGTCGAGCTGCGTGTCCGCGTGCGCGCGACCGCGCAACGCAAAGACGCCGCGCGACTCCAGCCGCGCCTGTTCACCCGCCAGTTCCACCTGCATGTCCAGGCGTTGCAGACGACCGCCGAGCAGCACATGCGTCGCATGCAGCGCCGCTTTCGCACCGAGACGCACCTCGAGCAGGCGATACAGCGCCACCGACTCGGGCAGGTCGCACAGACTCATGAGGTCGAGCCGGGCGCCCTCGCCGAGATCGATGCGCCGATGCACGGAGCCGAGTACGCCGGCGCCGTCGACGCCGAGGTGCTGCTCGATCATGCGCGCGAACCCGTTGACCACGACCATCGACGTGTCCGCCTGCCAGCGGCTCGGCTGGGTCGATGGAACGCCCACGTAGACGATGTGTACCGGCTCGTCGACCTTGCCGTCGATGCGCACCGCGTAGGCGCCGCCGGTCTCGCCGACCGTCACCATCGCGCCGACGTCGTCGAAATCCGAATAGCGCCCGGAAACCACGCCGTTGACCAGGACGACACGGCGGCCGCGCGTCTCCCGCCAGTCGAATCGCGCGCGCAGCGCCTCGGGCAATTCGGCCTGCGGGTCCGCCGCGACGAAGTCCTGCTGCGCCAGCGAGCGCAGCGCCATCTTGCTGTAGCGCCACGACTCCTCGCGCGCGCGCGCATCGCCGCGGCCGAATTCCTCGAGCAAGGCTGCGCTCACGCGGCCCCCGCGAGCTTGCGTTCGGCGATCCAGGCGTAGCCGTGTTCCTCGAGTTTCTGCGCCAGGCTCGCATCGCCCGATTCGACGATGACGCCATCGGCCAGCACGTGCACGAAGTCCGGCACGATGTAGTCGAGCAGGCGCTGATAGTGCGTCACGACGACGAACGCGCGCCCGGGCGAGCGCATCGCGTTGACGCCGTCGGCGACCATCTTGAGCGCGTCGATGTCGAGGCCCGAGTCGGTCTCGTCGAGGATCGCGAGCTTCGGTTCGAGCAGCGCCATCTGGAAAATCTCGTTGCGCTTCTTCTCGCCGCCCGAGAAACCCTCGTTGACCGCGCGGTGCAGCAGCTCGTCCTTCAGATGCAGCACGGCGAGCTTCTCGCGCACGCGCTTGAGGAACTGCATCGAGTCCAGTTCGGCCTCGCCGCGATGCTTGCGCTGCGCATTCAGCGCGGTGCGCAGGAAATAGGTGTTGTTCACGCCCGGAATCTCGACCGGATACTGAAACGCGAGAAACACGCCCTCGGCCGCGCGCTCCTCGGGTTCGAGTTCAAGCAGGTTCCTGCCTTCATACACGACCGAACCCTGCGTGACCTCGTAACCCTCGCGCCCGGCCAGCACGTTGCCGAGCGTGGACTTGCCCGCACCGTTCGGCCCCATGATCGCGTGCACCTCGCCCGCTTTCACTTCCAGCGAGAGGCCCTTGAGAATTTCCTTGCCCGCGACGCGGACGTGGAGGTTTTCGATTTTCAGCATTTGCGTTCTCGCAGTCTCTGCGGCGGCGTCAGACGCACGCCAGTTTTTTCAACGCGTCGCCTTCGACGCGGCAGCCGAGCCACTCCGGCGTCATCTTCGCCCCGAGCGATTCGTAGAACTCGATAGCCGGCGTATTCCAGTCGAGCACCGACCACTGGAAGCGCGCCAGCCCTTCGGCCACGCAGCGCCTGGCCAGGTTCACGATCAACGCCTTGCCGATGCCGTGGCCGCGGAATGGCGGGCGCACGTACACATCTTCCAGAAACAAACCGTGCCGTCCGCGGAAGGTCGAGTAGTTGTAGAACCACAGCGAGAAGCCGGCGACTTCACCGTTCCATTCGGCGATTTCGGCGAATACGCGCGGATTCGGCCCGAACAGATCGCGCCCGATGTCGCCCGCCGTCGCGTCGACCTCGTGGCGCAGCTTTTCGTAGTCGGCAAGCTCGCAGATCAGCGCGTGGATATGCGCAGCATCGCCCGCGATCGCGGGACGAATTCCCAGAGGCTTGATCAGATCGCCTTCCATCACTTTATCTTGGACAACTCGTCCGAAAGCTTCACCGACCCCATGCACACGTCGCCTTCTTGCTCACCCGTAAGCCAGACTTTCAGGTCGCGCACTCTTGCGCTCGTCAGTGCAGCTTTGTAGCCAGCCCAGCACATCGGATAGACCGAGCCGTACTGAAATCGCGGGTTCTCCTGCTTGTCGACCGGAAACTTTGCCTCCATCTCCGCGTCGCGAAACTGCAACCAAAGCAACTGAGCCGCCTTCAGTTTTTTTAGAAACAAGGACTGATCCGCATACTTCAACTGAATCTGCTTCCAAACCTGATTCAGTTCATTGTCTGTCCGGGTGTATTCGTCTGCAGCACACTGATTCAGTTCAAGTTGTGTTCCATTCTCACGGCAAACGATTTTTTCGTCTTGCGCACTGCTCCAAATAGGCAGCACTATTCCGATAGCGCATAACCACTGCTTCATCCCACAGCTCCTTCCAGCGACACCTCGAGCAGCTTCTTCGCCTCGACCGCGAACTCCATCGGCAGCTCGCGGAACACCTGCTTGCAGAAGCCGTCGACGATCATCGACACGGCATCTTCTTCGCCGATTCCACGCGAGCGGCAATAGAACAACTGGTCATCGGAAATTTTCGAGGTCGTCGCCTCGTGCTCGACGATCGCGCCGGGGTTCTTGACCTCGATGTACGGGAACGTGTGCGCGCCGCACTTCTTGCCGATCAGCAGCGAATCGCACTGCGTGTGATTGCGCGCGCCCTCGGCACCCTTCTCGACTTTCACGAGGCCGCGATAGGTGTTCTGCCCGCGGCCCGCGCTGATGCCCTTGGAGACGATCTTGGATTTGGTGTTGCGGCCGATATGGATCATCTTCGTGCCGGTGTCGGCCTGCTGGCGATGATGGGTCAGCGCGACCGAGTTGAACTCGCCGACCGAATCGTCGCCGCGCAGCACGCAACTCGGATATTTCCAGGTGATCGCCGAACCGGTCTCGACCTGGGTCCAGGAAATCTTCGAACGCGCGCCGCGGCAGTCGCCGCGCTTGGTGACGAAGTTGTAGATGCCGCCGACGCCGTTCTCGTCGCCCGGATACCAGTTCTGCACGGTCGAATACTTGATGTTCGCATCATCGAGCGCGACGAGTTCGACGACCGCCGCATGCAGCTGGTTCTCGTCGCGCATCGGCGCGGTGCAGCCTTCGAGGTAGGACACGCTCGCGCGTTCTTCGGCGATCAGCAGCGTGCGCTCGAACTGGCCGGTGTCGCGCGCGTTGATGCGGAAATACGTGCTCAACTCCATCGGGCAGCGCACGCCCTTCGGCACGAACACGAACGAACCGTCGGAGAACACGGCCGAGTTCAGCGCGGCAAAATAGTTGTCACCCGGCGGCACGACGCTGCCGAGATATTTCCGCACGAGTTCGGGATGCTCGCGCACCGCTTCGCTGATCGCGCAGAAGATCACGCCGGCTTCGGCCAATTCTTTTCTGAAAGTCGTGCCGACCGAGACCGAGTCGAACACCGCATCGACCGCGACGCCGGCGAGGCGCGCGCGTTCGTGCAGCGGCACGCCGAGCTTGTCGTAGGTTTCGAGCAGCTTCGGATCGACTTCGTCCAGCGACTTCGGCCGGTTCTTCGGCTGCGAGTAGTAGCTGATCGCCTGGAAGTCGATCGGCTCGATGTCCAGCTTGGCCCAGTGCGGCGGCGTCATCGTCAGCCAGTGGCGATAGGCTTTGAGGCGCCACTCGGTCAGCCATTCGGGCTCGTTCTTGCGCGCGGAGATCGCGCGCACGACGTCCTCGTTCAGGCCCGGCGGCAAGCTCTCGCTTTCGATGTCGGTGACGAAGCCGGCGCTGTAGCGTCGGTTGAGTGCGGCTTCGATTTCGAGGGGTTGGGTGGCCATGGGCTGCCTGATTGTTTATGCGGTGGCGACTAGACGCAGCGAGCGTATTCCTTATCCCGCTGCGAGGCGCAGCGAACGTATTGGTTCATCCCGTTGCGAGGCGCAACGGGATGGTCGCGCGCTTCGGCGGCGGCCGGCGCATGTCGGCCAGCGTCATCTGTTTGAGCGTCGTCTCGATCACGTCGCTGACGCGCCGCCAGTTGCCGCGCACACCGCAATGCGGTTCGTGTCCGCAGGCGCCGTGGTGCGCGCTGCATTCGGTCATGCCGAACGGCCCCTCCATCGCGACGAGGATGTCGGCGAGACTGATGCGCTCGGGCGCGCGCGCGAGGCGATAACCGCCGTTGACGCCGCGGAACGATTCGACCAGTTCCGCCTGCGCGAGCTGCTTGAGCAGCTTCGACACGGTCGGCAACTCCAGGTGCGCACGCTCGGCCAGCGCCTGCGCGCTGAACACCTCGTCGGGCGCCTCGGCGAGCACGGTCATGACGACGGTGGCGTAGTCGGTCAATTTGCTGACGCGAAGCATGGGAAAGCTCTTGTTGATGAGCACGGCCGCAAATGGCCGTCCTCCGACATTCGCGACCAAGAGTGATCGCGCAAATACAGTACTGAAATAGTACGATTTTACCCGCGCCGCGTCAAACCGGCGCAGCCTGCGGTCGCCCGCAATCGAGCGGCGTCTCGTTGTCCACCCGATCCTTGCAGAGGGCGACGGCCGCGCCGATCGAGGCGACGACCGTGTCGTCGGCTGGAATCTTCCCGTTCCCGGCCGCCTGCTCCGCGTCCTCGTCCGTACCTTGCCAGAAACCGACGACGAGCTTCTGCTCCGGCGCGATCGATTTGATCCGTCGGCAGATCAGATCCGCATCGGCAAGCGCGGTCGGCGGGGTCGCCGAGACTACGACAAAATCCACCACTTCCTCGGGCAACCGCGCGAGCAAGCCGTGCGTCTCGCGGCGATTCGTGGCGACGCGGACCTCGAAGCGCTCCAGCCGCAGCGCACGGGCCAGCATCAACCCGGCGATCGCGTCCCGCCCGGCGCGCGCGGGCAGCACGAGAACGCGGCCGGCGCGGGACGGCGGGGCGTCCGCGGTGTCGAAGTCCTCGTCGGCGTCGATCTCGTCGACTAGCTCGCGCAGCGATTGCACGACGGCGTCACGCTGCTCGGCATTGAGGCGTTGCTCAGCGTGGTCGCGTTCGGAGTCACGCAGGGCCGGCAGCAGCATGCCGTCATAGAATTCGGCCAGCGAATGCGCGGCGACGAAATTTTCCGCCATCTCGCGCGCGCTCGCGAACGAGCGCGGACGCAGCAGCCGCCGGTACATCTGCCCGGATGGAGACAGCGCTTCCTCTTCACCGAGCATCACGTTGAGGAAGGACAGGCTCGGCACGTGCCGCCCCAGCACGACGAGGCAGACCGTGAGAGGCGTGGACAGCAGCAAGCCGATCGGCCCCCAGATCGTCGCCCAGAACACAGCGGCGACGACGAGCGCGAACGAGGACACGCCCGTGCTCGCACCGTACAGCCACGGCTCGAGCACATTGCCGGTGACGAGTTCGAGCGTGAGGAACAGCGCCAGCGTCGTCAGCGGCCCCATCCACGACGGCGATGCGGCCAGCGACAGCAGCAGCGGCGGAATCACCGCGATCCACGGTCCGACGTAGGGAACGAAGCGCAGCATCGCCGCGAGCCCGCCCCAGAGCAGCGCGTTCGGCACGCCGATGAAATGCAGCCCCGCCGCCAGCGCGGCGCCATAGATCAGATTGGTCAGCAACTGCATGCCGAGGTAACGGCGGATGCGCGAAGCGGCATCGTCGATCGCTCGCGCGGTCGCGCCAATGTTGCCGTTGCCGACGAGGCGTATGAAGCGTTCCTGCAGGTCGTCGGCCTTGATCGCCATGAACACGACGAGGAGGATGACGAGGAAAGCGGTGCCGAGCGGGCCCATCAGCGGCTCGGCGTAGGACTGCAGGACTTCGATCGGCGTGTTCCTGCCGGTCTGGACGACGCGCACATCGAGCGGCGCCTTGTCCGCTACGCTGGCGGCGCCCTTGTCCGGAACGGCCTGCTCGGCGGTCTTCTGCAGATCCTGCGAGAGATGGGTCAATCCGGCGACGACGCGATTGCCGGCCGGCACGACGTCGCGGATCTTGGTCGCGAGGTTGCCGCGATACGCCGGCAACTGTTCGGCGAGGTCGTGCAATTGTCGCGACAGCACGAAACCCAGCGCGACCAGCGCGGCGAGCACGCCGACCAGCACGAGCACAGCGGATGCGGTACGCCCAATTCCACGCGCCAGCCAGTTCACGAGCGGCTCGAGCATGAACGCGAACAATGCCGAGAGCGCGAGCGGCACGAACACGTCGCGGCCAAAATAGAGCATGGCGAGAATCGAGACGGTGAGTGCCAGCGCGTGCAGCCCGCGCAGTGCCTCGGCCGTCGTGCGCTCGCGCTCGGCGAGTGCACCGACGCGTTCGCGCCGGCCATTCTCGCGATCCGCCGATCCCTGCATTGCCATGCCGCACCTCCGTCGCTGTCGCGATCACCCTTCCGCTGCCGGATCCGTGCCGCCCCTGTCGGCAGGCGCGGACGCAGGCCGGTTCGTCGCAGCGACATGTTGCTCGTACAGCTTGAACGCCGTCGAAACGAGGATCGCCGTGCCGGCCGTACGCCACCACGACCACGCGGCGGAAAACAGCAGACGGCGGCGCGTGGACACGACCCACACGGCAACCGCGCCGCACAGCCCGGCCACGGCCACCGCGGTCCACGGCCGCTGCCGCACCGCGTCTTCGACGACCGGCCGAGCCAGTTCCAGCGAAGCACGCATATTGCCGCGCCGCCAGCGCTCGCCGCTCGCTTCGGCGAAACTGGACCAGACCGCATCCAGCACGCCGCGCGCCGCGCCGGCGGAATCCGCGGCCTTGCGTCGCCCGGCCTGTGGCCGTGCCAGCGCGACCGCGAGCGCGGTCCGGCTCGACTCCAGCGATCGCACCGCGGCGGCAACGTCCTCGTTCATGCCTCGCCTTCCGATGTCTCGCCGCCGCCGCGCGCGGCACGCAGCAAATCGAGATCGCGCTGCAACTGCTGGTTCAACACTTCCGACATCGGCTGCGGCCTGCGCGTGAGTGCGAACACGACGCATGCGCCGGCAACGAGCAGGCAACCCGCCGGTACCGACCACGCACGCCAGCCGGCGACATCGACGCCGTTCGACCACAACGAGAGAACCACCGCGGCACTGACCAGACCGGTCAGGACGAACAGTGCCGCGAGCGCGAACGCGACCACGCGCCACAGCCACGAACGCAGCGAAACGGCGCATTCCACGCGCACCAGTTCCGCGTAGCCGAGCGCATGCTCGCCGACAAGGTCGAGGTGGCGGGTCAGCGCCAGCAGGAAGCGCAGCATGGGTTCAATGCTCCCGCCGCGGTGCGCGGCTTCTCCGAACCGAAATGCCGATCATCGCCGCCCCGCGCCGAGCAGCAGCGCGACGAACGCGCCGGCGGCCGCAGCCACGAGCATGGCCTGCAGGGGATGCTCGACGATGTGCTCGCGCGTCGCCGCAAGAACATCCGCCGCATGTTCGCGCCGGCGCTCGCCGGCTTCGTCGTGCGCCGGCTCCTCGTCCTTCGCGCCGGCCTTGCCGCGCCGGTGCGCCGTGGAGCGCGTTGCGGATGGGCGGCGGCGCGAGGCGGGGCGCGCTCCGGCCCCCGGAGTCGCCGCGTCGGCAGGCGTTTCGCGCGCGCGGTCCTCGAATCGGTCGTCGGAAGAATCTGGAGACATGAGCCACCTCCGTTCGGGCGGTAGCATCGGGGCTCCTGTTTCGTCGCACCCGTATGCAATCGCGATGGGGCGACCCGTTTCCCGCTGGCTGCCGACAATCCCGGGTCGCCGGCAGCCGCGATAATCGCAAAAAACCGGCATCGATTCCTAGTGCGGGCGAAACAAGCATTCAGCCGGAAACCGATCCGGACGGGCCGACGCACGGATTGCCGGTAGC
>JAFEFQ010000039.1 GCA_018240505.1 Pseudomonadota bacterium
ATTGTTTAGAAGCTAATCGAGGTGATGAGGTCTTGCACGATATGCTGCTGAATGCGATTTCACCCGCCGATGGATATCTCACAAGCGCCATTTCGGCATTTAACGGACTCTTAGCGCTGGACGAGTCACCGAGGCTTGATCCGATCGACAAAATCAGAAATTCCACGATTCTCGGTGCGCTCGCTTTAGAGTGTGCGCTAAAGCATTACTTGGCGAAGAGCGGCATTTTGGAAAGGGACATAAAAAACTATAGACATGATCTTGTGAAGCTATGGAGGGCATCGCACGACGCCGGACTCAAAGTTGCCAGTCAACCACCCGACTGGTGCGAGTGGCTAACGAGGGTCACAAATGGACCTCTGTTCTTTATCAGATACGGCTACGGCGCAAATGGAGCGATCGTCCTACCATCGGAGGTTCTGGTAGCGTTTATCGATGATCTGATCAGATTCATCTACCCCGATCTACCGCCGATTCCACCGAAAGTTGATGGACGGCCTAGATTGACTCTGCCAAGTAATGTCGTTTGGCGAAGTGCTACTGCTTAACCCCTGTTCGCATGTTCGACCGCGAACATCGATGAATTTGTGACAGCTTGGTATTACTCGCAGGCGGTTACGAAGCATCCACACTGTCCACGAATACATTCTTTCATTCAGAGCAGAGCCCACAACGTCCATGGTGCTTGAAAAAAGCTTCGTTTTGACTAGCAATCCCCTCCGCGTCGGCATCGGCGGCCCGGTCGGCTCCGGCAAGACCGCGCTGACCGAGCGCCTGTGCAAGCTGCTGCGCGACGCGTACAACGTCGCCGCGATCACCAACGATATCTATACAAAGGAAGACGCGGAGTTTCTCACCCGCGCCGGCGCGCTCGCACCCGAGCGCATCGCCGGGGTCGAGACCGGAGGCTGCCCGCATACGGCGATCCGCGAGGACGCGAGCATCAATCTCGCCGCCGTGGCCGAGATGAACAGGAAATTTCCCGGCCTGGAAATCATTTTCATCGAATCGGGCGGCGACAATCTCGCGGCGACGTTCTCGCCCGAGTTGGCCGATATCACGATCTACGTGATCGACGTCTCCGCCGGCGACAAGATTCCGCGCAAGGGCGGCCCGGGCATCACGCGCTCGGACCTGCTCGTGATCAACAAGATCGACCTCGCACCGCTGGTCGGCGCCTCGCTCGAGGTGATGGATCGCGACGCGAAAAAGATGCGCGGCACGCGCCCGTTCGTCTTCAGCAATCTGAAAATCAACCGTGGCCTCGATGCGGTCGCGCGCTTCATCGTCGAGAGCGGCGGCCTGCCATCGCGTCCCCTGCCGGAGTCCGTGCAATGAGAAAAAGTGTACTTTCAGGCGAATTCCCGCCATCGTCCGGGCTCGCGAAAATCAGGTCGCGGCGATCCTTGCCCGCGCTTGCCGGCATGCTCGCCCTGGCTGCTGTCAGCACGCCGGCGCTCGCGCATCCCGGTCACGGCGCCGGCGGTGGATTGCTTGCGGGCTTCGTGCATCCGTTTTCCGGCTTCGACCATTTCCTCGCGATGATCGCGGTCGGCGTGTGGGCCGCGCAGCTCGGCGGCCGCGCGGTCTGGGCGGTGCCGGCGGCGTTCATGGCGCTGATGGCGCTCGGCGCCGTGCTGGTGCTTTCCGCCGCGGGGAGCTTCGCTGCCGGCGGCATCGAATCGGGCGTCGCCGCCTCGCTGCTCGTGCTCGGCCTGCTGGTCTGGCGCGCGCAACGCATGCCGCTTTCCGCCGCCGCGGCGCTGGTCGCCTGGTTCGGGCTGTTCCACGGCGCCGCGCATGGCGGCGAGTTGCCGCAGTTCGCCGATCCGCTGCGCTATGCCCTGGGCTTTCTTGTCGCCACCGCGCTGCTGCATGGCGCGGGCGTGGTCGTCGGCGTGCTGTTGAAGCGGCATGCGCCGTTGCTCGGCGATCTCGCCGGTGCGGCGACGGCGGCGGCGGGCATCGTTCTTCTGCTTGGCGTCCGCTGAAACGCGCCGACCGGCGCGGACGTCGTCCGCAATGGCGTTGCCCGGCGCGGCAAGTTTCGGCAACCTTGGGGGCACCAGGTCGTTGCCGCATCGGAGTTCCCATGAGCGCTGTCGTCACCCCGACTCCTTCTCTTCCCGAACGGCGCAAGGAGGTCGCGCCCGATTCCGCTGAAGTTGCCGCGCTGCGCGAGGCGATCCTGCGGCGGCTGACCTACTCGGTCGGCAAGACCCCGGCCAGCGCCAGCGAGCACGACTGGTACCTCGCGGTGGTCTACGCCACGCGCGACCGCATCGTCGAGCCGTGGATGGCCTCGACCAGCGCGGCCTATGTGCACGGCCCCAAGCGCGTCTACTACCTCTCGCTCGAATTCCTGATCGGACGGCTGCTGTTCGATGCGCTGACCAATCTCGGCCTGACCGATGCGATGCGCACGGCGACCCGCGGTCTCGGCGTCGATCTCGACCGCCTGCGCACGCTGGAACCCGATGCGGCGCTCGGCAATGGCGGCCTCGGCCGACTCGCGGCGTGCTTTATGGAAAGCATGGCGACGCTGGCGATCGCCGCGCACGGTTACGGCATCCGCTACGACCACGGCCTGTTCCGCCAGTCGCTCAAGGACGGCTGGCAGCAGGAATATCCCGAGGACTGGCTCGCGCTCGGCAATCCGTGGGAGTTCAAGCGCCCGGAGGTGAGCTACGAGATCGGCTTCGGCGGCGCGGTCGAGGAGCAGACCTCGAGCGACGGCGTCGTGCGCCATGTCTGGAAGCCGGGCGAATACGTCAACGCCATCGCCTACGACACCCCGATCACCGGCTGGCGCGGCCAGCACGTGAACACATTGCGTCTGTGGTCGGCACGCGCGAGCGAGCCCTTGCTGCTCGACGCGTTCAACGCCGGCGACTATGTCGGCGCGCAGTCGGGCAAGGTGCGCGCCGAGGCGATTTCGAGCGTGCTGTACCCGAGCGACGAGACCCCGGCCGGGCAGGAGCTGCGCCTGCGCCAGGAATACTTCTTCGTGTCCTCCTCGCTGCAGGACCTCGTGCGCCGCCACATCAAGCAGTACCAGGATCTGCGCAGCCTGTCCGAGCACGTCGCGATCCAGCTCAACGACACGCATCCGGCGATCAGCGTGGCCGAGCTGATGCGCCTGCTGTTCGACGTGCACGGCTTGAGCTGGGAGGAAGCCTGGCGCATCACCCGGGCGACCGTGTCCTACACCAATCACACGCTGCTGCCCGAGGCGCTGGAAAGCTGGGCCGTGCCGCTGCTCGAACGCCTGCTGCCGCGGCACATGCAGATCATCTACCTGATCAACGCGCTGCATCTCGACGGCCTGCGCAAGGCGGGGCATACCGATCCCGATTTCGTCTCATCGGTGTCGGTGATCGACGAGCATGCCGGCCGGCGCGTGCGCATGGGTCATCTCGCCTTTATCGGCTCGCACAAGGTCAACGGCGTGTCGGCGTTGCACACCGGCCTGCTCAAGCAGACCGTGTTCCGCGACTTCGACGCGCTGTACCCGGACCGCATCGTCAACGAGACCAACGGCATCACCTTCCGGCGCTGGCTGTTCGAGGCGAATCCCGGCCTGACCCGCCTGCTCGCCGACGTGGCCGGCGATGCGATCTACGACGATCCCGCGGCGCTGACCCGGCTCGAAGCCTACGCCGGCGATCCGGCCCTGCACGACGCGCTCGCCGAGATCAAGCGCCAGAACAAGGTCGCGCTGGCCAGGATCATCCTCGACCGCTGCCGGGTCAAGGTCGATCCCGATGCGCTGTTCGACGTGCAGATCAAGCGCGTGCACGAGTACAAGCGCCAGTTGCTCAACATCCTCGAGACGATCGCGCTGTACGACGCGATGCGCGCGCATCCGCACGCCGAATGGGTGCCGACGGTGAAGATCTTCGCCGGCAAGGCCGCGGCCAGCTATCACAACGCCAAGCTCATCATCAAGCTGGCCAACGACGTCGGCCGCGTGGTCAATTCCGATCCGACCCTGCGCGGCCTGCTCAAGGTCGTCTACCTGCCGAACTACAACGTCAGCCTGGCCGAATCGATCATTCCCGCCGCCGACCTGTCCGAGCAGATCTCCACGGCCGGCATGGAAGCCTCGGGCACCGGCAACATGAAGCTCGCGCTGAACGGCGCGCTGACGATCGGCACGCTCGACGGCGCCAACGTCGAGATCCGCGAGAAGGTCGGCGACGACAACATCTTCATCTTCGGCCTGACCGCCGAGCAGGTCGAGGAACGCCGCCGCCATGGTATCGACATGCAGCAGACGATCGCGGCCTCGGCCATCCTGCCGGAAATCCTCGACGCGATCGGCTCGGGTGCGTTCTCGCCCGACGATCCGTCGCGCTACCTTGGCCTCGTCGACATCCTGCGCCATCACGACCACTTCATGGTCTGCGCCGATTTCGACGCCTACTGCGCGCGCCAGCGCGACGTCGCCCACCGCTGGAAGAATCGCGCGGCCTGGTGGAAATCGAGCGCGCTCAATACCGCGCGCATGGGCTGGTTCTCGTCGGACCGCGCGATCCGCGGCTATGCGGAGGACATCTGGCAGGTGCCGACGACGGCGGCGTGATCATGGCCGGGGCCTCGAACGCAGGCTACGCGGATTCTTTTGCACGAACCGGTTGATTCCCGCCGGCAACGCGCAATAATCGCGGTCACTCCTGCATGAAGGGCGGGTACGCCGTGAAAGCGACGGGATGGCAGGCCAGTCAGAGCGAAATCGCCTTGCTCGTCGCTGCGCGCCATCGCGATCCGTTTGCGCTGCTGGGATCGCATGGCGTCGCCGAAGGCTGGGTCATCCGCGCCTTCGTGCCGCATGCCGAACGCGTGGCGGCGGTATCGGTGCGCGGAGAGGAGATCCTCGAACTCGAGCCCCGCGCCGACGGCTTCTTCGAGGGGTTGCTGATCGCGCAGACCGCGCGTCCGCGCTATCGCCTGCGCGCGGCGAACGCGGGCGGCGCGTGGGAGTTCGACGATCCGTACGCCTTCGCGCCGGTGCTCGGCGCGATCGACGAGCATCTGCTCGTCGAAGGCACGCATCGCAAGCTCCACGAACGTCTCGGCGCACAATTGCGGACGCACGAAAACGTCGCCGGCGTGCATTTCGCGGTATGGGCGCCGCATGCGCAGCGCGTGTCCGTCGTCGGCGACTTCAACCGCTGGGACGGGCGCACGCACCAGATGCGCAAGCGCGTCGATTCGGGCCTGTGGGAAATCTTCGCGCCCGGGCTGGCCGCCGGCACCGTGTACAAGTTCGAGATCGTCGGCCGTGACGGCGAACTGCTGCCGCTCAAGGCCGACCCGCTCGGCTTCGGCGCGGAACGGCGGCCATCGACGGCGTCGGTCGTCGCGCGCACGGACGACTTCGTCTGGCACGATGCGGAATATCTGCAACGCCGCCGCAGCGTGGACGCGCGGCGCGCGCCGATGTCGATCTACGAAGTGCATCTCGGTTCGTGGCGGCGCCGCGACGACGGCGATTTCCTCAGCTACGACGAACTTGCCGAACAGCTGCTGGCGTACGTTGCCGATCTCGGCTTCACCCACATCGAGCTGTTGCCGATCAACGAGCATCCGCTCGATGCGTCCTGGGGCTACCAGCCGATCGGCCTGTTCGCGCCGACCGCGCGTTTCGGCGATGCGCACGGCTTCGCGCGTTTCGTCGATCGTGCGCATGCGCTCGGCCTCGGCGTCATCCTCGACTGGGTGCCGGCGCATTTCCCGACCGACATCCACGGCCTCGCGCAGTTCGACGGCACGGCGCTGTACGAGCACGCCGACCCGCGCCGCGGCTTCCATCCGGACTGGAACACCGCGATTTACGATTTCGGCCGGCGCGAGGTCGCCAATTTCCTGCATGCGAACGCGCTGTACTGGCTCGGGCGTTTCCATGTCGATGCGCTGCGCGTCGATGCGGTCGCCTCGATGCTCTACCTCGACTATTCGCGCAAGGCCGGCGAGTGGTTGCCCAATCCCGACGGCAGCAACGACAACCGCGACGCGGTCGCGTTCCTGCGCCAGTTCAACACGCTGGTCTACGCCGAGCAGCCCGGCGCGCTGACGATCGCCGAGGAATCGACCGCCTGGGCCGGCGTGTCGCAGCCCGTGCACGCCGGCGGCCTCGGCTTCGGCTTCAAGTGGAACATGGGCTGGATGCACGACACGCTCGACTATTTTTCGCTCGATCCGGTCCATCGCAAGTACCATCACGACAAGCTCACCTTCGGCCTGCTCTACGCGTTCAGCGAGAACTTCGTGCTGCCGCTGTCGCACGACGAGGTCGTGCACGGCAAGGGCTCGATCATCGCGAAGATGCCCGGCGACGAGTGGCAGCGTTTCGCCAATGCGCGTGCGCTGTACGCGACGATGTGGGCGCATCCGGGCAAGAAACTCCTGTTCATGGGCCAGGAGTTCGGCCAGACGCGCGAGTGGAACTTCGACACCGGCCTGGAGTGGTGGCTCACCCGGTATCCGTTGCATGCGGGCCTGCAGGCGCTGATCCGCGACCTCAACCGCGCCTGCCGAGAAATTCCGGCGCTGCATGCGCGCGACTGCGAGGCCGAAGGCTTCCAGTGGATCGTGGTCGACGATGCCGAGCAGAGCGTGTTCGCCTGGCTGCGCCGCGGCGGCGAGGGCGCGGCGCCGGTCGCCGTGGTCTGCAACCTGACTCCGGTGCCGCGCCACGGCTACCGCATCGGCCTGCCGCAGGCCGGGCGCTGGCGCGAGCTGCTCAACACCGATGCCGGCGGCTACGGCGGCTCGGGCATGGGCAATTTCGGCGGCATCGGTGCGGTGGCGACGGCATCGCACGGATTCCCCGCGTCGGCCGAAGTCACGCTGCCGCCGCTCGCCGTGGTGTATTTCCAGTTGGAAAATTCGGGAGGAGGTTCACGATGAATGGCAAGTCTCCGCTCAACGCCCCACTCGCACGCTCCGCGATGGCCTATGTCCTCGCCGGCGGCCGCGGCAGCCGCCTGCTCGAACTGACCGACACGCGCGCCAAGCCGGCCGTGTACTTCGGCGGCAAGTCGCGCATCATCGACTTCGCCCTGTCGAACGCGATGAACTCGGGCATCCGCCGCATCGCGGTCGCCACGCAGTACAAGGCGCACAGCCTGATCCGCCATATGCAGCGCGGCTGGAACTTCTTCCGCCCCGAGCGCAACGAGAGCTTCGACATCCTGCCGGCGAGCCAGCGCGTTTCCGAGGAAATGTGGTACCTCGGCACGGCCGACGCGGTGTTCCAGAACATCGACATCATCGAGAGCTACGCGCCGCAGTACATGGTCATCCTCGCCGGCGACCACGTCTACAAGATGGACTACGAGGGCATGCTGCAGCAGCACGTCGACTCGGGCGCCGACGTGACGGTCGGCTGCATCGAGGTTCCGCGCGCCGAGGCGAGCGGCTTCGGCGTGATGCACGTCGACGAGGCCGACCGCATCATCTCGTTCCTGGAAAAGCCGAAGGACCCGCCGCCGATGCCCGGCAAGGCCGAGGTGTCGCTGGCGTCGATGGGCATCTACGTGTTCGACACGAAGTTCCTCATCGACCAGCTCAAGCGCGACGCGGCCGACGCGAAGTCCTCGCGCGACTTCGGCAAGGACATCATTCCGTACATCGTCGAGCACGGCAAGGCCGTCGCCCACCACTTCGGGCGGTCGTGTGTGCACTCGCGCCAGGAGGACAAGCCGTACTGGCGCGACGTCGGCACGGTCGACGCCTACTGGGCGGCGAACATCGACCTGACCGATACCGTGCCCGACCTGGACCTCTACGACCGCGACTGGCCGATCTGGACCTACGGCGAGATCACGCCGCCGGCGAAGTTCGTCCACGACGCCGGCGGCCGCCGCGGCGAAGCGATCTCCTCGCTCGTCTCCGGTGCGTGCATCGTCTCCGGCGCGCAGGTCTACCACGGCCTGCTGTTCACCGGCGTGCGCGTGCACTCGTGGTCGCACATCAACAACGCGGTCGTGCTGCCGTACGTCACAATCGGCCGCCACGCGCGCCTCAACAAGGTCGTGATCGACCGCGGCGTGCACATTCCCGAAGGCCTCGTCGTCGGTGAAGACCCCGAGCTCGACGCGCAGCGCTTCCGCCGTACCGAAAGCGGCGTCTGCCTGATCACCCAGCCGATGATCGACCGGCTCGGATGAAGCCGGTGCGCATTCTTTCCGTCGCTTCGGAAATCTTCCCGCTGATCAAGACCGGCGGCCTCGCCGATGTTGCCGGCGCGCTGCCGCTCGCGCTCGCGCCGCTCGACTTCGACGTGCGCAGCCTCGTGCCCGGTTATCCCGCTGTGCTGCGCCAACTGGAAAAGCCGGTCGCCGTCCATCAGTACGCGAATCTCTTCGGCGGTCCCGCGCGCCTGCTCGACGCGCAGGCCGGCAAGCTGCGCCTGTTCGCGCTCGATGCACCGCACCTCTACGACCGGCCCGGCAATCCGTACACGAACGCCGAAGGCAAGGACTGGCCGGACAATGCCCAGCGCTTCGCCGCGCTCGCGCGCGCGGGCGCGGACATCGGCCTGGGCCTGCTGCCCGGCTTCGTGCCCGACGTCGTGCACGCGCACGATTGGCAGGCGGGCCTGACCGCGGCGTATCTGCACTACGCCGGCAAGCCGCGCCCGGCGACGCTGGCCACCGTGCACAACCTCGCGTTCCAGGGCCAGTTCGACAAGGCGCTGCTGCCGACGCTCGGCCTGCCGCCCGAAGCGTTCGCGATCGGCGGCGTCGAGTACTACGGCACGATCGGCTACCTCAAGGCGGCGCTGCAACTGTCCGACCGCATCACCACCGTGTCGCCGACCTACGCGCGCGAGATCATGCAGCCCGAATCGGGCATGGGCCTCGACGGCCTGCTGCGCGAGCGCCGCGCGGTCGTCAGCGGCATCCTCAACGGCATCGACACCGAGGTCTGGAATCCGGCGCACGACGAACATCTCGCCGCGCGCTACGACGCCCGCGTGCTGCGCCTGCGCGCGCGCGACAAGGCCGCTTTGCAGCAGCGCATGGACCTCGACGTCGACGCGGAGCGGCCGCTGTTCGGCGTGATCAGCCGGCTGTCGTGGCAGAAGGGCCTGGATCTGCTGATCGACGCGCTGCCGGCCCTGCTCGCGCACGGCCAGCTCGCCGTGCTCGGCAGCGGCGATGCGGCGCTCGAGGAAAAATACACGCGCGCCGCCGAAGATCATCGCGGCCGCGTCGGTTGCGTGCTCGGCTACGACGAGGAACTCGCGCATCAGATCCAGGGCGGCGCCGATGTGCTGCTCGTGCCGTCGCGCTTCGAGCCCTGCGGCCTGACCCAGTTGTGCGCGCTGCGCTATGGCGCGGTGCCGCTGGTCGCGCGCGTCGGCGGCCTCAACGACACCGTGATCGACGCCAACGACATGGCGCTCGACGCCGGCGTCGCCACCGGTTTCCAGTTCGCGCCGATCGACGTGCCGGCGCTGGAGGGCGCGATCGTGCGCGCCGCGTCCGCGTTCCGCGACAAGCAGGCCTGGTCGCGCCTGCAGCTCAACGGCATGCGCACGGACGTGTCCTGGGAACAGCCGGCGCGACGTTATGCGCAGCTGTACCGCGACCTGCTGGCGACGCGATGAGCGCCAGGCCTTCTTATTCCCGGCAAGCGTGAGCGGACGCCTTCGCGAAGGCTCGGCCGAACCGCTCGGCGTCACTCCGGTCGACGGCGGCGTCAATGTCGCCGTGCATTCCGCGCATGCCGAGGCGATCGAGTTCTGCCTGTTCGACGCCGCGGGCAAGGTCGAAACCGAACGCTGGCTGCTGCCCGCGCGCACGGGCGACGTGCATCACGGTCGCATTGCCGGCATCGGCGTCGGCGCGCGCTACGGCCTGCGCGCGCATGGGCCGTACGATCCGCGCGCCGGGCATCGCTTCAATCCGGCGAAACTGCTCGTCGATCCGTACGCGCTGCAGCTCGACCGGCCGTTCGCGCTGCATGCAACGCTGCAGGCGTTCGACGGCGACGATCCGGTCTCGCCGGCGCGCATCGACCGGCGCGACAGCGCCGTGTTCGTGCCGAAGGCGATCGTCACGGATTGCGCGTCGCTGCGGAAGCCGCTCACGCCCGTGCGCGTGGCGTGGTCCGAGATGGTGATCTACGAGCTGCACGTGCGCGGGTATACCAAACGGCACGCGGACATTCCCGAACCGGTTCGCGGCACCTTCGCGGCGCTCGCCCATCCGGCCGCGATCGCGCACCTGAAAAACCTCGGCATCACCACCGTCGAGCTGATGCCGGCGATGGCCTGGATCGACGAGCGCCATCTGCCGCCGCTCGGCCTGTCCAACTATTGGGGCTACAACCCGCTGGCGTTGCTCGCGCCCGATCCGCGCCTCGCTCCGGGCGGCTGGGCCGAGGTGCGCGCGGCGACCGACGCGCTGCACGCCGCGGGTTTCGAGGTCGTGCTCGATGTCGTCTACAACCACTCGGGCGAGAGCGACGAATTCGGGCCGACGCTTTCATTCCGCGGACTCGACAACGCGGGCTACTACCGCCTGCGTGCCGACGATCCCGCGCGCTACGTCAACGACATGGGCACGGGCAATTGCCTCGCGCTGGAGCGGCCGCCGCTCGTGCGTCTGGCGATGGATTCGCTGCGCGCGTGGATGCGGCTCGGCGGCGTCGACGGCTTCCGCTTCGACCTCGCCACGGCGCTCGGCCGCCACGGCGACGGTCGCGACGGCGGCGGCTTCGATGCGCACGCGCCGCTGCTCGCCGCGATCGAGCAGGACCCGCTGCTGCGTGAGGCCAAGCTGATCGTCGAACCGTGGGACCTCGGTGCCGGCGGCTATCAGGCAGGAAATTTTTCCGCCGCGTTCGGCGAATGGAACGACGCCTTCCGCGACGACGTGCGCCGCTGGTGGCGCGGCGACCCCGACCTGCGCGGCGCGCTGGCTACGCGGCTCGCCGGTTCGTCCGACCGGTTCGCGGCGAAACGGCGCCCGTCGCGCGGCATCAACTACGTCGTCGCCCACGACGGCTTCACGCTCGCCGATCTGGTCAGCT
>JAFEFQ010000003.1 GCA_018240505.1 Pseudomonadota bacterium
CGAGCCGGTCGCGATCGCGGCGGGCTTGTCCGTGCCGTCCGTCGTCGCGCCGCCGCTTCTTGCGCTGCCCTCGACGGCCGGCTGGACGTTGGCTACTCCAGCGAGCTCCTTCGGCGCGGCCTGCACGTCGCCGACGGTGACCACGGGGCGGTATTCCTTCTTGATCTGCTCGGCGCGCGCCTTCGCCTCGCTGATGCGCGTGGTCGTGACCGGATGGTCCATCAGCAGCGCGGGGATGTCGTTTTCGTCGAAGCCCGGGCGCAGCGCGCGCTGCATGCGCTCGAAGAATCCGGCCATCGCGTCGGGGTCGAAGCCGGCCTTGGCCAGCGTGGCGATGCCGACGCGATCGGCCTCGGCCTCGTCGGCGCGGGTGAAGTTGATGCGCATCTGCTCGGCCAGGCCCTGCACGGTTGCGAGCGCGCCGATGTCCGAATTGCCGGTGCTGTACGGGCTCGATTTCGACGCCGCGACGACGGCGAGGAGCATGCCGGCCAGCATCAGCGGCGTCATCTTCTGCTCGGCCTCGACCGCGCGGATCAGATGGTTCTGGGTGACGTGCGAGACTTCGTGCGCGAGCACGGCGGCGAGCTCGCCTTCCGTATCGCTGGTCGTGATCAGGCCCGCGTTCACGCCGACGAAGCCGCCAGGCAGGGCGAACGCGTTGATCTCGTTGTCGCGCACGATGAAGAACGTGAACGGCTGGTCCGGCTGCGGGCTGTAGGAGACGAGCTTGTAGCCGAGCGTGTTCAGATAGTCCGCGAGAAGCGCGTCGTCGAGCACCGCGCTCTGGTTGCGCAGCTCGTGCAGCACGTAGAAACCGTACTGGCGCTGTTCTTCGGGCGAGGCGATCTTGCCGGCCGAGCTGCCGAGGTTGGGCAGGCGCGTGTCGGCGGCGTAGCCGTGGCTGGTCAGCACCGCGAGCGCGGCGACGAGAAGGGCGGGAAGGAGATGCCTGATGGACATGGAGGTGACGCGAGATCGACGGGAAAACCTTGGATTACCTTACTCCTGCAAAGGTTCCGCATCCACTGTTTGCAGCGCGCCAGGCGTGCCACGCTCAGACGGCGTTCAAGCGTGCGTGGCTCTGGAAATCCGCCTGCGCAGCCCCCACACTGGCGACGAAGCGCGTTGCGCACGAAGGAAAACCGCAAGATGGGCACCAAAGTCGAAATTTTCACCGGCGCGAATTGCGCCTACTGTGTCGCCGCGAAGAACCTGCTCAAGAGCAAGGGCCTCGATTACGAGGAGTTCCGCATCGATCAGGATCCGGCGCGCCTGCAGGAAATGCTCAGCCGCTCGGCCAACCGGCGCACCGTGCCGCAGATATTCATCAACGGCGAGCACGTCGGCGGTTTCGACGAACTCGCCGCGGCCGAGCGCAGCGGCAAGCTTGCGCAACTCATCGGGATTCCGGCATGAACGCGCGCAAGCCGCCGTCGAAGGCCGTCGCCACGCCGAGAAAAGCGGCGAAAAGCGCGTCGGTAAAAACCGCGGCGACCGCAAAGGACCGGGTCAAGGAATTCACCGAGTTCCGCAAGCGCATGAACGAGCGCATCCTCGAGCACGACAATCAGGTCGTGCGGCGCTTCTTCGCGCTCGACACGCAGACCTACAGGGACGGCGCGCTGAACCTGAAGACCAAGGAACTGCTCGGCCTCGTCGCATCGCTGGTCCTGCGCTGCGACGATTGCATCAGCTACCACATCGCGCAGTGTCGCGAGGCTGGGGTGAACCGCGACGAATTCTTCGAGGCGTTCAGCGTCGGCCTCGTCGTCGGCGGATCGATCGTCATTCCGCACCTGCGTCGCGCGGTCGACTTCCTCGATCGACATGAAGCCATGCCGGCATAGCCGGCATTCGCTTTATCTTCGCTTTTTCTCCATCTCGCGATCGACTCCGACCCTCGGCTCGAAGCCGCCGTGCGTCTATAATGCGCGGTCCCCACACGCCCCGAGTAATTTCATGACCACGACTATTGCGGTGATCCCCGGCGACGGCATCGGCCCGGAGATCATGCAGGCCACCTTGCGCGTGATCGACGCGCTCGGCCTCGATCTCAAGTATGACTTCGTCGAAGCCGGCCTCGCCGCGCAGAACAAGTTCGGTGATCTGCTGCCGCAGGCCACGCTCGACGCGATCGCCAGCCACAAGGTCGCGCTGAAAAGCCCGCTGACCACGCCGGTCGGCGAGGGCTTCACCTCGATCAACGTCGCCCTGCGCAAGAAATTCGACCTGTACGCGAATGTGCGTCCGGCGATCTCGTTTCCCGGTACCAAGTCGCGCTACGAGAACATCGACCTGCTCACCGTGCGCGAGAACACCGAGGGCGCCTACATCGGCGAAGGCCAGCAGGTGTCGGCCGACGGCGAGACAGCAACGCTGACGCAGAAGATCACGCGCAAGGGCTCCGAGCGCATCGTGCGTTATGCCTTCGATCTGGCGCGCAGCGCCGGGCGCAAGAAAGTCACGATCGTGCACAAGGCGAACATCCTCAAGTCGACTTCGGGACTGTTCCTCAAGGTCGCGCGCGAGGTGTCGGCGCAGTATCCCGAGATCGAGCACAACGAGATGATCGTCGACAACACCTGCATGCAGCTGGTGATGAATCCGTGGCAGTTCGACGTGATCGTGACGACGAACCTGTTCGGCGACATTCTTTCCGACCTGTGTGCGGGTCTGGTCGGCGGCCTCGGTCTCGCGCCCGGCGCGAACATCGGCGCCGACGCGGCGATTTTCGAGGCGGTGCACGGCTCCGCGCCGGACATCGCCGGCAAGGGCATCGCCAATCCCTGTGCGCTGCTGCTCGGCGCCTGCCAGATGCTCGGCCACCTCGGCTTCGAGGCCGAGGCGACCCGCGTGCGCGGCGCGATCCGCGCGACGATCGCGGCCAAGGATCGCGTCACCCCCGACCTCGGCGGCAGCGGCACGACCGACAGTTTCGCCGATGCGCTGATCGAACGCCTGCGCTGAGCAATCGCTGCGATCGCACGCTGATCGCGAAACGCGAAAAGGTGGCTATCCAGGGCCGCGTTCCAAAAGAAAGCCCGGCGTGAAGCCGGGCTTTTTGTGTGCGAACGCAGGCGGATCAGGGCTGTTGCGCGACGCCTAGGTTGTAGATCTGTACGTTGTTGCGGTCAAACGAGCCGCCGGGCAGATTCGCATGGATCGATACCGTGCTCGGCGTGCCGAAGTTCAACGTGATCGTGCCGATCTGCTGTGGATTCTGCGGCTTCGGCGCGCAAGCGCGGCAGTAGCCCGCAGCATTCTGATACAGCGGTATGGGTTGGCCGTTGACGAACGGCTGATCGCCCGTGTTGGCAACGGCCCAGACCGGCTTGCCGCTGGCGTCGCCGAAATAGAAGTCGAGCGCGACCTGATTGTAGCTGCCGCGGTTCACGTCGAGCACCGAGAAACCCCAGCCCGAGTCATCCCGACCGCCGTAGTAGAGGCCGCCGAAATCGGGCGAGGCGTTCTGCGCGAGGTTGGTCAGCGGCTGGATGCACCAGTCGCCTTGTTCGAGCGTCTTGGGCGGGCTGCTCTGGTCGACGAACTTCCAGCTGAGCACGCCGAGCAGGAGGCCCGCCTTGACGTCGGCGCTGCGGTCGAGGGCGCGGCAGGCCGGCGAGTTCGCGGCCTGGTTGAAGTCGACGACGATGCTGCCACCGGTGAACGCGACCGGCGTCGCCTTCTTGGCCACCGGGTCGTATTGCATGCGCACGAGCGTGCTGCCGTCCTGGCCGATGATGATCGGGACGTAGACGCCGTCGACGACGTGGCCCTGCGACTGGAAAATCTCGATCGCGCCGGTCTGATCGTAGGTGTAGAAGATCAGGAAGTAGTTGTCGCCGAGTTCGTCGTGGCCGACGAAGCGGAAGTCGAGGCCGTGGCCGCTGTGTGCGCGGTCGTACCAGATCCCGGTGAACGGCCTGGCGAACGTGGCCGCGGGCGCCGGCGCGGTGGACCAGCCCATCGCCGCGAGCATCGGTGCGGCAAGGCCCATCGTGCGCACCTGGTTGGCGTTGTAGTACGCGTTCATCAGGTCGCCCTGTTGCACGGTATGCGACAGCGTCGAGCCCACCGAGGTACTGCAGGTCGTCGTCTTGGTCAGGTCGCAGGGCGCGTACAGGCTCGGGAAATTGCCCGGCGTCGCGACGCCTTTCAACTGGTTTGCGTCCGAATTCACCGCGAGCGGATCGGACCAGCGCAGCAAGGTCGGCGCGAAACGCGTGCCGGTGCTGGACGTGGTGACGGTGTTGCCCGAGGTCATCGCCGTGGCGCGCGCCTGATTGTTCGGCTGGCTGTTCACCTCGTAACCGAAGAACGGCGTGTAGCTTTGGTCGCTGCCGACGTTGACGACGCTGTCGCCGAAGATGTCGTCCCAGGGACCCAGATCGTAGTTCTGGTAGGTGACCGTCGTCGCGCCGTTGGTGATCCCGGCGCGCGCGCCGATCGGCCCGGCGCTCGGATCGGTGTTGGCGAGGCCGAGGAAGCCGAGGCCATGCGTGATCTCGTGCATCGCGATCGCGATGAAATCGGACGAGTTCGAGTTGGGGTCCGGTGTGTAGCCGAAATAGAACGGGCTGCCGCCGAGCACGCCCGAAGAGCCGATGTCGGAATTGAACGTGATTTCGACCACGTTGCCGTAGCTCTGGTCCGCGCTGCTGCAGTCGCCGCCGAGTGCGCCGCAGGGGCTGGTGCCGCCCATGCGCGCGATCTGCGTGTTCGTGTACCAGGTATATTTTTTCGCCAGCCACGGCATCGCAAAATCCGTGTCGCTGAACGCCAGGCTGGTCGAGGACGCATGCGCAAGCGTCGCGCGCGTGGCCGTGCCGCCCATCGGCGCCCAGCAGGCGTGCACGGTGATCGGCACCGGGCTGTTGAGTTGCGCGGCGAGCTGCTGCACGGCGTACTGCAGCGCGTACTTGCGCTGGTCGCCGAGCGTCGTGCCCGGATTACCGGTAGCGACCGTGGCCGGAGTCGTGTCGGACCAAGGCGCGATGTCGCAGTTCTGGGTCGCATCGCTGGCGTTGGTGCTGGAATGGCCGAAGTCGAGCGTGAAGTTCGCGCTCGACACCGTCGCCGACGGGGTGGCGGTCAGCGTCGCCGTGGCGCTCGAGTTCGAGCCGTTGATCACGGTGATGTACCAGCGCCCGGCGGTCAGCGGGATCGTGCTCGCATTGGTGACCACGATCGATTCGTTCGACGAGGCACTCATCGAATGGTACTGCGCGTAACGCTGGATCATGTCGTAGCTCAGGCACGGCGGCGCGCCCGCAGCGGTCGAGCAGTTGGCCGTATCGGGAAACGGCGAGCCATAACGCAGGAACAGATCCACGTCGCCGCCGCTGCCGGTCACGTTGACGGTGAGTTGCTTGGCGGAGGCGTCGACGTCTATGTAGGCGTTCGTGACCAGCGAATATGCACCAAAGGGGTCGATCCTCAAGGGCGTGCCGGGCGTCAGCGCCGTCATCGCGAATGCAGTCGGCGCAGTCAGCGTGGCAATGACGGCAGCGAATGCGAAAAGCGCTCTGCGCAGGCTCATTGCTGTGGCTCCGGCGAGATCGTTTTGATCGGCGCCCTGGCCGCGCGCGGATTCGGCTTTTCGATGCAGCCCACCTCGAGCGTGCCGTCGCTGTTGCGCGTCGCGATCGCGGCGGTGAGCTTCGGACTGGTGACGGCCTTGCCCGCGACCGCCGGCTTCGCCGCAATTTGCTCGCCGGGCGCCGCGGCCAGCGGTTGGGCTTGCAGCGTGATCGTGTCGGCCGCATGCGCGGCGCTCGCGCAGGCAGCCATGGCGGCAGTGAACAGCAGGGTCGTCCTCATGGCAGGCTCCGTGGGTTCGATGGTGATTTCGACGCGGGGTTCGAGTCTTGCGCAGTCTGCATTACCCGGTCGTTAACTGCGTCAAAACCGATTCCGATCGTCAGTGTGGCACGTCATGTTGCAGAATCCGTGAAGATCCGCGGCCGCGTCGTTGCGCGGCACGGAATGCGTCCTGCAGATAGTGCTCGGCGCGTTCCACCGCGGCGTGCAGCGACCAGCCGAGTGCCAGCCCGGCAGCCACGGCGGAGGCGAGCGTACAGCCGGTTCCGCGTACGGAGTAGTTGCGCCGGCCGTGGGTGAACTCGAGATCGCCTTCGCCTGCGCTGAGATAGTCGTGAACCTGCCTGCCGCCGAGATGGCCACCCTTGATCAGCACGGCTTGCGCGCCGAGCCCACGCAGATCCTCGGCGGCGGCGCGCGCCTCGGACCAGGTGCGGATCGGGCGCCCGAGCAGGGTCTCGGCTTCGGGCGTGTTCGGCGTCAACAGCCGTGCGAGCGGAAGCAGTTCGCGGCGCAGGACGGCAACGGCGCCGCGCGCGAGCAGGCGGTTGCCGCTGCTCGCCACGAGGACCGGATCGACGACGACGTTCGGCAGCCGATGCCGTCGCAGCCAGCGCGCGACGAGGCGCGTATTCGCCTCGTTGCCGAGCATGCCTACCTTCACCGCGGCGACGCGAAAATCGGCGAGAACCGCATCGAGCTGTGCAAGCAGCATGGATTGCGGCAACACCCGGATCGCAGTGATCGCCCGCGTGTTTTGCGCAGTGACGGCCGTTATCGCGGTGAGCCCGTGCACGCCGTAGGCGGCGAAGGTCTTGAGGTCGGCCTGGATTCCGGCCGCCGAGCCCGAATCGGATCCCGCTATGCTCAGGACGCAGGGAGGTCGCGCAGTTCTACCCATGTGAAAAACCAGAGTGTTGCATTAATGCAACGCATTGTAATGTGCGCTGTTGCCCATTCCGCGCGTGGAACCTTGAGATATCGCGCTGGCGCCGGAAACCGGTGGTGAAAGATGTTAAGCGAGTCTTGACGAAGTGTGGTTTTTTTGCCAACATCCCTGCCTGATTCGGGGAGATCTGGACGTGCGTCTGGACCATATGCAGCCAATGCCTATCAAGCAACGTCCGTTTGCCACGCTTGTTGGCGTGCTGTTGGCGTTGCCTGCCGCATTGTCGTTCGCTGCCCAGCCTGCCGGCAAGTTCAAGGATGTCGCCAACGCGGTACGCGCTTCGGCGCTCGAAGAGATGGCCATGTCGGGCGATCTCGTCGACAGCTGGAGCGACTATGCGTTGAGCACGCTGAAATCGAACTTCACCTGGGCGCGGGAGCCCGGTGAGGCGGTCGCGGAGGCGCCGACGATCTTCACCCGCACGCGCTCGAGCTGGGCGCGTACGCCGGTTTCGCGTTTCCCGGACACCTCGGTCGAAGACACCAAGCCGTTTCACGTGGCGCTGCAATCGACGCGGGTTTCGGATTCCCCGATCTACGCGGCGGCGACCGACGCGGGCAGCCTGTTGCCCGATATGTCTCCGGGCCTGCGGCGTACGATCGTCGCGCCATCGTTTACCCAGCCGGTCGAGAATTTCGGCTACTGGCGACTCTCCCTGATCCTCGCCTACCAGAAGTTCAGCCTGTTCGCGCCGCTGCAGGGTTCGCAGTCGGCGTTCGACGCCAATGGCTGGGCATGGGAGGAGAGCCAGGCTGCGCTGCGGCACAAGGAAAATTCCGCCGGTTTCGGCACGCGCCTCGATGCGGGCGGCCAGTTGGCGAAAGGTCTGGATTGGCGCGCCGGCTACCAGTCGCGCGTGTCAATGGACAATTTCTACACCTATCGCGGCATCTTCGGCCAGGCGGGCAGTTTCGATATTCCGCCGAGCGCCAATTTCGGCATGGATTGGACGCCCGCGCGCAATCTGCGGCTGAGTGCCGATTTCGAGCATGTGATGTATTCGCAGGTCGCGCCGTTCGCCGGCTACTCGCTGCCGTCGCAGTTCCAGCGCTACGTGTATCTTTCCAGCCGCGCGTTGGCGTGGGAAGACCTCGATGTTTATTCGGTCGCGGCGGCCTGGCGCAACGCGGCCATGGGAGAGTTCGCGTTGCGTTTCAGCTCGCGTGAACAACCGCTGCCGAATCTGCCGGTGCTGCAACGCTATCTGGAGCCGTATCTGGCGTCGCACGACTGGGAGTTCGACTACGCGCGTGCGTTCGGCGGGCGATCGGTATTTCGTTTCCGCGCCGTCTATGCGCCGCTTCAGTTGCTCGGCATCCCGAGCTACACGGCAGACGGCAACTTCGGCGCGAATCGGATGCGCTACGAAGCGTTGCTGACCACTTCGTTCTGACGTCGCCGCGGGAAGCCGCGCGCAGACGCGTTTCCGGCGATCCAGGCTATCCGCTTGTTTTACCCCGTGATTGTGCTAGGCTCACCGGGCCCGGGCGAGTGCGTGCTGCGGGCAGACGATTACCAAAACTACTAGAAACAAAAATCAAGGTCAGATGGCTTTGCGCGCCTTCATCGCCGCAAGTTTGCTTGTCGTCGCCGGTTTTTGCCGCGCGCAGGCCTTCACCGTGGGCGATCCATCGCTCGTGGACGGCTCTGCGACGATTTACCGGGTCAATCTGGCCAGCCGTTCGGTCTCCGTCGTAGGCACTGCCGGCAACGGCGGCAACGGTCAGCCGATCGTTGCCGTCGGCGCGCTGACCTTCAGTCCCACCGACAACAATCTGTACGCGTTGGCACTGACCGGAGCCTCAAGTCCCACGCTGGTCACCCTGAACCAGAGTTCGGGCAAGGCTGCGACGGTAAGCCAGGTCGCAGGAGTGGCGTCCACTTTGGCAAAAGGCCTTTCTCTTTCGTTCGATTGCACTGGGCGATTGTGGATGGCGTCGGCCGACAGCAACAATTTCTGGGAGCTCACCCCGGGCACCGGTCAAACCCGCCTGGTCGGCAATCTGGGCGTGAAAATCACCGGCCTCGCTTTCCGCAACGGAGCCTTGTGGGGTGTCGGCGGCACTGGCAACGCGAATTTGTACACCATCGCCACCGATAGCGGAAAGGCGACATCGGTAGGCGCCTACGGCGTCGCGGTGTCCACGCCGGTGGACGCGGGTTTCGATGCCGCGGGCACGCTTTGGGCGTTGATACGAAACTACGACGGTTTCAATCCGCCGACCCAGCTCAATCGTCTGGCGCAGATCAATCTCACCACCGGGGCAATGACTGTTGCCGGCACCATAGCGGGCCCTTCTTCCGGTTCGCCCCTGCCCGAGACGTTCCAGGGATTGGCTACCGCTGCTCCGGTATGTGCAGCCGATCCGTCTCCTCCCGCCGTCGGTGCGCCGGTGCTTTCGCTGGCGGGGATCGGCGCGTTGATCCTGTCACTGCTGCTTGCTGCGCTGTCGCCTTTCTCCAGGCGACAACTGAACTGACCGCAGCCGGTTGCCGGCCCGATCGGCACAACGAGGAATGCGAACTGAACGGCACCTGCGACGATGCCGAACGCGCCGCAGCCACCGCGCGTTTTGACGTATCATTCCGCGCTCGTAGTCCGAACACAGGTGCAAGCATGAGCAAGGCGTCCAGCGCGAGTTCGCTGAAGATGTCGCTGGAGTCGTCTGGCGCAAACGGGTCCAGCGGAAAGTTTTGCGATGCCAGACGTTTTCTGGCGGCTCTATGTCTTGTTGCATCGGCGCCCATCGCGTCCGCCGCGCCGTTCGCCTATGTCGCCAACTATTCCGGTTGCACGGTGGGTTCGTCCTCCTACACCGGCTGCGTGACCGTGCTCGACCTCGCATTGCCGACCAGCCAGGTCGTCGCGACCATCCCGGCGACAACGGCGACGTCGACGACGCCGGCCACCGGCACGGGCCCGCTTGGCGTCGCGATCAATCCTGCCGGAACGCGCGTCTATGTGGTCAACTATGGCGACAGCACGGACTTGAAGACGGCCGGTACGGTATCGGTGATCGATTCCGATCCGACGTCGGCGACGCTGAACACCGTGATCGCTTCGATCACCGTCGGCGTGAAGCCGCAAATCGTCGCGATCAACCCGAATGGCGCCACGGCTTACGTGACGAACAGCGTCGGCAACACCGTCTCGGTGATCGATACCGCGACGAACAAGGAAACTGCCAAGCTCGCGGTCGGCGGCGTCCCGGTCGGCGTGGCGTTCACTCCGGACGGCAAGAAAGCCTACGTCACGCTTGCAGACAAGAGCCGGGTTGCGGTGATCGACGCAACGGCGAACACCGTTTCGAGTACGACGATTGCGCTGACGTCCAACAATCCCGTTGGCATCGTGGTCAATCCGGCGGGCACGTTTGCCTATGTCGCCAACTACGGTCAGGGCGACTACAAGCAAACCGGCGTCGTGTCGGTGATCGATACGGCCAAGGACGCAGAGGTTGCCACGATTCCCGTCGACGTCGGTCCAATCGGCATCGCAACGTCGCCGGACGGCAGCAAGGTTTATGTTTCCAATTACGTCAGCGGCACCGTATCCGTCATCGACGCGGCGACGAACAAGGCCATCGCCGAGCTATTGGTAGGCACGGGCCCGCTCGGCATTTCCGTGGATTCCAATGGGACCTACGCCTATGTCAACAACGCCGGCAGCGCTGCCGTTGCGGTGATCGACCTGGCCACGAATGCCCTGCGCGCATCCTGGACGAGCGGCGGCACCGGGCCGAACTACAGCGCGATCACGAGTTCAGCCGGTTTGTCGGTGAATCTCGACCAGCATGGTCTCACCGGCTCCTGGTACAACGCGAGCGTGAGCGGGCAGGGTCTTGTGGTCGAATCCAGTCCGGACGTGGGCGGAGCCGGCCACGGCAGGCTGTTTGCCGGCTGGTTCACCTACGACACGACCGCTGCGGGTGGACAGCGCTGGTATTCGCTGCAGGGCGACGTGAGCAGCACCGACAAGACGGCCGCGCTGACCATCTACGCGGGTGTAGGGGGCAATTTCAACGCCGGTCCGGTCGTGACTCCGGTCGTGGTCGGACAGGCGACTCTCCAATTCACCGACTGCGCGCACGGCATTCTGCGTTACACCTTCAGCGACGGCAGTGGCCGCAAGGGCTTCATCGCCCTGGATCGACTGACCGGCGGCGCGACGTGTACGGCCAGCGGGGACAACGGTGCGGTCGGTGGCGGCGACCAGTACTCAGGCAGTTGGTACAACCCCGGTACGAGCGGCCAGGGTCTTATCCTCGACGTCGATCGGACCAAGACGCCGGGGCCCATTCTGTTCGGTGGCTGGTTCACCTATGCGCCGAACGGGCAGCAGACGGGTGGTGGCGCGAGCCAGAACTGGTTCACCATCCAGTCGAGCGACGCGCCGGCTCAGGTCAATGCCTACAGCGCAGCCATCGTCTCGGGTTCGGGCGGTGCCTTCCTGGATCCGGCGAGCAAGGTGACGACCACGACGGTCGGCTCGGCGAACGTCGTGTTCACCAGTTGTACGACGGCGACTTTGACTTACAGTTTCACTGCGGGAGCCAATCAGGGCCTGGGCGGAACGCAGAGTCTCGTGCGACTCGGGCCACCCCCAGCCGGTTGCCAATAGTCCATGAAACGGCCGCTGTGAAGCGGCCGTTTTTCCTTGACGCCGGGACAGGGCCTTACAGCATTTCCGAAGCGTAGTCGGCCAGCCGCGAGCGTTCGCCACGGCGCAGGGTGATGTGCGCGGAATGCTGCCAGCTCTTGAAGCGGTCGACCGCATAGGTCAGGCCCGACGTCGTCTCGGTCAGATACGGCGTGTCGATCTGCTCGACGTTGCCGAGGCAGACGATCTTCGTGCCCGGGCCGGCGCGTGTGATCAGCGTCTTCATCTGCTTCGAGGTCAGGTTCTGCGCCTCGTCGATGATCAGGTAGCGGCTGAGGAAGGTGCGACCGCGCATAAAGTTCATTGCGCGGATCTTGATGCGCGAGGCAAGCAGGTCGTTGGTCGCCTGCCGGCCCCAGGCGCCGCCTTCCTGCGGCGTGGCGAGCACCTCGAGGTTGTCGGTCAGCGCGCCCATCCACGGCGTCATCTTTTCCTCTTCGGTGCCGGGCAGGAAGCCGATGTCTTCGCCGACCGGAACGGTCGCGCGCGTCATGATGATTTCGCGGTAGCGCTGCTGGTCCATCGTCTGCGCGAGACCGGCGGCGAGCGCGAGCAGGGTCTTGCCGGTGCCGGCGGTACCGAGCAGGGTGACGAAGTCGACTTCCGGATCCATCAGCGCGTTGAGCGCGAAATTCTGCTCGCGGTTGCGCGCGTGCACGCCCCAGACCGCGTGCGAGCCGCGGTAGTCGTCGATGATCTGCAGCGTGGCCTTGCCGTCGACAACGCGCAGCACGCGCATCTCGATTTCGTCCTCGCCGGGCAGGTAGACGAACTCCTGCGCGACCCAGGCCTCGTCCTTCTTCAGCTTGATCTCGTAGAACGTGTGGCCGCGTTCCGACCACGAGCGCACTTCCGAATGTTTCTCCCAGAAGTTCGCCGGCAGTTCGTTGTAACCCTTGTAGAGCAGGCTGAAGTCGTCGAGCGCGCGATCGTTCTCGTAGTCCTCGGCGGTGATGCCGTAGATCGAGGCCTTGATGCGCAGGTTGATGTCCTTCGACACCAGCACCACCGGCACCTCGGGCCGCTGCTCGCGAAGGTCGACGATCGAGGCGAGGATGAGGTTGTCCGGCACGCCCTTCTTCTTCGCCGCGGCACCGTTGATCGGCGCGAAGTTCTGGGTCTGGAAGTGGAGGCGGCCGACCTGGGCGCCGCGCTTCAGCTGCAGCGTCTTCGGCAAACGCAGCTCGAGGCCTTGCTCGATCGACTTGCCGTTGCCCTGCTCGATCAACTCGTTGATGAAGCGGCTGACCTGGCGCACGTTGCGCGAAACTTCCGAGGTGCCTTTTTTCGCTGCGTCGAGTTCCTCGAGCACCGTCATCGGCAGGAACACGTCGTGTTCCTCGAAGCGGAACAGGGCGGTCGGATCGTGCATCAGCACGTTGGTGTCGAGCACGTAGATGCGCTTGCCTCGGGTCATGCGGTGACTACCCTCGTCGGTCGATGGAAAGGAATGCTGCGGCCGCAGCGTGCGGCAGCAATGTGACAGCAGAACTGCGCCGATCGGATCACTTGCGCTCGGCATCCAGCGCTTCGAGCACGGCGCGGGCGTGGTCCTTGACCTTGACTGCGCGCCACTCGCGCCGGAGCTTGCCGTCGGGACCGATCAGAAAGGTCGAGCGCACCACGCCGAGATGGCGCTTGCCGTACAGCACCTTCTCGTGGATCACGTCGAAGGCCTTGCACCAGGTTTCGTCGGTGTCGGCGACGAGCTCGAAATTCAGCGCCTGCTTGAGCTTGAACTTGCCATGCGAGGCGAGCGAGTCGCGTGAGACGCCGAGCACGACGGCGCTGCGTTTGGCGAAATCCTTTTGGCGATCGCGGAAATCCTGCGCCTCGAGCGTGCAGCCCGGGGTCGAATCTTTCGGATAAAAGTATACGATTACAAATTTCCCTTTCAGGTCGCGCAGGTGAATCTCGCTGTCTTCGCCTACTGCGCCGCGCAAGTCCGGAATCTTGTCGCCGATTTTCATGTGTGGCCCGTCACCTCAGAACTTCATCGGATCCATGATCGCATCGAGATTGAGTCCGTCGCAGAACTCGAGGAAATCGTCGCGCAACCCGGCGATGTGCGTGTCGGAAGGAATGCCGATCGTGATCTGCGCCGAGAACATGTCCGCGCCGGTCTGCATCGCGCGGTAGCGCGTCGACTGCAACTGCTCGATGCTGATCTGGTGGCGCTGGAAGAACTCGGCGAGTTGGAAAAGAATGCCGGGCTTGTCGGCGGCGACGACTTCGACCACGTAGGGCAGCAGATTCGTCTGCACCGGCTTGGCGCCGGTACGCGAGAAGGACAGGCGCAGGCGGTCGTCGCGTTCGAGCCGGGTCAGCGCCGATTCGAGCTTGGCGATCGCATCCCACGGACCTTGGGCGAGCACGAGCACGGCGACGTCCTGGCCGAGCATCGCCACGCGCGACTCGGCGAGGTTGCAACTGCAGTCGGCGATGCGTTTGGCGATGGCGACCAGCGGGGACTTGGTGTGCTCGGCGAACGCGCTGATCAGCAGGTGATTTTCGTTGGCGGGGGGGCGTTGCGCTGCGTCGGTCAAGACAAGGTGGTCCTGATGGTTCTTGGGCCTGTGGGCATGCGGTCAGAATACTTGCCACGCCCCGTACCCGCAAGTAACATCGCCCCTCCCTTGAAATTCTTGCGTTTCGCAACGAGCACGCCTTGAAGAGCATCGCCGGAAGCATCTGCGCACTCGCCACGCCGTTCCGCGGGGGTGCGGTCGATTTCGATGCCTTCGCCCGGTTGATCGAATTCCAGCTCGAAGGCGGCACCCAGGGATTCGTCGTCGCCGGCTCCACCGGCGAGTCGCATGCGCTGACCAAAGACGAATACGCCCAGCTGCTGCGCTTTGCCGTGCAGCGTGCTGCGGGCCGCGTGCCCGTCATCGCCGGCACCGGAATGGCGAACACGCGTGAGACGATCGAAGAAACCCGTCACGCACAATCGCTCGGCGCCGATGCTGCATTGGTCGTTACACCGTATTACGTGCGTCCGACACAGGATGGACTGCTGCGTCACTTCATCGAAGTGGCCGATCATGGTGGCCTACCGGTCGTGCTTTACAACGTACCAGGCCGTACTGGCTGCGACCTCAGGCCCGAGACCGCGGCGAAACTTGCCCCACATGAGAACATCATCGGCGTCAAGGAAGCGGTCGGCACGCCCGAGCGCATTGGGGCGTTGGCCGCATTGAGGAGTCCGGGATTCGTCTACCTCACCGGCGACGACCCGACTGCAATGGAGGCCATGCTCGCCGGCGCGGGGGGTGTGATTTCGGTCGCGGCCAATGCTGCGCCATTGCCGTTCCGCGCGCTTTGCGACGCGGCGCGTGCGGGCGACCGCGCAACTGCGCAAGCGCTGCACGACGCGTTGGCGCCGCTGTTCGACGTACTCGGCGTCGAGTCCAATCCGATTCCGGTCAAGTGGGCGTTGGCCCATCTCGGCATCGGCACGAGCGAACTGCGCCTGCCGCTGACGACGCTGTCGGCTGCGTACCACCAGCGTGCCCGCACGGTGCTCGACGCGGTGACGCAGTTTGCCGCCTCGATTCAGCCGCGGCACAGCAGCGCAGCTTAGAATCCCTTTTTCCCTTCTTCAGGATGCAAACGTGAAGCGCCATTTCCCCGTTCGTGGATTCGTTCCGACGCTGATCGTTGCCACCGCCCTGCTCGGCGGCTGTGGCTGGTTCCATCGCGACCGCGCCGACTACTACAAGGGCGTGCAGGAAACCCGTCCGCTCGAAGTTCCGCCCGATCTCGACGCCCCACCGACCACGCGTGAACTGGTCGTGCCCGGCACGACGACGCCGGCAGCCGCCTCCGCGGCGGGCGTCAGCAGCGCGCCGCCGAGCGCCGCCGCCAGCGTGTCCGCGGCGACCGATCTGCATGTCGCCGACACGGTCGACAATACCTACCAGCGCGTCGGCCTCGCGCTCGAACGCGCGCAACTCGGCAAGGTCGCGAGCAAGGACGACGCAGCGCACAGCTACGCCTACGATTTCGACGGCGCGATCACGACCCGGGCCGCGGCGCCGCAGGAGCACCACTGGTACTCGCGCATCCTGCATCCGTTCGGTGGTGGCGACAAGGCCGAGGCGCAGACCGTCAAGGCCGCGCTGCGCGTGAACGTCGGCGACGATGCGGGCGGCGCGCGCGTCAACGTCGTGCCGGCAGCGGGCGACAAGTCGGCCGAAGCGGCCGCGCAGCGCCTGGCTGCCGTATTGCGCGAGCGCTTGTCGTAAACGGGGCCAGGGCGCATCCATCGATCGCGCCCGGTTCCTGCTTCAGTCCTGCAGGAAGGAAATCGGATTCGATGAATCGAATCCCTGAGCGGCTTCGTGCCCTTTGCCGAGTGCGGGCACTCGCGTGCCGCGCGCGTCAACGTGCCAGCAATGGCAGTTTGTCCGGCTTGCCGTCCCATTCCTTCGCATCGGCCGGCGCGTCTTTGCGCACGGTCAGCACCGGCCACGACTTCGAAAGCTCGGCGTTGAGTTGGACGAACTGTTCCTGGCCCGCCGGCACGTCGTCTTCCGGATAGATCGCGTTGGCCGGGCACTCCGGTTCGCACAGCGTGCAGTCGATGCACTCCTCCGGATCGATCACGAGAAAGTTCGGCCCTTCGTGGAAGCAATCCACCGGACACACTTCCACACAGTCGGTGTACTTGCACTTGATGCAGTTTTCGGTGACGACGAAGGGCATGGTTGAGTGAGCTTCAACTGTGGAAATTTGCCGTAGAAGCGTCGCGAGCGAAGGCGGGCGGCGTCCGCACGGAGCGCAGGAACCGGAGTTTACTTCGGGTAAATGAGGATTCCGAGCACCGTACGGACGTCGTCCGGCGAGCGCAGCAGCTTATACGGCAATTTTGGCGCTCCCAAGGGGATTCGAACCCCTGTTTAGGCCTTGAGAGGGCCCCGTCCTAGGCCTCTAGACGATGGGAGCGGATTGGGTCTGCGCCGCAAGCGCGTTAGTATATCGTTTTCACCGGCCGCGAAACAGGTGCCTCCGCGCGTCCGCGGCCGTCAGCAGGAAAGCGAAAACAACAAGAATGACCGAAACCGTCCCGTCCAGCCCCGGCGCCACCGTCCAGGTGAATCTGCGCGTCATCCCGCGTGAGCAGCACACGATCTCGCGCAAGAATATTTCCTCGGGCGCACTGCGTGTGCTCTATCGTCTCAACGAGGCCGGTTTTGCCGCCTTCCTCGTCGGCGGCGCCGTGCGCGATCTGCTGCTCGGCGGGCGGCCGAAGGATTTCGACGTCGCCACCGACGCGACGCCCGAGGACGTCAAGCGTCTGTTCCGCAACTGCCGCCTGATCGGACGGCGCTTCCGCCTCGCCCACGTCGTGTTCGGCAACGAGATTGTCGAGGTCGCCACGTTTCGCGGCTCGAGCGACGACGGCAGCGGCGACCGCCACGTCGTCGACGGCCGCATCGTGCGCGACAACGTTTACGGCACGATCGAGGAGGATGCGGTACGCCGCGACTTCACCGTCAACGCGCTCTACTACGACATCGCCGATTTTTCCGTGCGCGATTACGTCGGCGGCTACGAGGACCTGATGCGGCGCGAACTGCGCCTGATCGGCGATCCGGTGCAGCGCTATCGCGAGGACCCGGTGCGCATGCTGCGAGCGGTACGGCTCGCGGCCAAGCTCGAATTCTCGATCGCGGCCGATGCGCGCGCGCCGTTCGACGATCTCGGCGAACTGCTGTTGCAGGCACCGCCGGCACGCCTGTTCGACGAGTCGCTGAAGATGTTCATGGCCGGCAGCGGACTCAAGAGCTTCCGCGCGCTCGATACCTCCGGCCTGCTCGCCGATGTCTATCCGCTGACCGCGCGCGCACTCGCGATCAAGAGCGGCGCGACGTTCCGCGCGATGATCGAGCAGGGCATGGCGAACACCGACGCGCGCGTCGCCGAGGGCAAGCCGGTGACGCCGGCCTTCCTGTTCGCGATCCTGCTGTGGGGACCGGTACGCGCGCAGGTCGAAAAGGAACTGGCACGCGGCACCGACATGAATTTGGCATGGATACGCATCGGCAACCTCGTGATGAACGAGCAGTCGAAGCACGTCGCCATACCGCGCCGGTTCGCGATCGCGATCGAGGAAATCTGGTCGCTGCAGCCGCGCTTCGAGCAGAGGCAAAGAAAGCGCGTGTCGCGCCTGCTCGCGCATCCGCGTTTTCGCGCGGCCTACGACTTCCTGCTGCTGCGCGCCGGCGAAAGCGCCGAGATCGCCACGCTCGGCGCTTGGTGGACGCAGGTGCAAACCTTGTCGCACGACGAACTGGCCGTGCAGTTGAACGCACTGCCGACGGCGCCGTCCGCTGGCGCGGAAGAGGCCGGCGATAGCGTCGCCGCTGCGCCGAAAAAGCGTCCGCGCCGTCGCCGCAAGCGGCTGCCAGGCGCGGCGGCACAGGCCCCGTCGGAGTAGTCGGCGCGCCGTGGTCGCCGCCTATATCGGGCTCGGCAGCAATCTCGACGGGCCCATCGAGCAGGTCGAGCGCGCACTGCGCGAGCTGGATGCCCTGCCAAAGACGCGGCTCGTCGCGCGTTCGCGCCTGTATCGCACCGCGCCCTGGGGTGGCATCGAGCAGCCGGATTTCATCAACGCGGTCGCGCGCCTGGAGACCAGGCTCGAAGCCGGCGAGCTGATGCGCTCCCTGCTCGACGTCGAGCATCGCGCCGGCCGCCGTCGCGATGGCGAACGCAATGGTCCTCGCGTCCTCGATCTCGACTTGCTGCTCTACGGCGATGAACGCATCGACGATGCCGGTCTGCACGTGCCACATCCGCGGCTGCACGAGCGTGCCTTCGTCCTCGTGCCGCTGACCGAGATTGCGCCGGATCTCGTCGTGCCGGGGCTCGGTGCGGTGCGCAACCTGCTTGCCGGCATCGACGCACAAGGCGTCGTCCCGGCGGACGGCGCGACTTGAGGGTTCCCTTGAATTGCGGCGGCGCACCACGCATTTAGTCGATTCGATACACTACGCGGCCCGCGTCCGCCGAGCGCCCCATGTCCGCCCACCCCAAATCCGCTGCCGCCAAGCCGCCCATCACCGTGCCCCGGCTGTTCGAGATGAAGGCCGCTGGTGACAAGATCGTCATGCTGACCGCTTACGACGCGGGTTTTGCCGCCCAGTGCGAGGCGGCCGGCGTCGATGCCGTGCTCGTCGGCGATTCGCTCGGCAACGTCGTGCAGGGGCGCGAGAGCACCTTGCCGGTGACGCTAGCCGACATGGTCTACCACACCGCGGCCGTGAAGCGTGGCCTGGCCACGCCGCTGCTGATCGCCGACCTGCCGTTCATGACCTACCGCGACGTCGACACCGCGCTGCGTTCCTCTGCGCGCCTCGTCGCCGAGGGCGGCGCGGCGATGGTCAAGCTCGAAGGCGCCGATTACGTGCTCGACATCATCAACGCGCTCGATCGCCGTCAGGTGCCGGTGTGCGCGCATCTGGGCCTGACGCCGCAGTCGGTGCACAAGTTCGGCGGCTATCGCGTGCAGGGCAAGAGCAAGTCGGCGGCCGAACGCTTGATCGCCGACGCGCATGCGGTCGAGCAGGCCGGTGCCTCGCTGCTCGTGCTCGAATGCGTGCCGGCGGCGCTGGTGAAGACGATCACGGCCGCGCTGCACATCCCGACGATCGGCATCGGCGCCGGCGTCGACTGCGACGGCCAGGTGCTCGTGCTCTACGACATGCTCGGCATCACGCCCGGCAAGCGGCCGAAGTTCTCCAGGGATTTTCTCGCTGGCGCCGGCTCGGTGCTCGACGCGATCAAGGCCTATGCGAAGGCCGTGCGTAGCGGCGCGTTCCCGGCCGCGGAACATTCGTTCTGAGCACGATGGATAGCGTAACGACCGCCGCGGAACTGCGCACCCGCATTGCCGCCTGGCGCCGGGACGGCGCGCGCATCGGCTTCGTGCCGACGATGGGCAATCTGCACCAGGGGCATTTTTCCCTGATCGAGTTGTGCCGCAGGCAGGCCGACCGCGTCGTTGCCAGCGTCTTCGTCAATCCGACCCAGTTCGGGCCGAATGAAGACTTCGCGCGCTATCCGCGCACGCTGGCGCAGGACCAGGCTGGGCTAGCCGCGCACGGCTGCGACCTGTTGTTCGCGCCTGCGGTCGAGGAGATGTATCCGTTCGGCATCGGGCAGACCGTGCGCGTCGAGGTGCCCGTGGTATCCGCGCCGCTCGAAGGCGAGCGGCGCCCCGGGCACTTCGCCGGCGTCGCGACCGTGGTCACGAAACTGCTCAACCTCGTGCGGCCCGATGTGGCTGTGTTCGGGCGCAAGGACTACCAGCAACTGCTCGTGATCGAGCGCCTCGCGCGCGACCTGCGTCTGCCGGTCGAGATCGTCGGCGCGCCCATCGTACGCGAAGCGAACGGACTGGCGATGAGCTCACGCAACCAGTATTTGTCTGCCGAGGAGCGTGAGCGCGCCGGCCTGATTCATTCCGTGCTGCTCGGCATGCAGGACGAGGCCAATGCCGGCGCGGCGGTGGCAGAAATCGAGCGGCTTGCGTACAACGCGCTCGAAGCGGCCGGCTTCGTGGTGGACTACGCGGTCGTGCGCTCGGCGCAGACCCTGCTCGAACCCGCGGCCGGCCAGCGCGACGCGCTGGTCGCCCTGGTCGCGGCCCGGCTGGGCAAGACGCGGCTCATAGACAACATCGAAATCGACCCGGATGCACCAGTGCAGAGCTTGTTTGAACGGGATCACGCTTCCGCGACAAATTCGCGCACGGACTTGTAGCAAAAAAGTTTTTCCTGTGGTAAAGTCGCCACCGTCATTGGGATTTTCGCAACGCGAGCTCGTTGCCCCAGTGCACGCAGGGCGCATGTTTGGTAATCGTCACTCTGACTTACAAACCCTCACTGGATTCAGTCGAGGGTTTTTTTTCGCCTGCGTGACGGACTTAACCTGTTGAATTCAATGGAGTCGTCCGCAAATTGTTGCTATGCAGCCAAATAGCGCGGGACAATATCGGTTATTGCTGACAGGCTGCGCCTGCAGCAATAACTGTCGGCGTTGAAGCTGACCGCTGCGCGGCAGCTTAACGCCGACGGAAAGGTCGGCGAACTTGGCGAGACTTGTTGTTTTTTTGCTACGGTGATGGGTATGCAGCTCAATATGCTCAAGGCAAAGATCCACCGCGCGACGGTGACTCACGCGGAACTGCACTATGAGGGTTCCTGCGCCATCGACGGGCGCCTGCTCGACATTTCCGGCATCCGCGAGTACGAGCAGATCCACATCTACAACGTCAACAACGGCGAGCGCTTCTCGACCTACGCGATCCGCGCGGACGAGGGTTCGGGCATCATCTCGATCAACGGCGCCGCCGCGCACCGCGCCGCGCCGGGCGACATCATCATCATCTGCGCCTACGGCGTGCTGAACGAGGTCGAGGTCGCCAATTTCAAGCCGACCCTGGTTTACGTCGACCGCAAGAACGCGCTCAGCCACACGAAGAATTCGATTCCGAAGCAAGCAGCATAGCGCGCTCCCGCGGGGCTCACTGCATCGTAGCAAGCGCAAGCTGGTCGTTGCCGATCCGGCCCGTCCCCGCACTTGTGCCTGCGGGATGCGTACGCAGGTAATCGCGCGCGTGCGCCACCTCGATGCGCGACGACTCGGTTGTGCCGGTCTGTTTCACGAGCTGCGCGAAATAATTGCTCGCGCGACGGCTGTCGCCGGACTGTTCGGCGGCGAGTCCCGCGCCGTACAGCCCGCGGAAACGCGCAGGATAAATCTTCAGCGCCGCCTCATACGCCGCAAGCGCGTCGCGCGGCTGCTTCAATTCCAGCAGCAACGCGCCGAGTTGCTCGCGCAGCGGCATGAGCGCACCCGGCGACACCGGGTGCTTGCCGAGCGCATCCTCCACGTCCGCGCCCGCTTTGAGTTGCGCAACCGCTTGGGTATCGTGGCCTTCGGCGTGCGCGAGCCAGGCCTCCGCCGCCTGGGCCTGCACGTCGAGATGGCGGCGGAAATAATCGAACTTCGTATCCGAGGTTGCCTCGCGCAGCGCACGCATGCGCCCGATTGCGATGCGTGCACCGGCGAGGTCGCCGGTGTGGATGCGGCCGAGGGCATGGCCGTATTCGAACATTGCCCGGGTAAACGGATAGCGTGCCCACTGCGCGCGCGACGGAATTGGCGCCGCCGCCGCTTCCTGCCAGGCCTCGCGTTCGAGCGTATAACGCACCGGCACCGCGGCCAGCGAATAGGCGCCGACGAAATCCAGCGCAGGGAACGTCTCCTTTGTGTTCGTGACGCGGTCAAGCACGGAGCGCGCGTCCGCGTCGCGGGCTTCCTGCAGGTAAGAGTAGACGAGATAGTCGAGCGCGTGCAGTTCTTCGCTTTCCGCCGCCGTGCGTCCGCGTTGCGCGGCATAAGCGCGCGAGGCTTCGGCGGAAGCGAGATTGCTGGACACGGCATCGTCCCACATGCCCAGTCGCGTGAAGATGTGCGACGGCATGTGCAGCGCGTGCGGCACCCAGGGCGCGATCGCGGCATAGGCTTGCGCCGCTGCCAGTGCGCGCCGTGCCAGCGACGGATAGTCATAGCTGTGGATGATGTAGTGGGCGACGCCCGGATGTTTGGGATTCTGCTTCCAGAGTCGTTCGAGCAGCGCACCAGCCTGCTTTTGCCGGGCGAGCGTCGTGTCCGTCGGCGTGGCATAGCCGACCGCCAGCATCGCGAGTGCATGGAATACCTGCACCTCGAAATCGCCGGGATAATGTTCGTGCAATTGGTGCATCGATGCCTCGTAGGCGACCACGCGCGCCGGCGTGCCAACGGGACCGTGGCAGGACTGCCCGACCGGCGCGGCCGACGTCGTGTCTGGCGTGACGTAGTAGGCGTTGATCGCCTCGATGAAGCCGCGCTCGCGTGGCGTTGCCTGTAGCGCCATCGCTTTGGCGGCTGCCGTGCCGCCGGCGGCGAACTCCTCGGGCAGCGGCGGCGTCCAGATCGGATGCCACCAGGTCTGTGCGATGCCCCAGTACGCCATCGCACAACCCGGATCGCGTTCGGCGATCACGGTAAAGAGGCGGCGCGATTCTTCGTAGAAAAATGAGTGCAGGAGCGCGACGGCGCGGTTGAATTCCGCCTGCACTTCCGCCTTGCAGGAAATCGGGAACGATACCGCGCCCGCCGAGCGCAGGTCGCCCGGCGCGGGCGTCGCGGCGGCGAGTGCCGGGCCGAGATACAAGCCAGTAGTGCAGACCAGGACGACAAGCCAACGGCAATGGCGCATGAGGCACTTCCCCGAAGTGGCAACGGATCTGTTCTATCCACGCGGACGGGACAATCGTCCGTCAACGAGCGGGTCGAAGCAACTCGCGATGCTTTGCGACACCATCCGAAACCGGCCAAATCGGCCGCCGGGCCATCACGTTGCATCCATGCTCGGAGGTGCGCTGCGCACATGGCATTCGAGCGCCCATAGTACGTGCTCGCGCACCAGTTCAGAGGCGTGTTCCGTCCGCGCCGACAACGCGTCGACGACTTCCTGGCCATGTGGCGCGTTGCCGAGCGCCACCGCGATGTTGCGCAGCCAGCATTCGTAGCCGATACGGCGGATCGCCGAACCTTCGGTGCGCTGGAGAAATTCTTCTTCGCTCCAGGCGAACAGTTCGATCAGCGCCGCGCTGTCGAGACCGTGGCGAACGATGAAATCGGGCTCGACGCTTTTTCTTGCGAACTTGTTCCACGGGCAGACGAGCTGGCAGTCGTCGCAGCCGTAGATACGGTTGCCGATCGCGCGGCGGAACTCGACCGGGATCGAGCCGCGCAGCTCGATCGTCAGATACGAAATGCAGCGGCGCGCGTCGAGCTGGTTCGGCGCGACGATCGCCCGGGTCGGGCAGATGTCGATGCAGCGCGTGCAGGTACCGCAGTGCTCGCCGGCGGGCGCATCGACCGGCAGCGGCAGGTCGGTGAACAACTCGCCGAGGAAGAACCACGAACCCGCGCTCTTGTTGATCAGGTTGGTGTGCTTGCCGATCCAGCCCAGGCCCGCATTGCGCGCGAGCGCTTTCTCCATCACCGGCGCGGAGTCGACGAAGGCCCGATAGCCGAACGGGCCGGTTTTGGCGGCGATGCGGTCGGCGAGCTTCTGCAGGCGCGCACGCAGCAGCTTGTGGTAATCGCGACCGAGGGCATAGCGCGAGATGTAAGCGAGCGCGGGATCGTCGAGCACTTCCCACGCATCGCGCGCCTGCGGCGGGTCGTAGTCCATGCGCACCGAGATGACGCGCACGGTTCCCGCTTGCAGCTCGGCGGGCCGGCTGCGCTTGCTGCCGTGGCGCTGCATGTAGTCCATTTCGCCGTGCCGGCCTGCGGCGAGCCAGTCGCGCAGATGCGCCTCGTCCGCGCCGAGCTCGGTCGCGCTGATGCCGACCTGCTGGAAGCCGAACTCACCGCCCCAGCGCTTGATCCGGGCGGCGAGTTCGACGTAGTCGGTAGGCGGTTGCATCTGCACAAGTATAATTGTTCGCATGAACGGCCATCCGCTTTATACCGTGGCGCAGGCGCGCGAACTGGAACGCACGGCAATCGATGCGCTGCGCATCCCTGGCTACGAACTGATGCGCCGCGCCGGCGCGGCTGCGTTGGACCAGCTGCGTCTGCGTTGGCCCGGCGCACGCCGCATCGCCGTGCTGTGCGGGACTGGCAACAACGGCGGCGACGGCTATGTGCTAGCCCGGCTCGCGCGCGATGCCGGCCTGGACGCGGTCGTGGTTGCGCTCGGCCCCCCGCGCAACGCCAGCGAGGCCGCGCAGGCGCAAGCGGATTGGCGCGCCGGCGGCGGCGAGGTTCTGCCGCCGGATGCGCAATGGCCGCAGGCCGATGTCTATGTCGATGCGCTGCTCGGCATCGGTCTGGCGCGTGCGGCCGAAGGGGCCGCGCACGGATTGATCGAGAGGCTGAACACGGCGGCGAAGCCGGTGCTGGCGCTCGACGTGCCGTCGGGCCTGGACGCGGACACGGGTTTTGCGCCCGGACAGGCCGTGCGCGCGGCGGCGACGATCACGTTCATCGCGGACAAGCGCGGATTGCATACCGGCGTTGCCGCGGATTGCACCGGTGACATTGCCGTCGATTCGTTGGGCGTGCCGGATGACACCCGGGCGGGAATACGGTGCGATGCGCGTCTGCTCGACGCGGCGGGAATCGCGGCCTCGTTGCCGCCGCGCGCGCGCGACGGGCACAAGGGTCGCTACGGCCATGTGCTCGCGATCGGCGGCGATCACGGCATGGGCGGAGCGATCCGGCTCGCGGGCGAGGCGGCGCTGCGCAGCGGTGCGGGGCTCGTCAGCGTGGCGACGCGGGCCGAACAGGTCGCCGCGATCAACGCCGCGCGTCCCGAACTGATGGCGCATGCGGTATCCGGCATCCAGGAACTGAAACCGCTGCTCGAGCGCGCCAGCGTCGTCGCGATCGGTCCGGGTCTGGGCAGGCGCGCCTGGGGGCATGCGCTTTGGCGTACCGCGATCGCGGCCGGCAAGCCGCTCGTGCTCGACGCGGATGGATTGAACCTGCTTGCGAACGACAGTCTCGCGCTGCCTGCGCAAAGCGTGCTGACGCCGCATCCGGGCGAGGCGGCGCGCCTGCTCGGCGTCGAGGTCGCGGCGATCGCGCACGACCGTTTCGCTGCCGCGCGCGAACTGGCGCGCAGGCACCACGCAACCATCGTGCTCAAGGGGGCCGGAACATTGATCGCGAATGTCGACGGCGACATCGCCGTTTGTCCCTGGGGCAATCCGGGCATGGCGACGGGCGGCATGGGCGATGTGCTGACCGGAGTGATCGCGGGGTTGCTCGCGCAGGGGTTCGATCCGTGGCGCGCGGCCCGGGTCGGGGTGGCCTTGCATGCGCGCGCGGGCGACGCGGCGGCGCGCGACGGCGAAGCGGGCCTGATCGCGGGCGATCTGCTTGCGTCGCTGCGCCGCCTGCGCAACGGTTTCGGTGCGGCATGAGCAGCAGAGTCAAAACCGAACTGGACGAAACCGAACTGGATGAAGCCGGGCTCGTTGCGCTCGCGCAGCGCCTTGCTCCGCTGCTCGGCGACGGCGGCGTGATCCACCTGCACGGCGATCTCGGCGCGGGCAAGACCACGTTTGCGCGCGCCTTGCTCGGCGCGCTCGGCGTCGGCGCGCGGATCAAGAGCCCGACCTACAGCCTGATCGAATCGTACGAGGCAAACAGCCTGCCCATCCATCACCTCGATCTGTACCGGATCGCGGCGCCGGACGAACTGGAATTCCTCGGCCTGTCCGATCTGGCTGCGGGGCGATTCCTGCTGCTTGCCGAGTGGCCCGAGCGCGGTGGCGATGCGCTGCCCGCGCCGGACCTGGTCGCGCATCTCGCGCATGCCGGGCCAAGGCGACGGCTGCGGCTGGAGCCGCGAACGGCGCGCGGCGCGGACTGGCTCGGCATCCTTGGTGTTCGGGGGGCGGCCTGAACACAATCTCTTGTAGTCATTCAGGAGTATGGCCTAGACAGCGGATTTGTAAAGAAAAATCCTTGATTTTTTTCACGTTTTGAGCTTCAATCCGCGGCATGTGGGGGATATCGCGCCAGTCGTTGTTTCATCTGACCGTCGGCGGATTGTTGCTGGCGTTGGTGCCGTTTTCCTCTGCGGCAGAACTCAAGGCGGCGAAGATTTCGGTCGAAGCCGATCGCACGCGCGTCTTCCTCGACCTCGCCGGACCGGTCGACTACAAGCTGTTCGAGATCGCCAATCCCGGCCGCATCGTGCTCGACCTGCGCGACTCCGCCGCGGCCGAGAGCTTCGCCGCACCGGGCGGCCGCGGCCTGCTCAAGTCGCTGCGCACCGGTGCGCAGAACAAGGCCGACCTGCGCGTCGTGCTCGATCTCGCCGCCGACGTGCGGCCCAAGAGTTTTCTGATGCCGCCCGAAGCTGGCTCGGGCTATCGCCTCATCGTCGACCTCTATCCCAAGGGCAAGGGCGGCAAGGCCGAGGTCGTCAAGAGCGTGCGCGCGGCGCCGGCCAAGACCCGCGACGTCATCGTCATGATCGACCCCGGCCACGGCGGCAACGATCCGGGCGCGAAGGGCAATGCCGGCACGCAGGAGAAGAACATCACGATGATGGTCTCGCGCGAGCTCAAGCGCCAGATCGACAAGACGCCCGGCATGCGCGCGGTGCTGACGCGTGACGGCGACTACTACGTCGGTCTCGAGGACCGCTACCACAAGGCGCGCGAGGCGAAGGCCGATCTGTTCGTGTCGATCCACGCGGACGCGTTCACTTCCAGCGACGCGCGCGGTTCCTCGGTGTGGATGCTGTCGCCGCGCGGCGCCACGAGCGAAGCGGCGCGCTTCCTCGCCGACCGCGAGAACAATGCCGACCTCGTCGGTGGAGTGAAACTCGACAAAAAAGACAACACGCTCGCCGCCGTGCTGCTCGACCTGTCGCAAAGCTCGACGATCGAGGCGAGCGGCGCGGTCGCGCAACAGGTGCTGCGCGCGATCGCGCGGCTCGGCCCGACTCACCGCGGCTACGTCGAGAAGGCGAACTTCGTCGTGCTGCGCTCGCCCGACGTGCCCTCGATCCTGGTCGAGACCGCGTTCATCACCAATCCCGAGGAAGAGCGCCGGCTCAACAATCCCGAGCAGCGCGAACTGCTTGCGACCGCGATCCTCAACGGCATGCGCAACTACCTGCAGGCGACGCCGCCGCCGGGCACGCAGTTCGCCGTCGCCGCCGAGAAGAACCGGCCCGAGCGTTTCGCCTCGCGCAAGGCGGCGGACGACGACGGCAACGCCGGCAACGCCGTCGCGCTTGCGCGCGTGCCGCGCTCGTAGCGGCGGAGTGAGGCGCGGTCGTCAGCCGACCGGCGCGTCGCACACCATGTAGGGTTCCTCGAGCACCCCGCCGCAATTCCCGGTCTGGGTTGCGGGTCGCTGTGACACGCCGGAACACGCGCCCAGGGCGAGAAGCGTGGCCAGCAAGGCACTGCGCACGAGCAGGCCCGTGCGGATGAATTTGTTCGCAGACATTTTTTTCTCCAGAAGTTTGAGGGAACGGGGCTGCAGTCCGCGTGCGTAGAAGACTGCCCGACGCTGCGATTTATTCCCGCGCAAAAACCCGATCGGTGATTTCGCTATGATGTGCGCCATCCATGCCGCGCATCCGTCAGCTCCCGCAGGAACTCGTCAACCAGATCGCCGCCGGTGAAGTCATCGAGCGGCCCGCCTCCGTGGTCAAGGAACTCGTCGAGAACTCGCTCGACGCGGGCGCGACGCGCGTGGAGATCGACATCGAGGACGGCGGCTCGCGCCTGATCCGCGTGCGCGACGACGGCGGCGGCATCGCGGCCGACGAACTGCTGCTGGCCGTGTCGCCGCATGCGACCAGCAAGATCGCCTCGCTCGACGATCTCGAACGCGTGCGCACGCTCGGCTTCCGCGGCGAGGCGCTGCCGTCGATCGCGTCGGTGTCGCGCTTTGCGCTGACCTCGAAACCGGAGGACGCGGACGCCGCCGCGCGCATCGACATCGAGGCGGGTCAGGTATCGAAGCCGCGCCCCGCGCAACACCCGTCCGGCACGACGATCGAAGTGCGCGACCTGTTCCACAACGTGCCCGCGCGGCGCAAGTTCCTGCGCGCCGAGCGCACCGAATTCGGCCATATCGACGAACTGGTCAAGTCGCTCGCGCTCGCGCGCCCGCAGATCGAATTCCGGATGACGAACAATGGCAAGCCGTCCCGCCTGATGCGTCCCGCAGAGAGCGCGGCGGCGCTCGCGGCGCGCCTCGCGGAAATACTCGGCGACGATTTCCCCGCGCAGAGCCTGCGCGTCGATCACACGGGCGCGGGCCTGCGCTTGTCGGGTTGGGTCGGCCTGCCGACCGCGTCGCGCAGCCAGGCCGACCAGCAATACTTCTACGTCAACGGCCGCCTCGTGCGCGACAAGGTCGTCACCCATGCGGTGCGCCAGGCGTATGCCGACGTGCTCTATCACGGGCGCCATCCGGCCTATGTGCTGTTCCTCGAACTCGATCCGGCGATCGTCGACGTCAACGTGCATCCGGCCAAGTCCGAGGTGCGTTTCCGCGAGAGCCGGCTCGTGCACGATTTCCTCTACCGCACGTTGCACGAGGCGCTGGCGCAGACGCGCGCGGGTTCGGTCACGTCGGTGATCGCGGGCACCTCGCCGATTCCCATCGAAGCAAATCCGCCGTCCTCGTTCGATGCCGCGATGCAGGCTGCGCAGGTAGCGAATTACGCGCCGGTCGCAGCGCCGGTGTGGCGCGGCCAGGCTGGGCTCAGCCTCGGCGTGCGCGAGCCGCGCGTCGACTACCTCGCCCTGCTCGGCGATCGAGTTGGAAAAAGCGGCATTGTGGAAAATGCGGCAAATGAAGCGCCCGCAGGCGGTGTCGGCCTGCCCATGTCCGCCGATGCGGATGTGCCGCCGCTAGGCTATGCGCTGGCCCAGCTCGCCGGGATCTACGTGCTCGCCGAGAACGCGCAGGGCCTGATCCTCGTCGACATGCACGCCGCGCACGAGCGCATCACCTACGAGAAGCTCAAGACCGCGCAGGCGAGCGACGGCATCCGCGCGCAACTGCTGCTCGTGCCGCTGGCGCTTGCGGTCAGCGCGCGCGAGGCGGCCGTGGTCGAGGATCATGCGGATGAACTGGCCGCGCTCGGTTTCGAGATCGTGCGCTCGGGGCCGCAGAGCGTGACGATCAAGCGCTATCCGGACCTGCTCGAAGGCGCTGACGTCGGCGCGCTCGTGCGCGACGTGCTCGCCGACTTCGCCGCGCACGGCGCCACGCGGCGCATGCAGGAAGCGCATAACGATATGCTGTCGACGATGGCCTGCCACGGCTCGGTGCGCGCGCATCGACGCTTGACTGTGCCCGAAATGAACGCATTGTTGCGCGAGATGGAAGCGACCGAGCGCTCGGGGCAGTGCAACCACGGGCGACCGACCTGGGTGCAGCTTTCGATCGCCGATCTCGATCGCATGTTTTTGCGCGGGCGGTAGTATTTTCGTTCGTCGCCCTTTTGCTCGTCATTCCAGCGAAAGCTGGAATCCAGTTTTTTATCTTTCAGCCAAAAGCGAAGAGCTGGATTCCAGCTTTCGCTGGAATGACGAAAGTATACTTTTGGAAATCCAGAATGAGAAATTTCGGAATCGCATTGATGAGTATGGCAATTGCATCGAGCGCCGTCGCGGCCTCGACTGACGATGCGGATTACCGCAAGGAAATCGAAACCTGGCGCGCCAAGCGCGTCGAACGGCTCACCGCGCCGAACGGCTGGCTTAGCCTGGTCGGCCTCGAATGGCTCAAGCAGGGTGCGAACACGATCGGTTCGGCCAGGGACAACAACATCGTCATCGCCAAGGCGCCGCCGCATTTGGGCAACATCGTGCTCGATCGCGGCCGCGCGACGTTCTCGCTCGATCCGCGCGCGGTGAATGCGGCGAAGATCGACGGCGCGAACCAGGTCGGCGCCGAGCTTCTCGACGACAGCCACGAGAAGCCGACGCTGGTCAGTTTCGGCACGGCGAATTTCCATCTGATCCATCGCGGCGAGCAGTTCGGCCTGCGCATCAAGGACAGCGCGGCCGACACACGCGTGCATTTTGCCGGCATCGATCGTTTCGACATCGACCCGTCATGGCGCATCGAGGCGACGTGGGAGGCGTACAACCCGCCGCGCGAAGTCGAGGAGGGCAACATCCTCGGCCAGATCGACAAGGTCGTCGTGCCCGGCGCGGCCACGTTCGAGCGCGACGGCAAGACCTACAAGGTCGAGCCGATCATCGAGAACCCCGGCGACACCGAGCTGTTCCTCGTCTTCGCCGACCGCACGAGCGGCAAGGAAACCTATGGCGCCGCGCGTTTTCTCTACGCCGATCCGCCGAAGAACGGCAGGATCGTTCTCGATTTCAACAAGGCCTACAACCCGCCGTGCGCGTTCACGCCGTATGCGACCTGCCCGCTGCCGACGCAGCAGAACCGGCTCGATATGCGAGTGACGGCAGGGGAGAAGAAGTACCGTGGTGCACATGAGGAATGACGTGCACGGCGTCGTGCCTATCGCATTGTTGGATATTCGCGCCAGCGACGGGTCAAGGCAATTTGCTGCATTGCCGGCGACCAAGGACTGGTACGCCGTTCGCGATCATGTGACTTCTCTACCGGGGGCGGAACTTACCGGGTTCATCTGTGACAACGTTACCGAATGTTGGATCGATTTCTCGTTCCTTGGCGAAGCGTTCACCATTAACGATCAGTTTGGTGAGTACTGGTTCTTTGTTTCGAAAGCGGAATCCAATCCCGAGACGTTGCAGATTGTTGCGAATCACTGGGAGACGCTGCTCGGCTCCGCTTGATAAAATCTCCACGCGGCCGAGCAACTTGCTGACTTCACGCGCCTGTGAAATTCGCCTTCCGTCGCTCAAGAAACGCCTTCGTCCCTTCCCGCATATCCTCGGTCGAGAAAACCAGACCGAACGCCTGCGATTCGTAGTCGAGTCCGGCCTCGATGCCGCATTCGCCGCCGATCAGGATCGCTTCGAGGATGCCGCGCAGCGCATGCGGCGCGCTCGCGGCGAGCTGGTCGGCGAGCTTGTCGATTTCCGTATCGAGCTGGTCGGCCGCCACGACGCGCGTGAGCACGCCGAGTGCCTGCGCGCGCGCGGCGTCGATAGTCGTGCCGGTCAGGCACAGTTCGAGCGCGGCGCTGCGTCCGGCGAGCCGCAGCAGGCGCTGCGTACCGCCGAAGCCGGGGATGACGCCAAGGTTGATCTCGGGCTGGCCGACCTTGGCCTTGTCGCTGCCGATGCGCAGATGGCAGCACATCGCCAGTTCGAGACCGCCGCCGAGGGCGAAGCCCTGGATGCGCGCGATCACCGGTTTGCCGAGGCGCTCGATACCGAGCATCATCGCCTGGCCGCGGCGCGCGGTTTCCCGCGCCTGCAGCGGCGTCAGCGTGGCGAGTTCGCTGATGTCGGCGCCGGCGACGAAGGCCTTCTCGCCGCTGCCGGCGAGGACCACGACGCGCACCGCGTCGTCGGCCCCGGCCTGGCCGAACGCGATGCCGAGTTCGTTGATCGTCTCGCGGTTGAGCGCATTGAGCTTGTCCGGGCGGTTGATCGTGATCTGGCGCACCGCGCCGCGGTCGTCGACAAGCAGGTTTCGATAAGCCATGGGGAACTCGCTTTTGTTGAGAAGTGCGGCCAAGGATGGCCGCCTCGTGATCTTCGCGATCACGGATGATCGCAAAAGTTAACCGAAGTGCGGCCTTGGATGGTCGCTTCGTGATTTTCGCATTCACGGACGAATGCATAAATAACCTCCGGTTCAGCCGGCAACCGTAGTATCGCTGGCTGGCATGGGCCGGCTCGGGTAGAATGCCCGGCTTTCGCGCAGGTTTGCTTCGGGCGCCGCGTTTTTTCTCGGGCGTCCGCACGGGATTTTCTTATCGGAGGTTTGCATGAAGTTGCATCTGGGTCTTATCGCGGCGGGCGTGTTGGCCGCCGGTTCGGCGTTTTCCGCACAGGACAGCAAGCCTGCGGCCGCTCCCGCCGCTGCTCCGGCGGCGGCGCAACAGCAGAAGCCGCCTGCGCCGTTGACCGCGGCGGACAAGCCGAATCTTTCCTACGCGCTCGGCTTCCAGATCGGCGACGACCTCGCCGGCCGCAAGGTCGACATCGACATCAACCAGGTCATCAAGGCGCTGCAGGACGGCTATGCAAAGCGCCAGCCGACGGTCAACGTCGACACGATGCGCGACGTGCTCGGCCGCTTCCAGTACGAGCAGTACAGCAAGGCCAAGAGCGAGTACGACAAGCTCTCCTCGGAGAACAAGTCGAAGGCGCAGCGCTTCTTCGCCGAGAACAAGAGCAAGCCGAACGTGAAGAGCCTGCCGAGCGGCGTGCAGTACGTCGTGATCGAGGATGGCACCGGCAGCAAGCATCCGACCCTGCAGAGCGAGGTGACGGCGAACTTCCGCCTCTCGCTGCTCAACGGCCAGGAGCTCGATTCCTCGTTCGCGCGCGGCGAGCCGTTCAAGTTCAAGGTCAACGAAGTGCTCAAGGGCTGGCAGGAAGTGCTGCCGCTGATGAAGATCGGCGACTACTGGCGCGTTTACGTGCCGTCCGATCTCGCCTACGGCGAGCGCGGCGACGGCCGCCGCATCGGCCCCGACGAGGCGCTGGTGTTCGAGCTCAAGCTCATGGACGTCAAGCCGTAAGCAACACGTCGAAGCCAGTACCCAACGCCGCGCTTGTCGCGGCGTTGTGTTTTGCGGATTCGACGCCATCGTCCGAAAGCATGTATTCCTGGAAAAGCCCGCCGCCCAAACCGATCCTGACGCCGTGCATCGGCGTCTGCGAGGTCGATGCGGCCGGACTGTGCAAGGGCTGCCATCGCACGCTCGACGAAATCGCGCAATGGAGTTCGCTCGGCGAAGCGGAACGCCTGCGCCTGATGGATCACGTACTGCCGCAGCGCGCCGCGGAATCGACCGCATGATCGCGTACGAGACCAAGACCGCCTTGCGCGCGCGCGTGCTGCGCAGCGTGCACGCGCTGGCCGAGGCGCCGCGCGATACGGGCTGGAACCACGACGACATGCTCAGGCTGATCGGCGCCGGCGCTCGCCGGCCCGCAGCCGTGCTCGTCGCGCTGATCGATCGCGGCGACGGCTTCAACGTGCTGCTGACGCGGCGCACCGACAGTCTGAGCAGTCACGCAGGCCAGGTCAGTTTCCCGGGCGGCGCGATCGATCCTGGCGATGCCGGCGCGGTCGCCGCCGCGCTGCGCGAAACGCACGAGGAACTCGGCATCGACGCCGGACTGATCGAGCCGGTGGGCTATCTCGACACGTTTGAAACGATTTCGGATTATCGCATCGCGCCCGTCGTTGCCTGGCTCGGCGCGGACTATCGCGCCGTGCCGAATCCGCGCGAAGTCGCCGAAGTGTTCGAAGTGCCGCTCACGCATTTCCTCGACCCGGCGAACATGCATGCCGTGCGCATGAACTTCCGCGGCCACGAGCGCGACATCCAGGAATTCTTCTACGCCGGCCAGCGCATCTGGGGCGTGACGGCGATGATGCTGTTGAATTTCGTCCAGCGAATGGAGGCTGCCACGCCATGAACGCATCGCCGTTGATTTCCGCCGCCGATCTCGCCGCGCAACTCGGCGACGCCGACCTGCTGGTCGTCGATTGCCGCTTCGAGCTGGCCGATCCTGCGAAGGGCGCGCGCGAGTATGCCCAGGCGCATGTCCAGGGCGCGGTCCATGCCGACCTCGACCACGATCTTTCCGATCTGTCCAAACCCGGCCTCGGCCGCCACCCGCTGCCCGATGCGGCGGCGTTCTCCGCCGTGCTCGCGCGCTGGGGATGGACGCCGTCGACGCGTGTCGTCGCCTACGACGATGCCGGCGGCGCGCTCGCCGCGGCGAGGCTGTGGTGGATGTTGCGCCTTGCCGGCGCGCGCGAGGTCGCATTGCTCGACGGTGGCTGGGGTGCGTGGAAGCAGGCGGGATTGCCGGTCGAGGCGGCTTCCACGCCACGCGCCGCGACATCCGTCGCGATCGACTTCGATGCAAGTGGAATTGTATACACCGGCGAGTTGCGCGAGTTGCGCAAACGCGGCGAAGTGCTGGTGCTCGACGCACGCGGTGCGCCGCGCTTCCGCGGCGAAGTCGAGCCGATCGACCCGGTCGCCGGGCATATTCCGGGCGCGCGCAACCGTCCGCTGAGCGAGAATCTCGCTGCGGACGGGCGTTTCAAGCCGGCTGCGGAATTGCGCGTGGAGCTGCTCGCCGCGATCGGCGCGCATGCGCCGGACACGGTGATCCACAGCTGCGGCTCCGGCGTCAGTGCCTGCCAGAACCTGCTCGCATTCGAAATCGCCGGACTCGCGGGTTCGCGCGTCTACGCGCCGTCGTGGAGCGGCTGGATCTCGGACTCCGGGAATCTCGTAGCGCGCGGATCGTAGGGGTTCGATTCATCGAACTCCGCTTCTTTCCGTCAATCTTAAGGACAGTCGGGCGCGATGAATCGCGCCCCTACTTGGCCTTGAGCTTCGCCAGCACGGCCTTGAGCGTCGCGCGCGACTCGTCGCCGAACCAGTCGCGCACGAAGGCATCGACGTCGCTGCGGTGTGCGGCATCGAATGCGGCCACGAGATCCGCGCGCGCGATCGCGCGGGTCGTGGCCATCGCCTGCGGCGGCAGCGCGAGCAGCGCGCGCAGCCAGGCGAATGCGCGCGGGGCCACGTCGTCCGCTTCGGCCAGTTCGTCGACGAAACCGATGCGCAGCGCTTCGTCGGAATCGACCATCGCGCCCGCGACCATGAGGCGCTCGGCGCGGTAGGCGCCGACCAGGCGGCGCAGCCCGGTCTGGATTTCGGGCGGCACCGACAGGCCGACCCGGGTTTCGTTGAGCCCGATGCGATAGGGCTTGGCGGGATCGGCGCCGCGCGCCATCACGCGATAGTCGCAGAACGTCGCCAGCACCGCGCCGCCGGCCGGCGCGTGGCCGGCGATCGCGACGACGATCGGCACGCTCGAGGCGGCGATCGCGCGGCACAGGCCGGAGTATTCGCGCCACAGTTCGGCCATGCGTCCGGCGGCGTCGAGTTCGAGCACCGCGGCGGCGTCGAGGCCGGCGCTGAACATGCCGGGCCGGCCGGACAGCACGATGCCCCGGGCGCCACCGCCCGGCGCCGCTTCGATCGCCTCGCGCAGCGCGCGGCTCAGATGGAGGTCGAAGGCGTTGACCGGCGGACGCGCGAGGCGCAGTTCTAGGATGTCGTCGTGGCGGATTTGTTCGAGCATGGGAGTCGTTGTTCAAAAAAATTGAAGAAATAATGAGCCGTCATTCCCGCAGGAACTGCCGACTGCGATTGCAGGAGCAATCGCGAACGGCGAAGCCGGGCCGCAGGCCGAGCCGCATGGATGTGGCGAGTAAATCCAGACTTCGGGGACGACGAAGTGGTCGATACTCTGGCATCCCTGCAGCCTGGACCCCGGCATTCCCTGCCGGGGTGACGAGGATCCCTGCGCGTCATTTGAACGACTCGGTCCACTGGTACTGCACGGTATACGTCACCGTCGCCTCGCCGTTCGCCGGCACGTCGAGCTTGAACTCGACCGTGTCCGAATTCTTCTTCTCGTACTTGGCCGAAGCCTGGGTGATGTTCCACTGCGTCCAGCGATAGAGATGCTCGCGCACGACGACGCTTCTCGCGGCATCGCCCGCGTTGCTCACGCGCAGGGCGAAGGTTTCGCCGAGGCTGCGCTGGTTCTTGTCGAGCGTGAAGTCGGTCTGGCGCCGCTCGCCGCGCAGGTCGAAGGCGTCGCCGAGTTGCAGTGCGACCGGTTCGTTCTTCGGCGTGTGGCCGATCTGGTCTTCGCCGACGAATTCGGGCGCGCCGTCGTTCGCCGCCTGCAGCATGCGCACGCGTCCGGCCGGCAGCGCGCGCTCGATGCGGAACGCGAGCGCCGAGCGCACCGGTTGCGTGCCGCTCGCGCCGAAACCGCGCTCGGTGATCGGCGCCATGCCGGGGTTCGCGCGCAAATGCGTCGCCTCGAACAGGTACTGGCGCTGGCAGGCCAGCGGCGTGTCGGGAAACAGGGCGACGCGCTGCAGGCTGTTGTCGATGAGGTCGAGCGGCGCGTCGATCGTGTATTCGTGGTAATCGCCTAGCGTGCCGCTGTCCGCGGCAGCGACAGGCGCGGCGGCGCCTCCCGCCTTCGCCATCATCATCGGGCGCGGAGCGTTCTGCTGTGTGACCCGATTCGGCGAGCCCGCGATCAGCTTGATCTGTGCGCCGCGATAACTGGCGCCGCTGCGGTTCGCGATCAGCGCCCAGCCGGACAGGGTCAGCTTGCAGTCGCCGCCCGCGGCTATCCAGCCCGAATACTCGGCGCGCCAGGCCAGGCCCTGGGTCGGGTAGACGAATTCGATGCTGCGCGGGCCGCCTTGCCTGGCATTGACGTCGAGGCGCAGCACCGGCGTCGCCGACATGCCCTTGGGCAGGTCGGGAAAGGTCACGCGGCTGTAGTCGGTCACCGTGGTCACGCGGCCGTCGGCCAGTTGCACGGTAAGGCCGCCGTTGTTCGACAGCAGCGTGCCGCTGATCGGCGCCGCGGCCGGATTCGCGCCGTTGCCGGCGATCTCGACCGGGTGGCCGATCTGGCGCTGCACGAGCGCATCGAACGACAGCGCCTGGTCGTCGAAACGCTGGCTGACGATTGTCGCATCGCCAGGCTCGACGAAGCGCGCGCTCAGCGCGGAGGGGTCGAGCCAGCGCGCGACCTCGCGCACCTCGACCGCGTTGCTGCCGGGATTCAAATTGAACTGGCGCCGGTCGCGCACCACGGCGTAGCCGCCGACGCTGTCGGCGCTGCCCGCATCGGCGGCGGTTTCGAACAGGCCGTCGCCGTTGTTCGCCTGCGCGCTGTAGATCGACAGCGCGTAACGCGACGCGGGCGCTTGCGCGCCGGCCGTCGCGGCGACTGCGGCGATCAGGGAAACGGCGAGTGTTGTGCGGCGCATGGTCGCGGTCCGTGCAGGGCAGGTCACGCCGGTTATCATAGCGAGAAACCCCGGCAGGATTGTTTCCGATGCGGCGATTGATCACATTGCTGGCGCTGGCGCTGATGACGAATCAGGCCGCACAGGCGGCAGGGCGCCTCGAAGTGTCCGGCGCCTGGATCCGCACCGCGCCGCCGGGTGCGATGATGCTGGCGGGCTACGCAACGCTGCGCAACGTAGGCGATGCGCCGTTGACGGTAACCGGCGCCGACAGCGTGGCGTTCGGCGACGTGTCGTTGCATGAAAGCGTCGAGGTCGACGGCGTCGCGCGCATGAAGGCGCTGGGCCCGGTCGAGATCGCGCCAAGTGCCAGTGTCGTGCTCGCGCCGGGTGGCAAACACCTGATGCTGATGCGGCCGAAGCGCGCGGTCGCATCGGGCGAAAGTATAAAAATCCATATTGCGACGGCATCGGGCGAAGGCGCGAGCGCCGATTTCGTCGTGCGCGACGCTGTGCCGTAGCGCTTTTCTTCCCTTCTCCCGCCGGGAGAAGCCGCGAGAGCCCAAGCGCCGGATGAGGGGAGAGCTTCGCACGATGTGATGTCATCGAAAATTGTGATGCCTTTCCCTCATCCGCCCTCTGGGCACCTTCTCCCGGCGGGAGAAGGGAAGCGTTACGCACACGCTGCGCGGATCGCCTCGGGCAACGGCGTCGACTTGCCCGTCGCCGGGTCGATCCAGACCATGACCACGTTGCCGTCCATGTAGAGCACGGATTTGTCGGCCGCATCGACGATGCGATGGCCGATCGTCAGCGAGCTGTTGCCGAGCTTCTCGCAAAACAGTTGCACGACGATCTCGCCAGGCCAGGTCAGCGGGCGGCGGTAATTCGCCTGCACGGCGGCCATGATCGGCTTGCTGCCGTCGCCGCGATCCCAATCCTGGGCGACGTCGGCAAGCCAGCGCACGCGCGCCTCCTCGAGGTAGCGCAGGTATACCGCGTTGTTGACGTGGTTGAACGCGTCCTGGTCGCCCCAGCGCAGGGCAATCGTGATTTCGGCGACCTTGCGTGGTGCGGGAATCGTCGTGTCGTTCATGCGGCTTTCCTCTTCCTGCCGTTGCTCGTGCCGAGCACGCGCGCGAGGAAGCGGCCCGTGTGCGAGGCTTCGTTTTTCGCGATGTCCTCGGGCGTGCCGGTGGCGATGATCTGGCCGCCGCGATGGCCGCCCTCGGGACCGAGGTCGATCACCCAGTCGGCGGTCTTGATCACGTCGAGGTTGTGCTCGATCACGACCACGGTGTTGCCGTCGTCGCGCAGGCGGTGCAGCACCTTGAGCAACTGCTCGATGTCGTGGAAGTGCAGGCCCGTGGTCGGCTCGTCGAGGATGTACAGCGTGCGCCCGGTGTCGCGCTTGGAC
>JAFEFQ010000040.1 GCA_018240505.1 Pseudomonadota bacterium
TGTTGCTGCCCGACGGCGAGGCGCACAAGACGCTCGCCTCCGCCGCGCGGGTGTTCGACGCGCTCGCCGCGATGAAGGCCAATCGCGACGCGACGATCGTCGCGCTCGGCGGCGGCGTGATCGGCGACCTCGCCGGCTTCGCCGCGGCATGCTGGATGCGCGGCATCGCCTTCGTCCAGGTTCCGACGACGCTGCTGGCGATGGTCGACTCCTCGGTCGGCGGCAAGACCGCGGTCGACCTGCCGCAAGGCAAGAACCTGGTCGGCGCGTTCCATCAACCGCGCGCGGTGATCGCCGACACCGACACACTGGCGACGCTGCCGCCGCGCGAGCTGCGCGCCGGTTTCGCCGAGGTGATCAAATACGGTGCGCTCGGCGACGCCGATTTCTTCGCCTGGCTCGAGCGTCATGCCGACGCGCTGCTCGCGCGCGAAACCGCGGCGCTGACCATGATGATTGCGCACTGCTGCCGGCAGAAAGCCGGCATCGTGGCGCGCGACGAGACCGAGCAGGGCGAGCGCGCGCTGCTCAACCTCGGCCACACCTTCGGCCATGCGATCGAGACCGCGATGGGCTACGGCGGCCTGCTGCACGGCGAAGCCGTCGCGGTCGGCATGGTGCTGGCCGCGACATTGTCGGCGAATCTCGGCCGCGCGCCGCGCGCGGACACGCAACGCCTCGTCGGGCTGCTCGACCGCTTCGGCCTGCCGACGACGGTGCCGGCGGGGCTCGATCCGGATCGGCTCATCGGCCTGATGCAGCTCGACAAGAAAAATCTTTCCGGCAGCCTGCGTCTGATCCTCTGGCGCGGCATCGGCAAGGCGGACATCGTGCCGGACGTGGATCTGGCGGCCATTCGCGCCGTGCTTGCCTATTGATTCGGCACGATGAAGTTTGAACCATTCGCCCTGAGCCCTTCGGCTATGCCCAGGACAGGCTACGCCGCGCAGCGGCGAAGTCGAAGGGCAACTGCGACAGGCTTCGACTGCGCGCCTTCGGCGCTGCGCTCAGCCCGAACGGGTTTATACATATTCGTCCCGGATCAATAGGAGCGTCATGCGTCTCACCCTGTTCGTGCTCAAACGATTGCTCGTCGCGCTCGTCATCCTGCTCGTCGCGGCGACGATCGCGGCCTACGTGCTCGTCCACGCCAGCCTGCCGCTGCTCGACGGAACCGCGCAGACGAACGAGCTGAAGCAACCCGTCTCGGTCGAGCGCGACGCGCAAGGCGTCGCGACGATCAAGGGGCGAAGCCGTACCGACGTGTCCTGGGCACTCGGCTACGTGCACGCGCAGGAACGCTTCTTCGCCATGGACCTGATGCGCCGCGCGGCAGCGGGCGAGTTGTCCGAACTGGTCGGCGGCGCGACGCTGAAACTCGACCGCCAGCGCCGCGCGTTCCGCATGCGCGCGCGCGCCGAGGCCTTGCTCGCCACGCTGCCGCCGGAACAGCACGCGGACATCGCCGCCTATCGCGACGGCGTCAACGCCGGCCTCGCTGCGTTGTCCTCGCGCCCTTGGGAATACTGGCTGCTCGGGGCCAGGCCGAAGCCGTGGAGCGAAGCCGACAGCATCCTCGTGCTCGACGCGATGTTCTTCGACCTCAACGATTCGAGCAACGCGCGCGAACTCGCGTACACGCGCATGCAGGCCGCGCTGCCCGAGAGCGTTTTCACCTTCCTGCGCACGACCAGCGGCCCCTGGGACGCGCCGCTGGCGGGCGTGGAGATGCCGCTGCCCGCGCTGCCGCCTGAAGGCGACATCGATCTGCGCAAAGTCGACACCAAACTGCTCAAGCTCGCCGCAGCGACGGCGCCACCGGCCGACGTGCTCGGCAGCAACAACTTCGCCGTCGGCGGAGCGCTGACCACCAGCGGGGCGGCGATGGTCGCCAACGACATGCACCTCTCCCTGCGCGTGCCGAACATCTGGTTCCGCGCACGCCTGCAATATCCGGATGCGCACGGCGCGAACAGCGGCATCGATCTGGTCGGCGTCACCCTGCCCGGCCTGCCCTCGCTTGTCGCCGGCAGCAACCATCACGTCGCCTGGGGCTTCACCAACAGCTATGGCGACTGGCTCGACTGGGTGCGCGTCACCCTCGACCCCGCCGACCAGAGCCGCTACCGCACGGCGGACGGCTGGCAGCCGATGGCACAAAGCACGGAAATCATCAAAGTACACAATGCGCCGGACGACCGGCTCGAAGTGCGCGAGACGCAATGGGGCCCGATCCTCGCCGCGGACGCCGACGGCACGCCGCTCGCGCTGGCGTGGACCGCGCTGCAGCCCGGCGGCATCAACATGGAACTGCTCAACCTCGATGCCGTGGCCTCGGTGGACGCGGCGATGGCCGTCGCCAACCGCGCCGGCATGCCCGCGCAGAACTTCACGGTCGGCGATGCCGCCGGCAATGTCGGCTGGACGATCGCCGGGCGCATTCCGCGCCGCCTCGGCATCTGCGACCCGCAACTGCCCTGCGACTGGAGCCAGGCCGGCAGCGGCTGGAACGGCTGGCTGGCCCCCGCGGAATACCCGCACCTGGTCAATCCGCCCGCGGCGCGGATCTGGACCGCGAACTCGCGCACGCTCGATTTCGATTCGCCCGACTACGCGCGTGTCGGCGATGGCGGCTTCGATCTCGGCGCGCGCCAGCGCCAGATCCGCGACGGCCTGAAGTCGAAGGAGAAATTCGCGCCGGCCGATTTCCTCGCGATCCAGCTCGACGACCGCGCGCTGTTCCTGCAGTCCTGGCACGAGCGGCTGCGCGACACGCTGGCGAAGGCGGACTCATCCGATCTCGCCGGGATGAAGAAGTACGCCGACGACTGGCGCGACCGCGCCGATCCGCAATCGGTCGGCTACCGGCTGGCGCGCGCGTTCCGCCTCGAGGTGATCGACACCGTGCTCGGCGGTTTCGCCGCCGCGGTGCGCGCGAAATACCCCGACTTCAGATTCCCGCCGCAGTTCCACAGCGAACACCAGGTCGAAGCGATCCTTGCGCAGAAGCCGTTGTATCTGTTGCCGCCGGGTTACGCCGACTGGGACGACCTGCTGCGCCAATGCGCGCAGCGTGTCGCCGCCAGGCTCGGCGCGCAGCCCGGCGGGCTCGCCGCGCGCACCTGGGGCGAGGTGACAAAGACGAACATCGCGCATCCGCTCAGCGCCGCGGTGCCGTTGCTCGGCAAGCTGATCGACATGCCGGCCGAGCCGCTGCCCGGCGACAGCAACATGCCGCGCGTGCAGGGCGCTACGTTCGGCGCGAGCGAGCGCTTCGGCGTGCAGCCCGGACACGAGGACAGCGGCTATTTCCACATGCCCGGCGGACAGAGCGGCAATCCGCTGTCGCCGTTCTACGGCGCCGGCCACGAGGACTGGGCGCAGGGCAGACCGACGCCGTTCCTGCCCGGCGACGCCAAGTATAAATTGGTATTTTTACCCAAAGGATAAAACGCAACATGACGACCGAGACCCTCAACCCCGCCGCTGTCGCCACCAAGGCCAACCTGTTCGGCGACGGCAAGTGTGTGTCGCACACGCTGCACTTCGCCGACGGCAGGCGCAAGACGGTCGGCGTGATCCTGCCGTCGACGCTGACCTTCAACACGGGCGCGCCGGAGATCATGGAAGGCGTGGCCGGTTCGTGCGAATACCGGCTCAACGGCAGCAAGGCGTGGATCAAATCCGGCGCCGGCGAGAAATTCAGCGTGCCGGCGAACTCGAAGTTCGAGATCCGCACGGACGAGGGCTACCACTACATCTGCCACTTCGGCTGAAGCCGCGACCCGCGACTTTTTTCCGTAGGGGCTCGATTCATCGAGCCCGGCTCTTTTTTTCGGCGCAAAAGACGGGCGCGGTCGAATTGGCTTTCTTTCGCGCGAGACGCGCGAAAGCCGCGCCGCTACGCAAGCAGGCGTTCGGCGATGCGCAGGTAGAGTTGCGGGAGTTTTTCGAGTTCGGCCAGCGCGACGTGCTCGTCGATCTTGTGAATCGACGCATTGATCGGCCCGAGCTCGACGACTTCGGCGCCGAGCGGCGCGATAAAGCGCCCATCGGAAGTCCCACCACCCGTGTTCGCTTCGGGCGTGATGCCGCAGACTTCGCGCACCGCCGCGCTCGCCGCCGCGCGCAATGCGCCCTCGCGCGTCAGGAACGGCTCGCCGGACAGGTCCCAGGCGATCTCGAAATCGAGTCCGTGCCGGCGCAGGATTGCGTCCACGCGTTCGCGCAACGCGTCGGCCGTGCTCTCGGTGCAGAAACGGAAATTGAAATCGACCTCGAGCGTGCCGGGCACGACGTTGAGCGCGCCGGTGCCGGCATGGATGTTCGATATCTGCATCGAGGTCGGCGGGAATTCCTCGTTGCCGTCGTCCCATTTGGTCGCCGCGAGTTCGGCCAACGCGGGCGCGGCGAGGTGGATCGGATTCTTCACCTTGTCGGGATAGGCGACGTGACCCTGCACGCCGCGCACGATGAGCCGCGCCGACAGCGAGCCGCGCCGGCCGACGCGCATCACGTCGCCGAATGTCTGCGCGGACGACGGTTCGCCGACCACGCACCAGTCGATGCGCTGGCCGCGACGGCGGAATTCCTCGACGACGCGGCGCACGCCGTCGAGGTTGGTCGGCCCCTCCTCGTCGCTGGTGACGAGCAGCGCGAGCGTGCCCTTGTGATCCGGATGCGCCGCGACGAAGGTTTCGAGCGCGAGCGCCATCGCCGCGACGCCGCTTTTCATGTCGGCCGCGCCGCGGCCGTATAGACGTCCATCGCGGATCGTCGGCGCGAACGGCGGACTCGTCCATTTGTCGAGCGGCCCCGGCGGCACGACATCGGTGTGGCCGAGGAACACGAGTACCGGCCCGTCCGTGCCGTGCGTCGCCCAGAGATTGTCGACCTCGCCGTAGCGCAGATGTTCGATCGCGAAACCGGCGCGCGCGAGGCGGTCGGCGAGGAGTTGCTGACAGCCGTGATCTTCCGGCGTCACCGAGGGACGGCGGATCAGGTCGATCGTGAGGTCGAGGATGTCGCTCATGCGGCGAAGATCTGCTTGAACAGCTTGTCGGTGAAGCCGAGGCTCACCTCACCGCCGCGCACGACAACGGGACGGCGCACGAGCGCGGGATATTCGCGGATCAGCAGCAGCCACTCCGGATCGGACTCGGGCGACTTGCGGTTGGCGGGGAGGTTGCGCCAGGTCATGCCGGTGCGGTTGACGAGCTTGTCCCAGCCGCCGACCTGCTTGGCCCAGTCCTTCAGCACAGCCGCATCGACGCGGTGCTCGCGGTAGTCGATGAAGTGATATTCCACCTTGTGCTTGTCGAGCCACTTGCGCGCCTTCTGGCAGGTGCTGCACTTTTCCAGTCCGTATACTTTTGTACTCACGACTCCCATCCGAAATTCAGTTCGATGCCGTTGCCGGCGGGATCACGAAAAAACACCTGCCGGCGACGTGTCAGCGGCACTTCGTCGATTTCGTGTTCGATGCCGGCCGCCGCAAGCCGCGCAACCATCGCTTCGAAATTCTCGCACGCGAAAGCGACATGATCGAACGTCGGCACCGCGCCGACCGCGCGCGTTTCGGCCACGCGCGTCTGTGAAAGATGCAGAACATCCTTGCCACCCGCGTAGAGCCAGTAGCCGAAGCTGCGGAATAACGGACGCGGACCGACCTGCAGACCGACCATCGCCACGTAGAAATCGCGCAGTTCTTCGAGTAACGGACTGGGCGCGCGGATGTTGTAGTGGTCGAGTCCCAGCACCGCCATACGTCACTCGCCGCTGCGCAACAGCTCGTTGATCGAGGTCTTGGAACGCGTCTTCTCGTCGACCTGCTTGACGATCACTGCGGCGTAAAGGCTGTGGCTGCCGTCCTTCGCGGGCAAGGAGCCGGCGACGACGACGCTGCCCGCGGGCACGCGGCCGTAACTGATCTCGCCCGTGGCGCGGTTGTAGATGCGCGTGGACTGGCCGATAAATACGCCCATGCCGATCACGCTGCCGCGTTCAATCACGCAGCCTTCGACAACCTCGGAGCGCGCGCCGATAAAGCAATCGTCCTCGATGATCGTCGGCCCGGCCTGCAGCGGCTCGAGCACGCCGCCGATGCCGACGCCGCCGGACAAATGTACATTTTTACCAATTTGCGCACACGAGCCGACCGTGGCCCAGGTGTCGACCATCGTGCCGGCGCCGACGTAGGCGCCGATATTGACGAAGCTCGGCATGAGCACGACGTCGCGCGCGATATGCGCGCCGCGGCGCACGACGCTGCCGGGCACGGCGCGCGCGCCGAGCGTGCGGAATCTGTCCTCGTCGTAGCCTTCGAAGCGCAGCGGCACCTTGTCGTAGTACGGCGCGGGCTCGGCGCTCATGAGCTTGTTGCCGTGGATGCGGAACGACAGCAGCACGGCTTTCTTCAGCCACTGGTTGACCTTCCAGCCGCCCTGGCCGTCGGCTTCGGCCACGCGCAGTTCGCCGCTTTCGAGCAGGTCGAGCACGCGCCTGATCGCCGGCCGCAGCGCGGATTCGACTTCGGCGGGCGGCAGGTCGGCGCGGCGTTCCCAGGCCGAGTCGATGACTGATTCGATCAAGGACGGATCAAGAGATGACATAGGTCTCCACGGTCTTGGTGTTCGTCGCGGCGGGCGTCGCCAGGCGCTCGGCGAGCGCTCCGCGCAGCGTTGCGCAGGCCTCCGCGCCGAGCATGCGATTGTATTCGTCGGTGAGCTGGAAGAAATCCTCGACGCGCTCGCCGAACGTGGCGATGCGCGCGTCGTGCACGCGCACCTTGCAGTCGCGCAGCACCTGCGCGACCGCGGCGAGCAGGCCTGGCCGGTCCGAGCAGACCAGCGCGAGCTGGGTGTGCGCGCTCTGCGCGTCTTCGCGAAACTCGATGCGCAGCGGAATGTGGAAATGCCTGAGCCGGCTCGCCGGTCGCAGTGTGCCGATCGCGACCGGATACGGGTTCTGCCGCAGCGTCTGCTCCAGCGCGGCATGCAGTCGCTCGACCGTGCCCGCGTCGAGCGTGCGCGAGTTCGCGTCGAGCACGAGGAAGTTGTCCATGCCCATGCCGCTCTTCGAGGTGACGATGCGCGCGTCGAGCACGGACAGGCGCATGCGCTCGAACACCGCCGTCACCGCGGCGAACAGACCGTCGCGGTCGGGCGCGTAGACGAACACCTCGCTGCCTCCGCGCGGTCCCTGCGGGTCGACGAGCACGAGCGGCGCTTTGGTGTCGGCGGCGCTGGCGATACCCGCAGTCTGCCAGGCGATCAGGCCGGGCTTGAAGCGCAGGAAGGTTTCCTCGGGGAAATCCGACCAGATGCGCCCGATCGACTGCGCCGAAAGGCCGAGCTCGGCCAACGCCTCGTAGGCCTGCGCCTGCGCCTCGCGCACGCGCTCGGGCGCGTGCGGCGGGCGTTCGAGGCCGCTGCGCAACACGTAACGCGTGCTCGTGTAGAGGTCGGCGAGCAGCTTGTCTTTCCACGAGTTCCACAGCTTCGAACTGGTGCCGGCGATGTCGGCGCAGGTGAGCAGGTAGAGATAGTCGAGCCGCTCGGAATCCTCGACCGTGGCGGCGAAGCGATGCACGACGTCGGGATTGTTGATGTCCTGGCGCTGCGCGGTGACGCTCATGTGCAGGTGCCAGCGCACGAGCCAGGCGACGAGATCGATGTCGGCCGCGGACAGGCCGAGCGCGGCGCAGAATTCGCGCGCGTCCTTCTCGCCGAGCTCGGAATGGTCGCCGCCGCGGCCCTTGGCGATGTCGTGGAACAGGGCGGCGAGGATCAGCAGCTCCGGCTTGGCCAGGCGCGCGAACAGCTCGTGCGCGAGCGCGAATTCGCGGCTACTGTCCGCGTCGGCGAAACGCGCCACGTTGCGCAGCACGCGCATCGTGTGTTCGTCGACCGTGTAGACGTGGAACAGGTCGTACTGCATGCGCCCGACGACGCGGCCGAACGCCGGCAGATATTGCGCGAGTACACCGTAGCGGTTCATGCGCACGAGCGCCTCGACCGCGGGCGCACCCTTGCGCAGCAGGCGCGCGAACGCGGCGTTGACCTCGTCGTCGAAGGCGAGATCGCGGCCAACCTTCGCCAGCGCCTCGTTGATGCGGCTGACCAGGTCGGCGCGCAGCCCCTTCACCTCGGGATGCTCGATCCAGACGCGGAACAGGTCGATCAGCGCCGCCGGCCGGTGCAGGAACAGGTCGGGCGGATCGCAGTCGAGGCGGCCGCCGAGGCTGACGAAGTCGATGCTGAGCCGCTGCGGCGTCGCCGACGCCGAATCGGCATCGAGCGCCTCCTCGCAGCGCTGCACGAACTGTTCGTTGAGCCGCGCGATGACGATCGCCGCGCGGAAGAAACTCTGCATGAACTGCTCGACGCCGAGGTTGCGCGCATGCTCGTCGGTGTAGCCCAGGCGTTCGGCCAGCAGGCGCTGATAGTCGAACAGCAGGCGCTCCTCGGGACGCCCCGCGGCGAGATGCAGCGCGTAGCGGATGTGCTGCAGCCGCGCGCGCGCTGCTTCGGCCGCGGTGGCCTCGTCGGCCGACAACATGCCGTGCCCGACCAGCGCGGCCAGCGATGGGGCCGCGAACAGGCGCTTGCCGAACCACAGGATCAGCTGCAGTGCGCGCAGGCCACCGGGGCCGTCCTTGAGGTTGGGCTCGAGGTTGTAGGCGGTGTCGTTGAACTTGGCGCGACGTTGTTCTTCTTCGCTGCGCTTGGCGGCGAAGTATTGCGCGGGCGGCCAGATGGATTCGTCGCCCATCAGCCGCGCGAATTCGTCCGCCAGTGCGGCCGAACCGAGCAGTTGGCGCGCATCGAGCAGACTGGTGTAGATCACCGCATCGGCGCCGGCGAGTTCGCGGCATTCGGCCAGCGTGCGCACCGCATGCCCGGGCTTGAGGCCGATATCCCACAGGCAGGTGAAGAACGATTCGAGCGCGCGCAACGCAGCCGGCGCCGGTGCGGGCGCGGTCAGCACGAGCAGGTCGACGTCCGAATACGGAAACATCTCCTCGCGCCCGAATCCGCCCGCGGCGAACAACGCGAGCGCGTCGCTCTCGCCGACACAGGCGACCCAGACGTGGGCGACGATGCCCTCGACCGCGCGCGAACGCGCGCGGATCAATTCGGCCGTGGCCGCATCGTAGCGGTCGCGATCGATCGCGGCGAAGGCCTCGGCCAGGCGGCGATCGGTGTCGCCGAGCAACTGCCGGAGCGCGAGCCGCGCCGGCTCGGACACGCCCGAGCGCGGCACGCTTTTGGGCAGGCGCGGCAGGCTCAGGCGAAGATCGAGGTTGGCCGCCGCACCGGACATGGAAGCGTTCCTACGCGGCCTGCGGCCAGGGCGTCAGGATCTCGACACCGTCGTCGGTGACGGTGACCGTGTGCTCCCACTGCGCCGACAACGAGTGGTCGCGCGTGACCACGGTCCAGCCATCGGGCAGCAGGCGCGTTTGCGGCCTGCCGGCGTTGACCATCGGCTCGACCGTGAAGGTCATGCCCTTCTCCAGGCGCAGGCCCTGGCCGCGGTGGCCGTAGTGAAGCACCTGCGGGTCCTCGTGGTAGATCTGGCCGATGCCGTGGCCGCAGTACTCGCGCACGACCGAGAATCCGGCCGCCTCGACGTGTTTCTGGATCGCATGGCCGATGTCGCCGAGCGTCGCCCCCGGCCTGACCTGGCCGATGCCGAGCATCATCGCCTCGTAGGTAACGGTGCACAGGCGCTGCGCGCGCACGTCGGGTTTGCCGACGTAGTACATGCGGCTGGTGTCGCCGTGCCAGCCGTCCTTGATCACGGTGACGTCGATGTTGACGATGTCGCCGTCCTTCAGAACCTTGCCCGGACTCGGGATGCCGTGGCAGATGACGTGGTTGACCGAGGCGCAGATCGTCTTCGGGAATCCCTTGTAGCCGACGTTGGCCGGGATCGCCTTCTGCACGTCGACGATATGGTCGTGGCAGATCCGGTCGAGTTCCTCGGTCGTCACGCCCGGCTTGACGTGCGCCACGATCATTTCGAGCACCTCGGCGGCGAGCTTGCCGGCGACGCGCATTTTTTCGATCTGCTCGGGGGTTTTGATGGTAACGGGCATGCTTTTCTCGATCCGGCCCGGGGCTGCTTGTCCGCAAGCGGGTCCACAGGCTATAATTTCAAAGTTTCGCGGGCCGCTGCAACCACAGAAGCCGGCTTGCGAAATGCGGTCAAGGGAGCGAATTCCCAAGCCCGCAAGGAAAATCTGCAAGCAGCGTCGCGAGCGAAGGCAGCTTGCGTGACGCCGGAGCGCAGGAACCGGAGTTTACTTCCAGTAAATGAGGATTCCGAGCACCGCCGGCGCGCAAGATGTCGAGCGTAGCAGCTGATTGCTGGTTTTTCGGGCATTCCGCCCAAATCCGCACACGTGTCGATACCGTTGTCGGGGTGCTTCAAGTCCCTTCGGGATTCGAGGTCGCCAACGCTGGATACGTGGAGGTTAAACCCCGGACTCGTCGCGCCAACGACAACGCGCGAAGACGTCCATTGCAAGAGAGAGTATACAATGCCTCAAGTCACCATGCGCCAGATGCTCGAAGCCGGCGTGCATTTCGGTCATCAGACCCGCTACTGGAATCCCCGCATGGCGCCGTACATCTTCGGCGCGCGCGGCAAGATCCACATCGTCAACCTCGAAAAGACCCTGCCGCTGTTCACCGACGCGATGAACTTCCTCTCGGCGATCGCGCAGAAGCGCGGCACCGTGCTGTTCGTCGGCACCAAGCGTTCG
>JAFEFQ010000041.1 GCA_018240505.1 Pseudomonadota bacterium
GTGTTTCTCTTGGTGACTTCTCTTTGCACGAGCAAAGAGAAGTCACCCGCTCGCCACAGGCGAGTGGAAGCTCTTGCCTTACTCGACAAAAAGCAGAACGCGTGGTCAGGGCGTCCCGACCGCGCGCTCCTCGGTCTGCGCCGCCGCGAGCGCGGCGCTGATGCGGCGATGCTCTCGCAGCAGCGCCGCCGGCATGCGCGCGCCGAACGAGGCGAGGTACTCGCCGATGTTCTCGTATTCGGCCTGCCAACCGTCGAGATCGACGTCGAGCAGTTCGTCGAGCCTGGCGCGCGGCAGGTCGAGGCCGGCGAGGTTGATGTCTTCGGCGTGCGGCAGGTTGCCGATTGGCGTTGCCCGCGCATCCTCGTTGCCGTTGCTGCGGCCGAGGATCCATTCGAGCACACGCATGTTGTCGCCGAAGCCGGGCCAGAGGAATTTGCCGTCCGCGCCCTTGCGGAACCAGTTGACGTGGAAGATCTTCGGCAGCTTCGCGCCGGGTTGGTCGAACGACAGCCAGTGGGCGAAGTAGTCGGCGAAGTTGTAGCCGCAAAACGGCTTCATCGCCATCGAGTCGCGACGCAGCACGCCGACCGCTCCGGTCGCCGCGGCCGTGGTTTCCGAACCCATCGCCGCGCCGGCGAGCACGCCATGGGTCCAGTCGCGCGCCTCGAACACGAGCGGCAGCAGGTGCTCGCGGCGGCCGCCGAAGATGATCGCGGAGATCGGCACGCCTTGCGCATCCTCGGCATGCGGCGACCAGCTCGCGCACTGTTTCGCGGCGACGGTGAAGCGCGAGTTCGGATGCGCCGCGGGACCGCCGGCCGGCTTGCCGTTGGCGATCGTGACTTCACGGCCCTGCCAGTCCTTGACCGGCACGCCTGGCAGTCCTTCCCACCACGGATCGTTGTTCGCATCGACCGCGACATTGGTGAAGATCGTGTCGTGGTCGAGCATCGCCAGCGCGTTCGGATTGGTCGCAGCGGACGTGCCCGGCGCTACGCCGAAGAAACCGGCCTCGGGATTGATCGCCCACAGGCGCCCGTCGGTCCCCGGCTTCATCCAGCAGATGTCGTCGCCGACCGTCCACACCTTCCAGCCGGCGTCGCGATAACCTTCGGGCGGAATCAGCATGGCGAGGTTGGTCTTGCCGCAGGCGGACGGAAACGCCGCGGCGATGTAGTGCGTCTCGCCTTTCGGGTTTTCGACGCCGACGATCAGCATGTGTTCGGCGAGCCAGCCTTCGCTGCGCGCCTGCCACGACGCGATGCGCAGCGCATGGCACTTCTTGCCCAGCAACGCGTTGCCGCCGTAGCCCGAGCCGATCGACTTGATCGAAAGCTCGGCCGGGAAGTGCATGATGAAGCGCTTCCCGGGATCGAGCTCGCCGGTCGAATGCAGGCCTTTTACAAACACCGGCCGCTCGCCCCGAGCGGCCGATTCAACACCTTCGCGCTCGATGCGCGCCAAAGCCGCCGCGCCCATGCGCGTCATGATGCGCATGTTGGCGACGACGTAAGGGCTGTCGGTGATCTCGACGCCGCAACGCGAGATCGGCGAATCGATCGGCCCCATGCAGTACGGAATCACGTAGAGAGTGCGACCCTTCATGCAGCCGGCGAACAGCGCATCGATCTTCGCGTGCGCGTCTGCAGGCGCCATCCAGTTGTTGTTCGGACCGGCGTCGTCGCGATTTTCGGTGCAGACGAAGGTCAGATGTTCGACGCGCGCGACGTCGGACGGATCCGAACGATGCAGGTAACCGCCAGGATGCGTATTCTGGTTCAGCTCGGCCAGGTCGCCGCGCTTCAGCATCAACTCGACGAGATCGGCGTTTTCCGCGTCGCCGCCGTCGCACCAATGAATTTTGTCGGGCTGCGTCAACGCCGCGACTTCCCCGACCCAATGGTCGAGCGCTTCAAGCTTGCTCATCTGTTCTCCAACTGGCCAGTGGCCAAAAAATAAAAACTGTATTTGTATATTTCTTCAATCTTCCCTTCTCCCACCGGGAGAAGGTGGCGCAAAGCGCCGGATGAGGGTTCGGATATCGGAATGGCGTTTGCCGAAAACCGAACCCTCACCCCAACCCTCTCCCGGTGGGAGAGCGGCTCAAGATGGAATCAGGGTCGACATCACGTGTTCGACGTACTCCTCCAGTTCGGCGTGATCGATGCGCGGCACGCCGAGCTGCAGCACGAGTTGCAGGAAGCCGACGTAGGCCGCGTAGGTCAGCTGCGCACGATGCAGCGCGTCGGTCGGCGACATGCCGACCTGGCGATACGCCTGCCTGAGGAAATCGAGCCGCCGCTGCGAGACGCGCTCCATCACCGGCTGCACGATGGGATGGTCGAGCGCGCGCAGCAAGGCCGAATAGATGCTGTGCGTGCGCGCCTCGCGCCCGGTGCGGCGGAACAGTTCGCGCAGGCGTTCACGCGGATTTTCGATTGCGGCGATCTGGTCCAGCGCTTCGTCTGCATGCGTCTCCCAATTCTGCAGCGCGGCCTTGAGCAGCGCTTCGCGCGTGGCGAAGTGCCAGTAGAAGCTGCCCTTGGTCACGCTGAGGCGGCGCGCGAGCGGTTCGACCGCGAGCGCGGGCACGCCTTGTTCGGCAATCAGATCGAGTGCGCCGGCTTCCCAATCGGCGGCGGACAGACGCGAACGCTCGGCTTTTTCTGCGGCGTGGAGCATGAATGCATGGTAGCGGCTGCGCCCGGCGCACGTAAGGGAATTCGATGTTGCGTTGCGGCAGAAAACGTTTACAAGCATTTGTTCCGGCGTTGATTTTGAATCAATACGCATGCGTATTGACAACTCCGGAATGCGTTCACATACTGCCGCGTATGGTGATGACCGCCGCCAAGTTGTCTGCTCCTTCCGCGCCGGTTCCCCAGCGCGCGGAAACGCTGATCGCGCACGACGAGGTCGCTCTCGCGCTCGAGCATTTCGGCGACGAGTCGGGCCCTGCCATCGTCTTCGCCCACGGCTTCGGCCAGACCCGGCATGCCTGGGACGGCACTGCGGCCGGGCTCGCGCGCGCCGGCTGGCACGCGATGACCGCCGATGCGCGCGGTCACGGCGACAGCGGCCGGCGCGCCGACGGCGACTATCACTACGACCAGTTCGTCGACGATCTCGTCCGCGTCGCGCGCCAGAGTGGCGGAACGCCGGTGCTCGCCGGCGCCTCGATGGGCGGCCTGCTCGGCATCGCCGCGCAGGCGCTGCATGCGCCGTTCCGTGCGCTCGTGCTCGTCGACATCACGCCGCGCTGGGAAACGGCCGGGGTCGAGCGCATCCTCGCCTTTATGCGCGCTCACCCGGATGGCTTTTCCTCGTACGACGAAGCGGCCGACGAGATCGAGCGCTATCTGCCGCATCGCGCCGCCCGCAAATCCGAATCGAGCCTGCGCCAACTGCTCGTGCGCGGCGACGACGGTCGCCTGCGCTGGCATTGGGACGCGCGCATGCTCGACTTCGCCACGCGCGACGCGGACGGGCTGCAACGCGACTTGCTCGCCGCAGCAGGCGCGATCCGCGTGCCGACGCTGCTGATCAGCGGCGGGCGCAGCGACGTCGTCTCGGTCGAGACGATCGCCGAGTTTCTCGCCCACGTGCCGCACGCCACGCACGTGCGCCTGGACGACGCTACGCACATGGTCGCGGGCGACGCCAACGATGCGTTCACCCGGGCCATCGTAGATTTCACTGCCTCCCTCGATCCTCCTCCTCGCCGCAACTAGCTGAAAAGGTCATCCGTCATGAACTGGATCCCGCTGCTCGCCGTCCTCGCCGCCTCGCTGGGCTGCGCCTATTTCCGCAGCAACCTGCGCACCTGGACGATCGCCGGCTTCGCCGCGCTGCTGGTCGTCGGCGTGCTCGCCGGCAGCTCGTGGCTCGCCATCGCCGTGACCGCGCTCGTTTTCGGCCTGATCGCGGTGCCGCTCAACCTCGACGATTTCCGGCGCAGGAAGATCACCGCGCCGCTGCTCGGCGTCTACCAGAAGATCACCCCGCAGATTTCCGACACCGAACGCACCGCGCTCGAAGCCGGCACGGTCGGCTTCGAGGGCGAGCTGTTCAGCGGCAAGCCCGACTGGTCGAAGCTGCTCAGGCAACCCAAGCCGGAACTCTCGCTCGAGGAACAGGCCTTCCTCGACGGCCCGGTCGAGGAACTGTGCCGCATGACCGACGACTGGCAGATCACGCATGAGCTCGCCGACCTGCCGCCGGAGATCTGGGAATTCGTCAAGAAGAAGAAATTCTTCGGAATGATCATTCCCAAGCAGTACGGTGGCCTCGAATTCTCCGCGCTCGCGCAATCGGCCGTGCTGCAGAAACTTATGGGCGTCTCCGGTTCCCTGTCGTCGACCGTCGGCGTGCCGAACTCGCTCGGCCCGGGCGAACTGCTGCTGCACTATGGCACGCAGGAGCAACGCGACTATTACCTGCCGCGCCTCGCCGACGGCCGCGAGATTCCGTGCTTCGCGCTGACCGGCCCGACCGCGGGCTCGGATGCGACCTCGATCCCCGATTACGGCATCGTCTGCAAGGGCGAATGGCACGGCGCGCAGGTGCTCGGCGTGCGCCTGACCTTCGACAAGCGTTACATCACGCTGGCGCCGGTGGCGAGTCTAATTGGCCTCGCTTTCCAGATGCACGACCCCGAGCACCTGCTCGGCGACAAGGAGCACATCGGCATCACCCTCGCGCTGATTCCGCGCGACACCAACGGCCTCGAGATCGGTCGCCGCCATTTCCCGCTCAACGGCGCGTTCCAGAACGGCCCGCTGCACGGCAAGGACATCTTCATCCCGATGTCGCAGCTGATCGGCGGCGCCGACATGGCCGGCCAGGGCTGGCGCATGCTGGTCGAATGCCTCTCGGTGGGCCGCGCGATCACGCTGCCGTCGAACGCGTCGGGCGGCGTGAAGATGGGCGCGATCGCGACCGGCGCCTACGCGCGCATCCGCAAGCAGTTCGGCATGGCGATCGGCCGCTTCGAAGGCGTCGAGGAAGCGCTCGCGCGCATCGGCGGCCACAGCTACGCGATCACCGCGCTGTCGAAGGCCACGGCCGCCGCGGTCGACCGCGGCGAGAAGCCGTCGGTGCCGTCGGCGATCGCGAAATACCACGCGACCGAGCTCGGCCGCGAAGTGGCCAAGGACGTGATGGACGTGCACGGCGGCAAGGGCGTGCAGCTCGGCCCGAACAACTACGCCGGCCGCGCCTACCAGACCGCGCCGATCGCGATCACCGTGGAAGGCGCGAACATCATGACGCGCAGCCTCATGATCTTCGGCCAGGGCGCGATCCGCTGCCATCCGCACGTGCTCAAGGAGATGCAGGCCGCGCAGATCCCCGACTACGCCACGCGCCTGCGCGCATTCGACCGCGAGCTGTTCGCGCATATCGGTTTCGCGATCTCGAATGCCGCGCGCAGCCTCGTGCTCGGTCTGACCTTCGCGAAGATCGGCAACGCGCCCGGCGACAAGTACACGAAGCGTTACTACCGCAAGCTCAACCGCTACGCGGCCAACCTCGCGCTCGTCGCCGATTCGGCGATGCTGATGCTCGGCGGCAAGCTCAAGTTCAAGGAGAAATTGTCCGCACGCCTGGGCGACGTACTCTCGAACCTGTATATCGCCAGCGCCATGCTCAAGCGCTACGAGGACCAGGGCCGCCCGGTCGCCGACCAGGCGCTGCTCGCCTGGGCGTTCCACGACTGCGCGTATCGCATGCAGAACGCGCTCGACGGCGTGCTGCGCAACTTTCCCATTCGTCCGGCCGCGTGGCTGTTGAGGGCGCTCGTGTTCCCGTTCGGCCGGCGCGAAGTGCCGCCTTCGGATCGCCTCGGCCACCGCGTCGCCGCGCTGCTGATGGCGCCGAACGAAGCGCGCGACCGCCTCGCCGAGTGGGCCTACCTGACGCCGAGCGCGAACAACGTCGTCGGCCGCATGAACGCGCTGCTGCCCGACGTGATCGCCGCCGAACCCATCGAGCGCAAGTTCGCCAAGGCGCAGAAATCGGGAGCGCTCAAGAGTCTCGACGCCGCGGCGCAACTGCTCGAGGCCGAGCAACTCGGCGCGATCAGCGCGGACGAGCGCAAGCTGCTCGAGCGCGTGCGCGCGGCGACGGCCGAGTTCATCGCCGTCGACGACTTCGATCCGTCCGAGCTGCAGTCGGCGGTGAAGCACGCCAGGCGGCCGGCGCTGCGTTCGGTCGCATAGGGCTCTGGCTCGTCGTTCCCGCGAAGGTGGGAACGACGAGCAAAAACCGCATGCCCGCACCCTCCCTCAAACTGTTCCGCCTGCTCGGCCGCACCGCGGCCGGGCGCTGGACGTTCACCCGCATCATCTGCGCCAAGGCGCCCTACTTCGCCTCGATCGCGCCGCTGGTCGAGGAGCTCGCGCCTGGTCGTTGCGCCGTCGTGCTGCGCGACCGGCGCCGCGTGCGCAACCACATCGGCACGGTGCACGCGATCGCGATGTGCAATGCCGCCGAGCTCGCCGGCGGCCTCGCCACCGACGTGACGATCGCGCCGGGGCAGCGCTGGATTCCCAAGGGCATGAGCGTGCGTTATCTGAAAAAGGCACGCGGCACGCTGACCGCGACGGCGCGGGTCGAGGTTCCGCCGGCCGACGCGCCCGCGCAGGAAGCGCACGCGCTGGTCGAAGTGCGCGACACGGCGAACGAAGTCGTGTTCGACGCCGACATCACGATGTGGGTCTCGCCGCGCCGCGGATGATCCGCGCGCGCTCAGAACGCGTACGCCGTACTCAGCACCCAACGCTGCCTGTCTTCCGGCGAAGTGCTCGGATAGGCGTAGTTGGCGCGATCGACCGCGACCCACAGCAACTGCACATCGACACGGCCGAACCTGGCGCCGAGGCCCAGACTGGCGTCGAGCGTGTGACTGCGATCGCCGACTCGCGCAGGTTCGAGCTGCTGCGCGCCAACGTGGGCGAGCACACGCCAGCGCTCGTCCAATGCGTGCGTGGAGTTGAATTCGACATAGGTCGAGCGCCGATCGCGGCCGAAATAGTTGGGCGCGTGGTACAGGCGCAGATTCCAGTTCTCGGCGGAAACGCCGACGAACATTTCCGCGTAGTTCCAGAACGTGAAATCGGTGAAGATCGAGTACGTCGCGCCAACTTCCCAGCTCAACCGCGACGTCAACGCGTGCGCGTAGCCCGCATCGACGATCCACAACGGCTCGGCATGGCGTTCGCCGAACAGCCGCGTCTGCGCAATCTGGCCGCCGAGGTACCAGCCGGCCGCGCCGTCGTAGTTCACCGCAGCCATGATCGCGGGCCGGCTGTCGTTGAACGACACGCCGCGGTAGACGTAGTCGCTGGCCGCGCCGACCTGCGCCGACCATTGCGCGTGCGCCGCGCCGGTCAACAGCAAGCCGCACGCCACGGCGCGGCAACCCGGGCCGCCGCCGCGGCTCAACGCGGCACGCGCGCAGCTTCCTCGCGGGATGAGAGGCAATCCAGCGCCGGGACGGAATGGCGCAGGGTCGCGCAGGCATCGACGTAGCCTGCCGCACCATCGGGAGAATCCGCCGGAAATCGCACCCATGCCGAAGATTGTCGCATGGCCGGCTCACGCGTGACCGCGCGCGCGAGCGCGAGCATGCCGGCGACCTGCGCCGCGGCGAACGACGAGCCGGAGACGAAATTCCAGCGCGCACCGGGTGCCGGCGCGGGCACGTCGTCGCCGGGCGCGGACAGGACCGAAGCGCCCACTCCGACCCGATCGGACACAGCGAGCACGCCCGCATGCGAAGCCGGGAAACCGCCGCCAGGAGCCTGCGCGTCGACCGCGCCGACGACGATCGCGCCGCGCGCGATCGCCGCGTCGAGCAGGCGCGCGAGCAGGCGGTCGTCCGGACCGGAAAGGCTCAGATTGATCACCTGCGCGTCGGCCACGATCGCGGCCTGCAACGCCTGGGCGAGGGTGAAGCTGCTGCACAACGTTACCGCTGCCGATTCCTCCCAGCACGCACGCAGCGCGAGCAGCTGCGCCTGTGGCGCGATGCCGACCACGCCCATGCCGCGGTCGGCACGCGCGCCGATGATGCCGGCGACCGCAGTGCCATGCGCCTCGGCGACCTGTGCGCGCGCATCGACGAAGTTGCGCTCGAGCTCGATGCGCCCTGCCAGATCCGGATGCGCGGCATCGACGCCGCTGTCGATCACCGCGACGCGCACGCCGCGGCCGGTGCTGACCTTGTGCAGGTCGTCGAGCTGCCAGAGCCGCGCGCTCGGCTGCAATGAATACAGCGATACCCGCGCAGCCGCGCCGACCGGCTTGACCGACGCGTCGAGTGCGTGGAACCGATGCACCGGCTGCGCCCATTCGATGCGACCGTCCGCGGACAAGCGCCGCACGGCCTCGTCGAGGTCCGCACCGGCCGGCACGCGCAGCACGTAGCAATCCACGCCGATCGCCGGCATCGGCCAGGCCGACAGCACCGTCAGGCCCTGCTCATGCGCGATGCCGTCGGCGATGCGCCGGCGCGCCGCGCTGCCGGCGCTGTCGGCATAGGCACCACCGTAGTTCGCGCCGGAGCGATAGTGCGGCGGCGGCAGGCGCAGCATGACGAGGATCTCGCGCGATGCGTCGGCGGGCGCAGGCGCCTCGTCCGCCACCGCAACGCCCGCGAATGCCAGCGCCAACAGCAACGCCAACCTGGCCAGCAGCGGTTTCAATGCGCCGCCTTCGCTTCGAGCGACTGCACGAGCAGCACCGATTTTTCCGCGCGCAGCTGCTGCACGGCGGCATCGAGTCTTTCGGGAGCGACGGCGAGGATGTAGGCGTCGGCCGCGGTCGGCCCGTCGACGATGCGCGCGCCGCTGGCGAGCAGCACGCGGCGCAGTTCGGCGACCTCGGTCTGCGGTGCGAACGCGACGACCAGGCGCGCCGGCTCGACCGCCACCGGACGCGACAACGCGCGATAGGTGGGCGCTTCGTCCGCGGTCTGCACGCGCGCCGACACGAGCGCGACGGCGAGAATGCCGATGGCGGTCGTCTGCGCGGCCAGCGCCCAGCCCAGCCACGGCCGCGGCAACACGTTCTCGCGCCATGCGCGCAAGCGCTCGCGCCACGACATCGTTTCACGCCTGCCGGCAGGCAGGCGCGCGCGCAACGCCGCGAACGCGCGATCGACATCGCGGCCGGGCAGCGCGACGTTGTTCGCCGCGCGCAGTTGGCGCTCCCATTCGAGTTCGCCGCGACAGGCGGCGCAGGCCTGCAGGTGCGTGTCGACGAAACGGCTCTCGGCCTCGTCCAGCGTACCGGCGACGAACCAGGGCAGCAGCTCGCGCACTTCGCCGTGCGCGGAATCCAGATTGACGACACGTGGGCTCACAGGATGTCCTCCAGGCGTTCGGGCAGCAGCGCCTTCAGGCGCCGGCGCGCGTGGAACATGCGCGTCTTCACGGTATCGACCGGACAGCCCATGATCTGCGCGATTTCGTGATAGGCGATCTCGTGGAAATAGGTCAGTTCGATCACCGCGCGATGGTTGGGTGAGAGCGCATCGACCGCCTCGGACAGCACGCGGCGCAGTTGCGCGCGCATCACCTCGTGCTTCGGCTCCGCCTCGTCGGCCACCGCTTCGATGCCTTCGTCGGCCTCGAGCGGAACATCGACGTCGCGCAGCGCCTTGAGCGACTTGCGCCAGGCGATCGCGAAGATCCAGGTCGAGACCTTGGACGAACCGTCGTATTTGTGCGCGCCGGTGGAGACGACGAACATGGTGTCGTTGAGGATTTCCTCGACCAATTCCGGTCGCCGCGTCGTGCGTTCGATAAACCGAGCCAGGCGCGGGAAATAGGCCCGGTACAGGGTCTCGAACGCGCGCGCATCGCCGCGCGCGACGCGAGCGATCAATGCCGCGTCGTCCGCGCCGGTGGCGATGTACGCGCCGGACTGCGCCGTCGCGGCGGCGCCTGGCCTTGCAAACATGGATGCGTCTCTTGCCATTTCCGTCTATTCCCGGACCGGGCCGGACAGTTCAATCTTGCGCCGCGCTTCATTCCTGGCGTGCCGTCGCGATCGCGATGAACCTCTGCGCCGATTGCGGGAATACACCCAGCACAACGACAGGTGCGGGGCGGAAATCCGCGATCTCCTGCCGATTGTCCTCTCGATGTGCCACCGGAGCCAGCCCATGCCCAAGTACACTTCCCTCCTGTCCGTCCTGCTGTTCGTCGCCGCATCGGCAAACGCAGCGGACCATGCCGTCAGCGTCGGCGGCAACGGCCTGACGTTTTCGCCGTCCAGCCTGACGATCGCCACGGGCGACACCGTCACTTTCCACAACGCCGGCGGGTTCCACAACGCCGTTTCCGACACGGGCCTGTTCAACAGCGGAGCGGCCAGCTCGAGCGGATGGACCTACACCACGCCCGCATTCAACACCGCGGGCAATTTCGGATACTACTGCCAGATCCATGGCGGGCCGGGCGGAGCCGGGATGTCGGGGATGATCACGGTGCAGGACAACAGCCCGCCGCCGCCGACCTTCTCGATCGTGCCCGGCATCACCGGTTCGTGGTATCTGCCCGACCAGTCCGGCCACGGCTTCAACGTCGAAGTGCTCAAGGGACCCGGCCAGGACAACGGCTTCCTCGCGTTCTGGTACGTGTACGACAACGCCGGCAACAACCTCTGGCTGGTCGGCCAGGGCAGTTACGTCGGCGACACCGCGACGCTCAACGTCCAGTCGGGCAGCGGCGGCCTGTTCC
>JAFEFQ010000042.1 GCA_018240505.1 Pseudomonadota bacterium
GATCATAGCTACCAGCGTCTCATTCCGCGATACGACAGGGCTGTGGATATCTTGTAGATAGGAAAACTACCGGGTAGGGGGGGGTTGTTCATGAACAAGGGCTCTTCGGGAGGCGCCCCGCAGCTCAGCAAATTCCTTAGCCTTATGGAATTCGTGAACGACCGCAGTTCGTATTAACCAGGGCTGCATCTACTGCTATGCGCGGCCGTCGCACAGCTACCTCAATCTTTCGCCGGGCATCGACTTCGAGACCAGGCTGTTCGCCAAGACCAACGCGGCCGAACAACTGCGCAAGGAACTCGCCAAGCCGGGCTACGTCTGCTCGCCGATCAACCTCGGCGCGAACACCGATCCGTACCAGCCGATCGAGCGACGCTACCGCATTACGCGATCCGTCATCGAGGTACTCGCCGAGCATCGCCATCCGTTCACGATCATCACCAAGAACGCGCTGGTCGAACGCGATCTCGACCTGCTCGCGCCGTTGGCGCGCGCCAACCTCGTGCATGTGTTCGTGTCGATCACCTCGCTCGACAATCGCCTCGCGTCCACGCTCGAGCCGCGCGCGAGCGCGCCGCATCGGCGCATGCAGGCCGTCGAAACCTTGAACACGGCCGGCGTGCCGTGCGGCGTCATGGTCGCGCCGATCATTCCGATGGTGACGGACAAGTATCTCGAAAAAATCCTCGAGGGCGCCTCGCAGGCCGGCGCGCCCGCGGCCGGCTACACGATCGTGCGCCTGCCGTATGAATTGAAGAACCTGTTCCGCGAGTGGCTCGCCTTGCACGTACCCGAGCGCGCCGACCACGTGATGAGCCTGATCCGGCAGATGCGCGGCGGCCGCGACAACGATCCGGATTTCGGCTCGCGCATGCGCGGCGAAGGCGAGTTCGCCGAGCTGATCCGCCAGCGCTTCCAGCTCGCCTGCCGCAAATACGGCATCGACCGCGGTCGGCCGGTGCAGCTGGACACGACGCGCTTTGTCGTGCCGCGCGCGGCCTCGCCGCAGGGCGAATTGTTTCGTTGATCCAGGGCGTGAACTGCCGCGTATTCAACGGTTTCACGAAATGGCGAGATGTGTTGAAATTGGCGCCTGGGAAGAAGGGGTGCCGGCGGTTGCGGCAAGTCGGCAGCCATGCTGGACGACGTTCCCCCAACGCACCGGATCGCTTTCATCAGGGGAAACCATGGATTGCATAAAAAGGTCGGCCCGCATGCGTCGGGCTGCGGTCTCGGCTTGCCGCGGGATCTTTCGCGGTGCACTCATGCTGGTGGCGGCGATGCTCGCCATGCCCTCGCAAGCGGCGGTGGCGCCGGCGGAACGCAACGCGCTCATCGACTTGTACAACGCCACGCAAGGATCGCAATGGACCAATCGTGCGGGATGGCTGGGTGCGGCCGGCACCGAGTGTTCCTGGTCGGGAGTCACTTGCGACGCGGGGCAGACCACGGTCGTCGGGCTCAACCTCGCGAACAACAAACTGCAAGGCACGCTCTCCGCGCTGGCAGCGCTGACCAACCTGGTCTACGTCGATCTGTCGCAGAATGCCTTGACCGGTTCGATTCCCACGCTTGCCGGCCTGACCAGCCTGCAAGTCTTCAATGCCTACAGCAATCAGCTCTCCGGCGCGTTGCCCGCGCTCACCGGGTTGACCGCGCTGCAGCAGTTCCGCGTCTGGGGCAACCAACTGACCGGACCGCTGCCGTCGTTGAGCGACCCGACGAACCTGGTCTACTTCGACGCGAGCAACAATCAGCTCACCGGCACGATTCCGGCGATCGTCCAGCTCGCTGCACTCGAGCAGTTCATTGTGTCCAACAACCAGTTGAGCGGTGCCATGCCCTCGTTGGCGGGCCTGGGCCGTCTCAAGAAACTCGACATCAGCTACAACCAGCTCGGCGGCGCGGTCTCCGATCTGGGCACGAATTCGGCGCTGCAGACCTTCTACATCGACCACAATAACCTGGCGGGCGCATTGCCGACGCCTCCGGCTACTCTCGCCGTCGCGACGGTGTGCCCGAACGTGCAACTCAGCCGCACGAGCAACGCCACCTGGGACATGGTCACCGGGCAATCGCCCTGGTATCAGTACTGTGGCCTTGCATCGCAACTCGTCATCACCGATATCAACGGCGGCGCCAGTCCGGCGGTGGGGGCGAAATTTCCGGTAACCGTGGCCCTCAGGGATGGCACTGGCGCGAGTGCGATCTCCAACAATTCCATAAACGTTCAATTGAGTGTCGTGCAGGGGTTGGGAACGCTGTCTTCCTCGTATTACGGCAGCCCAAACTGCACGGTATCGGTAGGGGCCAGCAGTTGCACCGTTGCGGATGTCTCCTATTCCACGGCGGAGAGCCCGGTCCGCATCAAGGCTACGGGCTCGTACTACTACAACACGCCATCACTGGCTTCGGGCACCAGCAACGCATTTGCCGTGGTCGCGGGGAACTACACCGTGGGCGGCACGGTCTCGGGTTTGGCAGGGCCTGGGCTCGTATTGAGCCTGTTCCCAGGCCCCCAGAAAATCACGATCAACGCCAACGGCGCCTTCACTTTTCCGGCTCCGCTTGGCAATGGAGCGAGCTACCAAGTCAACGTTGCGACTCAGCCGAGCTATCCATCGCAGATCTGCACGGTAAACGCGGCTTCGGGAACGATCATCGGCAGCAGCATCAACTCCGTGCAGGTCACGTGCAAGACGTACTACTCGCTTCTCGTCCGTACCGGATCCAATGGACAGGCGTCGCCGCAGAGCCAGTCCGTGCCGTCCGGAAGTTCAGGCAACTTTTACATTTATCCGAGTGGCGGATATAGATTCGATGTGGTATCGGCGCAAGGATGCTCCGTGTCGGTCAGTTCGAACAATGTCACCACGAGTGCGCTCACCGGCGATTGCGTGGTCACCGTGACATTCGCCGCGCTGGACTACATACCGATTGGCCCAATTCGCGTGCTGGACACGCGCGCAGGCGGATCGACTTCGGACGGTTTCTATGCCGGAGTGAGTTCACTGGCTGCAAATGTGCCATTTGCGTTGCCGATACTCGGACGCAGCTATATTCCGTCCACGGGAGTCGGTGCCTTCGTGCTCAACGTGCTCGCGACAAACACCAGCGCGCCGGGCTATATCACGGTGTGGCCGTCCTGCGTCGTCCGGCCGCTGGCGTCGAATCTCAACTTCGTTGGCCGGCAGACGGTAGCCAATCTCGTCATCGTGCCGGCGGGCTGCGATGCGACGACGAATCTGGTGAGTTCCTCCGGCCCAACCGACATCGTGGTCGATGTCGTGGGTTACTTCGCGGCCGGGTCATCGCTTACCTCGCTGGCGCCTTCGCGCTTGCTCGATACGCGTGCGGGAGCGTGGACGATCGACGGCCAAGCCGCGGGAGGCGGAGCGGTGTTGGGAGGCAATCAACGCAATCTGCAAATCACGGGCCGCGCCGGGATTCCCGCCGGGGCCTCGGCGGCGGCCTTGAACGTTACGGTGGCGAACGCGACGGCACCCGCCTACATCACGGTCTGGCCGACCGATCAGGCGCAGCCGCTGGCCTCGAACCTCAATTTCGTCGCGAACCAAACGATACCGAACATGGTGATCGCGAAGCTCAGCACGAGCGGGCAGATGTCGCTGTTCAATTCCGCCGGCAGCACCGATCTGGTGGCTGATGTCGTCGGCTGGTTTCCGGCGTCGTCGGATTTGACGCCAATGGTTCCGGCGCGTGTTGTCGACACGCGCGCAGGCAGCAGCACGATCGACGGCCAATACGCGGGACAAGGCGCCATCGCGGCCGGTCAATCGAAGTCCGTCAGTTTCCTGGGGCGCGGCGGCGTACCCCAACAAGGCGTCGGTGCCGTGGTGCTCAATCTGACCGCAGCGAATCCACAAGCGGCAGGTTATGTGAGCATAAACGGCGGTTCATATCAGCGCGTGCAAAACGTGAATTTCGTGGCGGGACAGACCGTGCCGAATCTCGTGATCGTGCCGGTCAGTCAGTATAGCTACTCATTCATATACGCGTCGGCGACCACCGACGTGGTGGTCGACGTGGTGGGTTGGTTGCGCGGCCCGTAAGCCATGCTGGGCGCAGAAGCCGACAGGCGCGGTCGACATCGAGTCGACCGCCTAGCTCTGAGAGGCGCCGCGCCTACGCCGTGACACCCAAAACAAGACAGAATCTCGACCGACCTGTCCGCTCGCGAATTGTTCCGATAGCGTCTCTTATTGATTCGACACGATGAAGTTTGAGCCGCGCAGCGGCGAAGTCGAAGGGCTGCTGCGATAGGCTTCGACTTCGCGCCTTCGGCGCTACGCTAAGCCCGAACAGGTTTATACATATTCGTGCCGGATCAATACGTCATCCCCGCAAACGGATCGTCGATCGAGGGGCTCTGCGGCGTCAGCAGTTCGGCGCCGTCTTCCGTCACCAGCAATTCGTCTTCGAGGCGCACGCCGAACTCGCCCTTGATGTAGACGCCCGGCTCGTCGCTGAAGGTCATGCCCGGCTTCAGCTTCGGCGCCGGATCCCAGCCGAACATGTCGTTCTTCACGAAGTACGGCCATTCGTGACCGTCCATGCCGATGCCGTGACCGAGACGATGGGTGAAGTAGGTGAATCCCGGCCCGTAGCCCGCGTCCACGATCACCTTGCGCGCCGCGGCGTCCACGTCGCCCGCCACGATGCCCGGCCGCGCCGTCTTCAGGGCCGCCGTCTGCGCCGCCTTGACGATATCGAAAACCTTTTTCATCTTGTCGCTGGGCTTGCCCAGCACGAACGTGCGCGTGATGTCGGACTGGTAGCCCTCCACCGTACAGCCGTCGTCGAGCATCAGGATCGAACCTTCGCGCAGCGTTTGCGGTTTGGCCGATCCGTGCGGCAGCGCGGTGAACTCGTCGATGTTGAGCGAGGCTTCGCCGGGAAAACCGATCCGTGCGTAGCCGAGTTGCACGAGGTTTTCCACGTCCGCATTCGTCATGCCCGCGCGCACCGATTGCGCCACGGCGCGATAGACCATCAGCGTGGCCTTGGAGGCGAGCCGCATGCATTCCAGTTCGTGCGCGTCCTTGATCATGCGGCAACCGGCCGTGACCGGCGTGGCGCTGACCAGCGTCAGATGCGGATTCGCCGCGCGGATCGAATCGGCGAAAACGAACTTCGTGTTCTCGTCGATGCCGAGCGTGCCGGTTGCCAGCCCACGATCGCGCAGGCCCTTGCCGACCAGCGTGAACGGGCTCTCATCCTCCTGCCACGGCAGTACCTGCGCGCCCCTGCCGAACGGCCCTGCGTCCAGCGTCTCCCTGGCGCGGCCTTCCTCGAACGCCGGCGCCACCACGAACGGCTTGTCCTTCGCCGGAATCACCAGCGCCCATAACCGCTCGCTGTTCCATATCGGCAAATTGGCGAAATACAGCCCCGATGTGCCGCCGGCGATGAGGATGGCGTCGATCTTGTTCGTGGCCATCAACTGTTTCGCGCGCTCGATGCGTGCAAGCCGCTCCTCGTTGGTGAACGGTCGCGCCTGCCCGGACAATCTCGGCAATTTTTCGATCGCGGGAAATGATTGGGCCGACGTCGTCCCCGCCCGCGCGACGAAAGGCTTGGCGATCAAGGCGGTTCCCGCCGTGGTCGCGAGTCCGGTGGCAAGAAAACGGCGGCGAGTGAAGGGCATGGCTTTCCCCCCTGAAGGGTGTGCGCGGCAAAGGTTCGGGGCTCAACATCGTTGGCAAACGCGGCCGGCTTCATCGTGTTACGCCCCGCCAAATACGTCAACCGCCGGACATGGCCGAATTCGGCAAACGGAGAGGATTTCCCTTGCCGGCTTGGTCCGTGCTGAGTTTTCGCGGTTGCAATGGTACGCTCGCGAAAATGACCACCGCTCAAGACTACCTGCGCCGCATCCTGACCGCGCGCGTCTACGACGTGGCGCGCGAAAGCGAACTCGATTTCGCGCCGAACCTGTCCGTTCGCCTCGGCAATCGCGTGTATCTCAAGCGCGAGGACAACCAGCCGGTGTTCTCGTTCAAGCTGCGCGGCGCGTACAACAAGATGGCGCAGTTGACCGCCGAGCAGCGCACGCGCGGAGTATTCGCCGCGTCGGCGGGCAACCATGCGCAGGGCGTGGCGCTTGCGGCGAAGCGGCTCGGCACGCGCGCCGTGATCGTGATGCCGGTGACGACGCCGCTGGTGAAGATCGATGCGGTGCGCGCGCATGGCGGCGATGCGGTCGAGATCGTGCTCGCGGGCGAGTCGTACAGCGACGCCTATGCCGCCGCGGTGAAGCTCGGCAACGAACGCGAACTTACGCTCGTGCATCCGTTCGACGACGCCGACGTGATCGCGGGCCAGGGTACGGTCGCGATGGAAATCCTGCGCCAGCACCAGGGCCCGATCCACGCGATCTTCGTGCCGATCGGCGGTGGCGGACTGATCGCGGGCGTCGCCGCCTACGTCAAGGCCGTGCGTCCCGAAATCAAGGTGATCGGCGTGCAGACCGAAGACTCCGACGCGATGGCGCGCTCGCTCGAAAAAGGCGTGCGCATCGAATTGGGCGAAGTCGGCCTGTTTTCCGACGGCACCGCGGTCAAGCTCGCCGGCGCGGAAACGTTCCGCCTGTGTCGCGAACATGTCGATGAAGTGCTGCGCGTCGACACCGACGCGCTCTGCGCCGCGATCAAGGACGTGTTCGCCGACACGCGCAGCATGCTCGAACCGGCCGGCGCGCTGGCGATCGCCGGCGCCAAGCAGTACGCCGAGCGCGAGGGCCTGCGCGACGCAACGCTGGTCGCGATCGCCAGTGGCGCGAACCTCAATTTCGACCGCCTGCGCTTCGTCGCCGAACGCGCCGAAGTCGGCGAGGCGCGCGAGGCGCTGTTCGCGATCACGATTCCCGAGGAACGCGGCAGTTTCCGCCGCTTCTGCGCCCTGCTCGGCGCGCGCAGCATCACCGAGTTCAACTACCGCATCGGCGATACCAGGCGCGCACGCCTGTTTGTCGGCGTGCAGATCCGCGACCGCGACGAGCCCGCGCGCATCGCCGGCGCGTTCGTCAAGGGCGGTTTCGAGGTGCTCGATCTCACCCACGACGAACTCGCGAAACTCCATCTGCGCTACATGATCGGCGGGCGCGGCGACCTTGCCACCGACGAGCTGCTCTACCGCTTCGATTTCCCCGAACGCCCCGGCGCGCTCGGACGTTTCCTCGATGCGCTCGACCCGGCATGGAACATCAGCCTGTTCCACTACCGCAATCATGGCGCGGACTACGGTCGCATCCTCGTCGGCATCCAGGTGCCGTCGGGCGACCGCACCGCGTTCGCCGATTTTCTCGCAAGGCTCGGCTACGCGTATCGCGACGAGAGCGAAAATCCGGCGTATCGCCTGTTGTTGCGCGGCCCCGGCGAATAGTCGCAGCCGCGGCTTTCATCCGCGCAAACCGGGTCAAGGCGCCAGCCACCCCAGCACGTCCACGATCATGTGCGTCGTTCCGGCCGAGTTGAACAGGCTGACCTTGCCGTTGCTGCCGATCGCGGCGATCACGAGGTTCGGCCGCGTCTGCCCCGGAGTGAAGTTGAGGTTCGATGCATTCGGCTGCGAGAAGCCCGACGGCCAAGCTGTGATGTAGCCGGTCCCGCTCGGCGACACCGCGGTGACGTTGAGCACGGCCGCGGCGGCGCCTGCGGGCACGCCGCCGCGGCCGCTGACGTCGAGATCGAGTACGGCCTGCGCGGCCATCGCGCCGCCGCCGGAAAAGCGACCGTCGACTGTGGCCGCGCCCGTCCGCGTATCGAGCAGCCGTGCCGGCGGGAGCGAGGTCAGTTGGGCCCCGATTGGAAACCAGCCGGTGACATCCGCGACCAGCTGGGTGCTGCCTGCGGAGTTGAACAGCGATACCTCGCCATTCGTGCCGACGCCTGTGATCACGAGATTCGGGATGGTCTGTGCCGGCACGAAGTTGAGGTTGGAGGCGAGCGGCTGCGCCTGGCCGCTTGGCCATGCCGTGATGAATCCGCTCGCGTTGGGACTGACCGCGGTGACGTTCATGACGACGCCGCCGACACCGCTGGCCGGAACGTTGCCGCGTCCCGTGACCTGGACGTCGAGCTTCTGGCCGCCGGCCAGCGCGCCGCTGCCGGCAAACAGGCCATCGACGGTCGTGAATCCGGGCCGCGTGTCGAGGATGCGCGCCGGAACGAGTGCCGTCACCTGCGACGAGGCATTGAAATACCAGGCGACATCGGCAATCAGGTCGGTACTGCCGGCGGAGTTGAACAGCGAGACACTGCCGCCGTTGCCGAGTTTGGCGAGCGCCAGGTTGGGCACCGTCTGCCCGGCGCCGAAATTGAGATTCGATGCGCCCGGCCAGGCTGTCCCGCTCGGCCATGCGGTGACGAAGCCGGGCGCGGTCGTATTGGTCGCGGTCAGGTTGAGCATGACCGCGGTGGCACCGCTTGCGGGCACGCCGCCGCGACCGGCGACGGACAGGTCGCGCGTCGATCCCGCAGCGAACGCGCCGCCGCCGGCGAACAGGCCGTCGATCGTGGCATATCCCGCGCGCGTGTCGAGAATGCGCGCCGGAAATGTCGGCGGCGGCAACGCGCCGAAGCCGTTGCGCACGCATTCCGCCGACGCACTGCTGTTGTCGTAGGCGACCACCGGACCCAGCGGCATGACGTCGAAATTGCCCAGCGCCACGCCGAACAGCGAATGCGAGTCGATGTTGATGTTGCTGTCCGTCCACTTGCGCGCGCTGAACATGCCGTCGTCCGCGGTCAGCGGCACCGAGCCGCCGTCGGAGAGGAACATCCCGTACTTCTTCAGCGTGCGCAGGATGACCTGCGCGGCCGGGTTGTAGGCGGAGATGTTGAACCCGGCCTGCAGACGCAGGTGCGCGCCGTACGGGATCGCGTCGGGCGAAGACGAACTCGGCGCGCCGTTGTGGCTCGCCGGATACACGTAGGCGCCGCGGCGCATGCGGTTGTTCGGCATGACGAAACGGATCGCGTGGCCGAGGTCGCCGCTGCCCTGCATCGCCGCGTAGACCTCGTCGGGACCGAAGATCAGCGGCGCCATCGGGAAACCCGCGGCGTCGGCGCTCGTGCAGCCGTCGCCGCGGCCGTTCTGCGGGTAGACCAGATCGAGTCGCCATTTCACCAGGCACATCGAATGCAGGCCGCTGCCATCCACGGTCGTCTGGTAGGACTCGTACAGCGTATTGCCGTCGACGACGAACAGATGGCAGTCGTTGCTGGCGATGTTGCAGCTGTAGTTGTTCGAGCCTTCGATGGCCCCGGTCGCCGGCAGCGGCACGTTCAGGCCGGTGTCGCAGTCGGGCAGGTAATAACCCGATTCCTGCACCAGCGCGGTCGGCGTCACCGACTGTCCGGCGGTGTAGAGCGTGTGCATCGAGAAATCGATCTGGAACTGCGTCGTTCCCGTGCCCCAGCCGACGCTGGCGGCGATCATCCTTGCCGAGTTCGGGTCCGGCGCCTGTGCGGAGATGTCCTGGTTCCAGACCGCGCCGGGCGGGAAGCGCGGCGTGGCCTGCGCCGTCGCCGCAAAAATCCACGTCAACATGAGTGCGAACACGGGGCCAGGCGAATATCGCATCGTTCGAGTCCGGTTGGGATGGGTTGCTGCCGGTCCGCGCCCGGCTGCGCCCGGTCGCGACATGAAATTCCGGGGCGGAGCATAGACCGGGCGCGGCTTCGATTTTGTGCGCGGTCGCGCACGATTGAACCCCCGCGCCAAGGTGCTCGGCTCGGCTTGCCGTTGGTCGGCCACAGCGCGCACGAAAGCTACCGGCAGGCGACCGCGGGGTATTGAGAGCCGTCGCCGCCGCCGCGCTAGGCACGGTCGAGCTCGACGATGCGCGCGGCGACCGCGTTGCCGGCGATGACGAGTTCGGCGACCGTGACCGGCAACTTGAAGCGGCGCGGGCCGGCGCTGCCCGGATTGACGTAGAGCACGCCGCCGCGCTCTTCGCTGTGCGGCCGGTGCGAGTGTCCCGAGACGCCGCCGCCGTCGCTCGTGGCGATGGCGGCCGGGCTTTAGCGCGCGGCCTGTGCCGGCGGCGCTTCCTGTGGCTGCGCGCCGTACAGCACCTCGGCACTCTGGAACAGCACCCACGACGTCGCGATGTACTTGTGCCCGCCCTTCGGCATATTGCCGCGGTGCGTATGGGTGAAGCCGGCGGGCGCGATCAGCAGGCTGCCGGTCTTCGGCGTGATCTTGCGCTGCTGGTGATAGAACTCGGTTTCGCCTTCGCCGAAACCGTCGTTGAGATAGAGCGTCCACAACAGCGTGCGGCTCAGCGTGTCGGGTTTTCTTTCCGGATAGACCTCGCAATGCCAGCGCGGATAGCCGCCCTCGTCGGCGATGTATTTCTGCACGTTGATCCGGCCGGGACGGAAGGCCTTCATCACGAGCGCGGTCAGGCGCGTATCGTCGAGCGCGACGAGGCCGTCCGGGTCGAGCAGGGTCGAGCCGCCGGTCTGCGGATCCTTCATGCGCAGCCAGACCGGGCCCAGGATCGTGTACGGATATTTGCGCAGGTAGGCGAGCAGGCTGCGCAGCATCGCGTTGTTGAGCGCGCCTTCGGCCTGCTTCCAGCGTGCATCGTCGGAAATGCAGATGTCCCAGCTGTTCTTCATCGAGGTCTCGACGCCGCCGCCCATTGCGCCGCGGGCGATGTTGTCGCTGGCCTCGAACGCGGCGATCAGCGCGCGGCATTGTTCGGCGG
>JAFEFQ010000043.1 GCA_018240505.1 Pseudomonadota bacterium
AGAAGAAAGAAAAGCAAAACAACGATGACCACACTCTCCCGCCACACCCGCCTTTCCGGTCTCGAACCGTTCGTCATCACGCCGGACCTGCTCTTCGTCAACGTCGGCGAGCGCACCAACGTCACCGGCTCGGCCGCGTTCAAGAAGCTGATCAAGGAAGACCGCTACGACGAGGCGGTCGAAGTCGCGCGCCAGCAGGTCGAGAACGGCGCGCAGATCATCGACGTCAACATGGACGAGGGCCTGATCGACTCCGAAAAGGCGATGGAAAAATTCCTCAACCTGATCGCCGCCGAGCCCGACATCGCGCGCGTGCCGGTCATGGTCGATTCGTCGAAGTGGACGGTGATCGAATCCGGCCTGCGCTGCCTGCAGGGCAAGGGCGTGGTCAACTCGATCTCGCTCAAGGAAGGCGAGGAAATTTTTCTCGAACACGCGCGCAAGGTGCTCGCCTACGGCGCGGCCGTGGTCGTCATGGCGTTCGACGAGACCGGCCAGGCCGACACCAAGGCGCGCAAGGTCGAGATCTGCGCGCGCGCCTACAAGATCCTGACCGAGCAGGTCGGCTTCCCGCCCGAGGACATCATCTTCGATCCGAACATCTTCGCGATCGCGACCGGCATCGAGGAACACAACAACTACGCGGTCGACTTCATCGAGGCGGCGCGCGCGATCAAGGCGACGCTGCCGCACTGCCACGTTTCCGGCGGCGTGTCGAACGTGTCGTTCTCGTTCCGCGGCAACGAGACCGTGCGCGGCGCGATCCACAGCGTGTTCCTCTACCACGCGATCGCGGCCGGCATGGACATGGGCATCGTCAACGCCGGCGCGCTGCCGATCTACGACGACCTCGATCCGGAGCTGCGCGAGCGCGTCGAGGACGTGGTGCTCAACCGCCGCGACGACGCGACCGAGCGCCTGCTCGAAATCGCGGAAAAGTACAAGAGCAAGAAAGGCGCTGCCGCGGAAACCGAGACGCTGGCCTGGCGCGAACTGCCGGTGCGCGAGCGCCTGAGCCACGCGCTTGTGCACGGCATCGACGCCTGGGCCGAAGTCGATACCGAGGAAGCGCGTCTGCAATGCACACGTCCGCTCGATGTGATCGAAGGTCCGCTCATGGACGGCATGAACGTCGTCGGCGACCTGTTCGGCGCGGGCAAGATGTTCCTGCCGCAGGTCGTGAAGTCGGCGCGCGTGATGAAGAAGGCCGTGGCCTACCTGCTGCCGTTCATCGAGGCCGAGAAGGCACGCACCGGCGACGCCGGCAAGTCGAACGGCAAGATCATCATGGCCACGGTCAAGGGCGACGTGCACGACATCGGCAAGAACATCGTCGGCGTCGTGCTCCGCTGCAACAACTTCGACGTGGTCGACCTCGGCGTCATGGTGCCGGCGCAGAAGATTCTCGATGTGGCGAAGGCCGAGAACGCCGACATGATCGGCCTGTCCGGGCTGATCACGCCGTCGCTGGAAGAGATGAGCCACGTCGCGCGCGAGATGCAGCGCCAGGATTTCCATGTGCCGCTCTTGATCGGCGGCGCGACGACCTCGCGCGCGCACACGGCGCTGAAGATCGAGCCGCACTACAAGTCGCCGACCGTGTGGGTGAAGGACGCCTCGCGCGCGGTCGGCGTCGCGCAGTCGCTGATTTCCAAGGATCTCGTCGACGGCTTCATGGCGAAAATCCGCGCCGAGTATGCCGAGATCCGCGAACGCCACAAAGACCGCGGCCCGGCCAAGCGCCTGGTGTCGCTCGGCCACGCACGCGGGCAGGCGTTCGACGGAAAATGGGAAACCTATGCGCCGCCCGCGCCGAACCGGCCCGGCATCACCGTGTTCGCTGACTATCCGCTCGCCGAAATCGTCGAGCGCATCGACTGGTCGCCGTTCTTCAACACCTGGGAACTCGCCGGGCACTATCCGCAGATCCTCGACGACGCCATTGTCGGCGCACAGGCGCGCGAGTTGTTCGACGACGCGCAGAAGATGCTGAAGCAGATCGTCGCGGAGAAGTGGCTCAAGGCCAGCGCCGTGATTGGCTTCTGGCCAGCCGCGCGCGTCGGCGACGATGTCGAAGTGTCGCTCGAACCCGGAAAGAAAACCGCTCTGCACTTCCTGCGCCAGCAAGCCGACAAGCCGCCCGGCCGTCCCGATTTCTGCCTCGCCGATTTCATCGCGCCGAAGGAATCGGGCAGGCAGGACTGGATCGGCGGCTTCGCTGTCACCGCCGGCATCGGCATCGAGGAGAAGCTCGAGGAATTCGGCAAGTCGTTCGACGATTATTCCTCGATACTGCTCAAGGCGCTGGCGGATCGTCTCGCCGAAGCGTTCGCCGAGCGCCTGCACGAGCGCGTGCGCAAGGAGTTCTGGGGCTACGCGGCCGACGAGGCGCTGGGCAACGCGGATCTGATCGCCGAGAAATACCGCGGCATCCGCCCCGCTCCCGGCTACCCGGCCTGCCCGGACCATACCGAGAAGGGCACGCTGTTCGCGCTGCTCGACGCGACGCGCAACGCTGGCATCGAGCTGACCGAAAGCTTTGCGATGTATCCGACCGCCGCCGTGTCGGGCTGGTACTTCAGCCATCCCGACAGCCAGTACTTCGTGCTCGGCCGGGTCACGAAAGAACAGGTCGAAGACTACGCGAAACGCAAGGGTTGGACCCTGGCCGAAACCGAGCGCTGGCTCGCGTCGAATCTCGACTACGATCCCGAATAGTTGAGTAGCTCTTTGTGAAAAGTGCGGCCACGGATGACCGTTTCTTGATTCTCGCGATCATGGAAGATCGCAGGAACTACCGTTCCTCGTGCTCGCCCGTGCTCAGGTCGCGGTGGCGCAGGTGCGCGTACACGTTGTAGAACGACACGAACATCGGAAACGCGGTCTGGATGATGCCGATCGAATCATTCTTGCCCCAGATGAAGTAGGCCAGCGTGAGCACGCTGCCGGTGACCGAGAGGTACCAGAACATCATCGGCACGGTGACGCGCTTCAGTTTCTTCGTCGCATAGAACTGCACGAACCAGCGTGCGGTGAACAGCACCGTGCCGAGAAAACCGACGAGCTTCCAGCCGGTGACGGACACCTTGAACAGATGGAAGAAATTCAGGTGGAAGAGAATCTGGTCCATGGGGCGGGCCGGGTTGGATGGAGAAAGGGTGCGGATTTTAGCAAGCGCGTCTGCGGATATTCTGAAAACGTCGCTGCCGGCCTCCCCTGAACTCGCCGGTCCAGGTTCCAATCCGGTCGCCGCCGTCGCCTGCCTGTCGCCCCATGGCATGCCGCAAGCGTCGTAAAGGGCAAGCTTTCACGTGCATGAACCGTTTTCGCTGGAACTGCGCTTTCCCCTACGGAAAGCCGCGGCATCGAGCCGGATTGTTCGTACCCGACAATCGTCTCGGCCCTTCAGTTCTGGATCTTCCACGGTGAACGCTTCATGCAACCGCGCATGGCGGCGCAGCTACGGCTGCGCAAGTGGACGCGCCTTGCGCGAAGCAGCAGGACCGCCCTGATGGCATAATTCCGCCTCCATCCCGGCCAACGCATCGCATGGAAACTGGTGGCCCCACCGCTTCCTCCGCCTCCGTCGCGATCGACTTCGACGTACTGGCCACGCATCGGACCTACCTGCTGAGGATCGCGTGGCTGGAGTTGCGCGACGAGCATCTCGCCGAGGATGCGGTTTCGGACGTGCTGACCCAGGCCTACGAGAAGCGCGCCGGTTTCGCCGGCAAGAGTTCGCTGCGCACCTGGCTCACGGCGATCCTCAAAAACCACATCGTCGACCTCGTGCGCAAGCAATGGCGCGAGGAGCCGCTGCCGGAAACCGGCGAGAACGGCGAGCAGGACCTGGACCGCCTGTTCGACGCGACCGGTCACTACGCGCGCCAGCCGCTCGACGCCGGCAACCCGGCCGACCTGGCGCAGCAGGATGCGTTCCTCGTCGCCGTGCAGCGCTGCATCGAAAAGCTGCCCACGCGCATCGGCCAGTTGTTCGTGCTGCGCGAGGTGTTCGGCAGCGACACCGACGAGCTGTGTAAGGATTTGCGGATCACGCCGTCCAATGTCTGGGTTCAACTCTATCGGGCAAGGATGATGCTGCGCAGCTGTCTCGAAGGCACGGGTTTCGGTCGTGCGTAATCTGGCCAGGCACCCGATGTTCCGGATTACCTGCCAGCACGCTTCGCGCCTGCTCTCGCAACGCATGGAGCGCCCCCTGCCCTGGCCCCAGCGCCTGCGTCTGCGCCTGCATCTGCTCGCCTGCGACGCCTGCACGCGCGTCGCCGGCCAGTTCGAGGCGATGCGGCTGGCTCTGCAATCCTGGCGCGAGCGCGACTGATCTGCCGGAGTTTCCCGCGGCGCACAAGCGCCGTTCACCCGAGCGGTTGTATTCTTGTTGCGCAGACCCAAAATCGGACGGACCACGCGAACCATCGGGAGGGCTTATGCTGCAATTCAATCCAGGTCAACTGTATTTCCTCGGCCGCGAAGCGAGCGATCGACTGCAACAGGCCGCAAAGCTCGGTCTCGAAGGCAGCGACCAGGCCTTCGACCTCACGATCCGCACGGTGCAATTCCACGTCGACGCGATGACGCGGCTGATGACCCAGACCTCGCACGTCAAGGACATCGCCAGCCTGCGCCAGCTCTGGTCGGAACTGTTCGATCTGATGCGCGAATCGATCGCGACAAGCAACGCCTCGCAGAAGCAGACCCTGGAAATGGCACTCAGGGCGACCGAGCTGTTCTACACCAACATCTTCGAGCAGAGCGCGAAGGCGGACGGCGCGAAGCCGAAGCCCGCCGCGGCGAAAGCGGCGCCGGCGCCGAAAAAGAAGAAGCGCTGAACGCTTTCCTCCTCCCCTTCCCCCGCCGGGAGAAGGCAGGCGAGGCTTCTACGTCCTCGCCGCGAGCCACTCGTGGATCGCCGTCGGCACCTCGCGCTGGGCGCGGCCGGAGACATAGATGCCGATGTGCCCGCCCTTGAACGCGAGTTCGGTGTAGTCGTCCGAGCCGATGCGCCCGCGCAGCGCGCGCGAGGCGTCGGGCGGCACGAGATGGTCCTGCTCGGCGAAGATGTTGAGCACGGGCGCATCGAGGTTCGCAAGGTCCACCGACTTGTTGCCGATCTTCAAACCGCCGTTGACCAGCTTGTTGCCCTGGTAGAAATCCTTGATGAACTGGCGGAACGCGGCGCCGGCCTGGTCGGGGCTGTCGAAGATCCACTTCTCCATGCGCAGGAAATTTTCCAGCTCCGCCTTGTCGTCGAGGATGTCGACGAGACCGATGTATTTCTGCTGGTTCAGGCGCACGGGCTTGAGCATCAGGTAGCAGTAGTTCATCAGGTCGGCCGGCACGTTGCCTAGCGTGTCGACGAACAGGTCGACGTCGAGGTGCTGCACCCAGTTCGAGAGCATGTTGTCGCGCGTCTGGAAATCGACCGGCGTCACCATCGTGATCAGGTTCTGGACCTTCTCGGGATAGATCGAGGCGAAGCACAGGCTGAATGCGCCGCCCTGGCAGATGCCGAGCAGGTTGATCTTGGCGAGTTTGTGGCGCCTGGCGACGACATCGACGCAGCGCTTGATGTAGCCGTTGATGTAGTCGTCGAGCGTGAGGAATTTGTCGGATGCGTCGGGATAGCCCCAATCGATCAGGTACACGTCCTCGCCGAGCGCGAGCAGGTTCTTCACCAGCGAGCGGTCGTCCTGCAGGTCGACCATGTACGGCCGGTTGACCAGCGCATAGCTGATCAGGATCGGCACCTTCGCGGTCGGCTTGTGCGGCCCCTTGAAGCGGTACAGCACGAGCTTGTCCTCGCGATAGACCTCTTCCTTCTCGGTGGCGCCGTAATGCACGTCGTCGAGCGTGCGCAGCACCTGCATGCCGGCGGCGATCTTCTGCTGGAATTTCTGCGCCTCTTCGTAGGCTTTCTGGGGGGCGATGCGGATGGGGTTCATGTTTACGATGCCTTCGGGTTAGGTCATTCCCGCGTGCTTCTGGCGGGACTCCAGTGCCTTTGCTCTTGAAAAGCGGCAGAAGAAGAAAGTCGCTGGATTCCCGCCAAGAGCGTGCGGGAATGACGGGCAAAAAAGCTACTTCTTCCTGCCGCCTTTCTTGTCCGCCTTGCCGCCCTTGCTCGGCTTCGTCATCTGCGCCGCAGCCGCGCGCAGCTTCGGTTTGCGCGCGACACGGCGCTGCATCGCCGCGACCGCGTCGGCGAACGAGCTCGCCTTCGCCTTGTCAGTCGCCTCGTCGGCCGGACGCGGACGCACCACGGCCGCGGCGGCGCGTGATTTCGTCGCCCCGTTGCGGCGGCGCGCGGGCTTCGCCGCAGGCCGCGATTTCGTCACCGGCACAGCAGCCGGTTTCGCCGCGACCGCAACGGGCGCCGCCGGCTTCACCGCGGCATTGGAATTCTTCGCACTCGCCTGCGCCAACGATTTCTTCAACGCCGCGACTTCACCGCGCAACGCCGCGATTTCCGCTTCGACCACGCCCCCGTCGCCTGCGCCGACGCCGTCACGCAATTCGCGGCGCAGGTCGTGCACGCGCTTGCCCAGGCTGTCGAGTTCGCTGCGCGTCGGCATGCCGAGTTCGCGACTGACGCGCTCGACTTCGGTCTGGATCTGCTTGCGCACGCGCATCTGCGCGTTGGCCAGCGCGCCGTAGACGCGGCTGTACTCCTCCGACAACGCGATCTCGGCATAGGCATCCTCCATCGCGTCGACCCAGAGGTCGTACAGTGCCTTGAGCGACTCGATCGCCCGTCCCGGCTCGCCGCGCTCGGCGAGCTTGCGTTCGAACAATTCGTTGCCGCGCCGGCTCGCCTCGAGCATCAGCCGGTTGTATGCGCTCAATGCCTGCTGGTATTCGACCAGGGCGAGCGCGGTGCGCTGATAGTGTTCCTGATGCTCGCGCGCCAGACCGAACGCCGGCATCTGCAGCCACGACAGGCCTTCCTTGCGCATCTGCTCGATGTACGGCGCGAATGCCGCGGGCAGCTCGGCGAAGCCCTGCGCGCCCTTGCCGGCCACCTCGCGCAACGCCTTGGCGAACGGATTCGTGGCTGGATCGAAGCCGGGAATGGCCGCGCCGGCCGCGCCACGCACCGCATCGAGCCACGGCTGCGCGGGATTCGCCGCCGCCTCGCCCGGCGCCGATGCGCCAAGCAGCGATTGCATCATCGCGACGTAGGCCTTTGCACTCTCGGTCAGGCGCTCGGCCGTCTCACTCTGCTTGCCCGCGTCGGCGAACATTCGCGACCATTGCTCCAGACCCTCGTGCCACGGCGATTGCACGGATGGTGCCGCGCCGGCAAACGGATTGAATGGGGCGAAGCCGGCAAAGCCCCCGGGCTGGGCTGCGGGAGGCGGGGCAAACGGATTCGCGCCGCCCATCACGAACGGATTGATCACGGCAAACGGCGGCACGCCGGATGCTGCCCCGGGCGCCTTCTGCGCTAGATCGGACCAGGCGTTGAAATACTGGCGCTGCAGCGCGTCCCAGTCCTTCAACCAGTCGTTCATGCTCTTGTTTTCGCTCATGCGCACGTCTCCGGAGGGAATTCGATGCTAGCACGCGTTGTTGTGCATCGCATCAGGTCAGCGCAGGCCAATGCACCGTGTCCGATTGAGGCCAATCGCGACGTTGGGTTGAACTTCTTGCGATGGACAAACATTCATCTCGTCTCGGCCTGCATGCGCAACTGTTCGGCGGGAATACGCACAAGCTTGCCGTCCTTCACCACCACGAGAGCGGTATTGGTTTGCAAGGCTGTCTTGCGCGCCAGTTCCGCCGCACGATGCATGGCGGCAAGCGAAGCGCGCAGGTCGGGATTTTTGGCTTTGGACAAGTCCAGTCGCATCACGGGTTTTCTCCCCATTCGAGCAGAGTCGGCGAATCGCCGGCGTTATCGTACACCGCCCAGTCGTCGACCGCGGCACGGTAATGTCGCTGGAAGTTTTCGTGGCCTGCGACGAAACGGCGGCGGATCACCGCTTCCGGAATGTCGTGGCCGCCCTGACGCACGCGCTCGGCCACGCGGGCGATGGCGGTTTCTGCATCGGGCAATCCGAGGAAAAACAGGCTGACCCGATAACCCTGCGCGCGCCGGAGCTTGACGGGAAGTTTCTGGACCAAACGGTCGAGTTGTGCGGCAAACCTGCACTGAATAGCGTAACAATAATCACCTGAGAATTACCTTCCAGGAATTAACGATGCGATTTCGAATCCGATTGACGTTCGCAGCGGTCGCGCTGGTTGTCGGGCTGCTTGCCGCTTGTGGTACGCGCGCCAAGCTGCAGGAGGACGATAAAAAGGCGGCTATCAATGCTGCTTTGGCATTTGAGCGGGCCGTTCAGGCGTACGATTTTGATAAGGCGGACTCCTTGGTCACTCCGAACGCTCGTTGGATCGAGGAGTCGTATTCCCATCCTGTAGAACCTGACCTGCGTCAGACCTTTCAGCCTTTTAAGGACACTGGCATCCGGTTCGAATATGGACCCCGGGACGCGGTAGCTAACTTAGAAAACAATGTCGCCGTGGTGACATTGACGCTGCACAGCACTTGGACAGCAGATACTCCCGCCGGCCGCGCGACGCTCGGAGGCAGCAAGTGGCGCGCAATCTTTGTTGAAAGTATGGTGCTCGTGAGAAGTCGCGAGGGATGGAGAATTACCTTTGGCCATACGACCCAACTTCCTCCCGATATCGGCGTTACGCCGGACTATCACTGGGAACACGGAGGTATGAGGCTTGCCGAGGTTCGTCAGGGTGGTCCCGCCGACCGGGCCGGAGTCAAGGCTGGCGATGTAATGATTGAATATGGGGGGCAAAAGATCACCCGCATGGATGACTTCTACAGACTTCGGTACGCCCAGCATGAAGGAGACAAGGTGATGGTCACAGTTATGCGGGGAAACGAGGAAGTCGCCAAGGAGATGATAGTGGGCGAGGGTCTGTAAATCCAACTGTGTAACTGCCGTTTCGGGTCTCATCCGCTGATCGGTACGCGTTCTTCGCCGAACAGGATTTGGAACACCTGCAACGCGGGCTTCCGTGATGCACCCCGCGCCATCGCTTGCTCGCCTCCCGGATCGCCAGATACAGCGACTTCAACGCCGAGTCGTCGTTCGGGAAGATACGCCGATTGCGTGTGTATTTGCATGGGCAAAGGTGACGGAGGAAATATTCGTTTGAAACAGATATTTCCTCCGTCACCTTTTCTGTTCCGCCGTCCGTCACCTTTTCTGTTCTACCTTTTTCTGTTCGTGGCGTGGCGGCGACGTGGTGGAATCAAGCCATCGCGGCGTCACGCCGCCACGACACTGGGCGGTGCGCGCGCGGCAGGCCGACAGTGCGCCTGCGACAGCGCACCGTGCTTCTCGAAGTGGTCGAGGATTGCCGGCTACGCACAACAACAGCAGGAAATGGACGATGCCGATTCGCGACTGGAAAGCCGCATTGAGCCAATTTGCGATCCGCTTCGACTCGGAGAAAAATCCTGAAGATCGGTGGAGGTAAGACGATCTGAGAATTCGAAACGAAAAACCCGGCACAAGGCCGGGTTTTTCTTTGCTACTGAAGGAAGCGCCATTTACGCCGCTTCGCCCTCGTTGACCGCCTTCATCGACAGGCGGATGCGGCCCTGCTTGTCGACCTCGAGCACCTTGACCTTGACGATGTCGCCTTCCTTGAGCTTGTCGGAGACCTTCTCGACGCGCTCGTTGGAGATCTGCGAGACATGGACGAGGCCGTCCTTGCCCGGCAGGATCGTGACGAATGCGCCGAAGTCCATGAGCTTGGCGACCTTGCCCTCGTAGATGCGGCCCGGCTCGACGTCGGAGACGATCTGCTCGATGCGCGCTTTCGCGGCATCTGCCGCTTCTCGATTGACGGAGGCGATGACGATCGTGCCGTCGTCGCTGATGTCGACCGTCGCGCCGGTTTCCTCGGTGATCGAACGGATCACGCTGCCGCCCTTGCCGATGACTTCGCGAATCTTGTCCGGGTGGATCTTCATCGTCATCAGGCGCGGGGCGAACTCGCTCATCTCGGTGCGCGAGGTCGTGATGACCTTGCCCATTTCGCCGAGGATGTGCAGACGGCCCTGCTTGGCCTGCGCGAGCGCGACCTTCATGATCTCCTCGGTGATGCCGTCGATCTTGATGTCCATCTGCAGCGCGCTGATGCCGTCGGCGCTACCGGCGACCTTGAAGTCCATGTCGCCGAGATGATCCTCGTCGCCGAGGATGTCGCTGAGCACGACGAATTGCTCGCCTTCCTTGACCAGGCCCATCGCGATGCCCGCGACCGGCGCCTTGAGCGGCACGCCCGCGTCCATCATCGCCAGCGAAGAGCCGCAGACCGAGGCCATCGACGAGGAGCCGTTCGATTCGGTGATTTCCGAGACGACGCGCACCACGTACGGGAAGGCTTCCATCGTCGGCTTGACCGCCTGCACGCCGCGCTTGGCGAGGCGGCCGTGGCCGATCTCGCGGCGCTTCGGCGCGCCGAAGCGGCCGGCTTCGCCGACCGAGAACGGCGGGAAGTTGTAGTGGAACAGGAACGGATCCTTCGACTCGCCTTCCGGCGCGTCGATGATCTGCGCGTCGCGCGCGGTGCCCAAGGTGACGATGA
>JAFEFQ010000044.1 GCA_018240505.1 Pseudomonadota bacterium
CGCAGGGATGCGCGAGTTCGCGCCGACCCGCCGGTGCCGAGAAGCGCAGGGCACCTCGCGCGCACTGCGCGCGAGGTGCGGTGTCGGGGGCGGCGTCCTTTGCTTACTTTTCTTCGCTGCTGAAGAAAAGTAAGCCGCTCGCCGCAGGCGAGTGGAAGCTCTTGCCTTTGATCATCGCAAACAAAAGCCAAAGCGGCTGGATGCCAGCTTTACTCGCGCCATCCAGGCGCTCGCCCTTCGGACCATTCGCTGCGCGAAGGTTCGCGCGTACTCCGGCGCGCGCAGTTGCGGGAACGACAAGCAAAAGCAAGGCGCGATGAATCGACCTCTACGAAGAAGACTTTTGCCCGCGTAGCAGGCTCAGCGCGAGATAACCGATCGCCGCCGCCGCAGCGACGAGCACGCCCCAGAGCAGAAACGTCTTCCAGTCGTATTTCGAGGTGGGCGTCGGCGCCTTCAACGCGGCGTCGCCGGCCAGGGTTTCGCGCGTGCCGACGATGGCCAGCGGCGGCTGCCAGCCGGTGCCGAGCTTGCTGCGCAGCTGGGCGAGCGCGACCTCGACCGGATAGTCCGCGCGCCGTGCGGTCGCGCTGCCGGCGACCAGCCGGTATTGCTGCTTGCCTTCGCCGAGGAAGACGAAGCGATCGCGGCGCCAGGCGAGATTCAAGGTCGGCGCGTGGCTGAGTGGTGTCGCCGATTGCACGCGCCATTCGCGATCGCGCGCCGGGCCAGGCAGCGTCGTCGCGTCGTTGATGATCGCATCATCGCCCTGCCGCAGGCGAAACGCCGTGAGCTGCGCGCGGGTGGTCCACGCCTGCGCGGCGCCGCTGCGGCTTGCGATGTCGATGCGCGCGACCGAATTGTCTATGCCGAGATCGAGCTTGATCGCTTCGACCGGCAGCGCGGCCGGCAGCGAGTAGCGATACTCGACACCGCCGCCGGGCATCGGCGTGCCGGTTGCGGCGGCGTCGATCGGCGCGGGCGCGAGCCATTCGCGCGCGGCGCGCGGCGGACCGCTCTGCGCCGAGGTGACGACGCTGACGCGCAAGCCGGGCAATGCGGCGCCGTGGTCGAGGCGGCGCAGACGCAGGTATTTCGCGTGCACGCCGCGCACGCCGATCTCATGCAGTTCGAGGCGGTTGCCGTCCTGGGCGAGGTCGAGCACGTTCGCGCTGGCGACGATGCTGCGCCAGCTCTGCAGGTCGTCGCTCGCGCCAAGCGCGAATTGCGCGTTGACCGTACCTGCGCCCTCGTCCCAGTCGAGGCGCAGGCTGTCGATAGTCGCGTCGAGCCGGCCCGCATCGATCAGATAATCCTGCGAGGCCGTTGCGGTTTTCGTGCTTGCCGCGCCGAGATCGGCGCCGATGCTGCGCAGGCGTCCGTCCGCGTCGCGTTCGATGCGCAGGTCGAGCGGGCCGTCGGCCGCACCCGCGGGCAGGCCGGCGGGCAGCGCGAACAGCGGCAGTTCGCTGCGTGCGGACACGCTGGTCGCGGGGTCGGCCGCACGCGCCGCGGTCGGCACCGCATTGCCTTGGGCGTCGACGACGACGAGATCGCGCAATTGCGGATCGGTCAGCGACGGGTAGACCTCGAGCGGCAGTTCGACCTGCCAGGCCGCGCTGTCGCCGGCCAGCGTGAGCGGCCAGGAATACGCGTAGCGCTTCAACTCGTCGCCGTGCGCCGCGGCGGCGAGAACGACCACGCACAATGCGGCGATGCGCTTCATGCCTTTTCTCCGGCGGCGTACGTCTTCGGCGGCACAGGCGCGAAGTAGCCGACCGCGACGAGCAGCACGCCGACCACGAGCACACCCAGGATGGCGGAAAGGTCGTTGAGATGATTGCGGTCGACCAGCATCAGCTTGACCAGCACGAGTGCCATCAATGCCGCGCCGCCGAACCAGACCGCGCGCGAACCGCGCTGCTTGCCGACGAGCATCGCCGCGATACCGGCCAGCGTCCACACGATCGACAGTGCCGATTGCGCCAGCGGCGAGGAGGCCATGCCCGCGTCCCACGCCACGGAGCCTGCGAAGTGCACGCAGCGCAACGTGATCGTGGTCAGCAGGACGAGACCGGCGACGGCGAGCACGCGTGCGCGCAACTCGGCATCGAAGAACACCCGGCCTTCGCCCTGCGCCTGGCGGTACCAGAGCGCGAGCAGGACGAGCCAGGCGATCTGCGCGAGTTCGAGCGGGTTGAGCACGGGCAGGTAGGGCAGCGGCGCCGGCTCGCCTTCCTGCATCAGGCCGGCGAGCCAGGCGATGCCCATGACTGTAGCGAGGCTGGCCAGCAGCGGCGTGCGCGACGCGTCCGCTTCGGCGGCCAGCGGCCAGCGCACGAGCAACGAGCGGCGCAGCACGAGCAGGTACGCCGCCGCGAGCGGCGCGAGCAGGGCGAGCGCGAACCAGATGCCGCGCAGGCGCAGGTGATCGTGACCGAGGTGGCCGAGTTCGAGCGCAAGCAAAAGTACACAAATCCACAAATAAACGAAATGCAGGATGCGCGCCGCACGCGGATTCTCGTCGGCGACCGCCGGCAGCGTACGCCAGGCCGCGATCAGCCACGGCGCCCAGGCGGCGAGATGCCAGCTTTCGAGCGGGCCGTGCGCGTCGAGCATGGTCAGGCCGACGAACGGCAGGCCGAGCACGATCGTGACGGCGGCTGGAGCCAGCAATTCGCGCCAAACCATCCGGCGTGAAGCTTCGACGGCGATCAGCGCACTGCCGGCGAGGAAGGCGAGCCATGCGTCCCAGTGGCGCGCGTGCGCGACGAAGCGTTCGATTTCGTTGCCGCCGGCGAGGTACCACCAGAAGCCGCCCCAGACCAGGAACAGCAGAGTCAAGGGTGCGCGCGCATCGCGACGCTGCAGCAGACGTGCGCTGACGAGACCGCCGAGCATGAGGAGTGCCGCGCCGAGGAACGTGCCGTTGAGGATCGGCGTCGTCTCCGCGGCGGTGGCGAAGCGTTCGCCGAAGATCGCGCCTGCCAGTCCCTGCAGCGCGTAGCCGATCCAGCGCGGGATGCGGCGCGCCTGGCGCAGGCCGAGCCAGACCAGCGCCGCGCCTTCGAGCGCGAACGTGCACGCGGTCGCCTGCGCCGAGAGCGCGAGCGGCACGGCCAGCGTGGCGAAGCCGAGCGCGAGCAGCGCGTGCGATTCGCCGAGCAATTGCAGGCGCCAGCGCTTGAGTTCGAGTACGGCGAGTGCGGCGTAGATCGCCGCCGCGGCCAGCGCGCTGAACGCGAGCGGCATGCGCGCGTTCTCGAGCAGCCCCGCCTGCAGCGCGAACGCGACCAGCGGCGTGCCGAACACGAGACTGCCGCTGATCCATGCCGGCGCCGGAGTCGATCCGGCCCCGCTTGCTTCCTGCGCCTGCCGGCGCGCGTTGAGCAGCGGGATCAGCAGGTAGAACGCGGAGAACAGCAGCAGGAACGGCTCGGTCGAGGCGAACAGCTCCGGCCGGTATTTCAGCACGCCCCAGGCCGTGCCGACGCCGAAGGTGAAGACGAAGCCGAGCAGGTTGAGCGCGCGCCACGGCTTGATCCAGGCGATGAAGAAGATCGCTGCGTTGAGCACGGCGTAGTACGAGAACAGCGCGACGTGATTTCCCTTGTCGGTGGCAATGAGGATCGGTGCGAGGAAGCCGCCGAGGATCGCGAGCACGGCGAGCGCGAGCGCGTCCTGCAGCACCGCGAGCAGGCCGGCGCCGGCGACGATGACGACGAGCAAGGCGAAGGCGAGCGCGGGCGGCAGCAGCGCGTACAACCGGTACGCGGCGAACACGGTCAGGATCAGCACGCCGATCGCGCCGCCCTGCAGGCTCAGCGCGAACGTGCGGTGCGATTCGCGCTTGCGCCAGGCGAACGCGAGTGCGGCGAGCGCGGCCGCGGCGACGCCGAGGAAGCGGAATTCGACCGGCACGGTCAGCCAGCCCGCGTCGGCCGCGTACTTGAACAGGTAGGCGGCGCCGAAGAACACGACGCCGACGCCGACCTTGACCAGCGGATTGCCCTCGCTCAGCCAACGCTTGATCCAGGCGAGCGCGGGCGGATCGGCGCGTGGCGGCGCGGGAGCGCGCGGTTGTGGCGCAGACGGTGGCGTGGCGGAATGCGGCACTTCGGCTGCTGCCGCCGGTTCGCGCAGATCGAGCGTCGTCTTGCCGGGATCGGTCACGGTGGCCGCAGCGACGGCCGGCGCGGAAATCGTTTGCGCTGGTCTTGCCCCTGAAGTCGGCATGGCCGGTTCGGGTGATGCCGCAGGTGACATGGGCGCGGCCACGGTGACAGTCGGCGCGGGCCGCTCTGCGGCGGGCGCCGAAACCACTGTCCTCAACTGCGCTTCGAGTTCGCCGACGCGCTTGCCGAGCTTGATCAGGCGCGCGAACAGCAGTCCGCAGACGATGCCGAAGGCCGTGCCGAGAGCACCGACAGATTCGTCGAACACGATCCAGCTCAGCCAGCCGCCGAGCACCGCACCCGCGATCATCAACGCAAACGTCATCGTGTCCCCTTCCGCGCGGTGCGCGCGACGACCATGAGCGACCCCGGCGCGATCCTACCAGTTCAGTAGATCGGGGGCTGCCCCGGCGGTCGCGATTTGAAGCGCTTGTGCACCCACAGGTACTGCTCCGGCGCCTCACGCACCATGCGTTCGATCTGCGCGTTGACGCGCGCGGTATCGGCCGTGGCGTCGGCGCTCGGGAAATTCTCCAGCGGCGCTTCGAGGCGCAGCACGTAGCCGCGGCCGCCGGCCAGGCGGCGGTGGAAGAACGGGATCACCGCGGCGCCGGACAGCCGCGCGAGATGGTGCGTCGCCGTGATCGTCGCCGCCTCGATGCCGAAGAACGGCACGAACACCGCGTCCTTGCCGCGCATGTCCTGGTCGGGCGCGTACCAGAGCGCACCGCCGCGGCGCAGGTACTTCACCGTCGCGAGCAGCTCGTCCTTGGTGTACATCGCCTCGGCGTAGCGCAGGCGCGCGCGCAGTACCTCGCGCTCGAACACAGGGTTGTCCATCACGCGGTACATGCCGGCGATGCGGATGCGCTGAGAGACCAGGCGCGCGCACAATTCCAGGTGCGAGAAATGCGCGCCGACGAGGAGCGCGCCGCGGCCCTCGCGGCGGCAGGCGTCGAGGTGTTCGAGGCCCTCGATCGTGCACGGCACGCGTGCGAGCGCGCGCTCGCTGCCCATCCAGGCGAACGCGAACTCGACCAGCATGAAGCCGAGATCGGCGAGCGTGGCGCGCAGCAGGCGTTCGCGCTGGTCCGCGGAAAGCTCGGGGAAACAGACTTCGAGATTGCGCTGTGCGACCCGGCGACGTCCACCCGGCAGGTGCCGCGTCAGCAGGCCGAGCGTGCGGCCGAGCAGGTCGCGCGCGCGGTACGGCAGCAGCGCGACGAGTTTCATCACGCCGACGCCGAGCCACGAAGGCCAATGGCGGGCGGAACGCAGGCTGGGCTGGGGATTTGCGGACGCCGTCATCGGCCGGAGTATACGAGATCGACCGCGGTCGATCCGGCGGCCGGGTCATGTCCGATTCGGCGCGCGGCTATACTTCGCCATTCTTTCCCGCGCCTCCATTCGTGCCGCTACGTCGCCTCCTCTACACGCTGACCATGTACCTGCTGACGCCGGCGATCCTGTACCGGCTCGCGGTGCGCGGCTTGCGCTATCGCGAGTACTTCGAGCGCTGGCGCGAGCGTTTCGGCCACTCCACGATCGAGTTGAAGGAAAGCATCTGGATCCACGCGGTGTCGATGGGCGAGGTCAACGCCGCGCTGCCGCTGATCGACGCGCTGATGGCGCGCTACGTCGGCATGAAATTCGTGATCACGACCGTGACGCCGACCGGTTCCGAGCGCGTGCGCCGCGTCTATGGCGACCGCGTCGTCAACTTGTACCTGCCTTACGACCTGCCGCGGTCGATTGCGCGCTTTCTCGACCACATTCGCCCGCGCGTCGCCGTGATCATGGAGACCGAGATCTGGCCGAACCTGTTCTTCGAGTGCGAGGCGCGCGACATCCCGCTGATCATCGCCAATGCACGCCTGTCCGAGAAAAGCCTGCGCGGTTACTCGCCGATCCGCCCGCTCGTGCAGCGCGCGCTGGCCGGCGTGCGCTACATCGCCGCGCAATCGGCGACCGACGCCGCGCGCTTTGCCGAGCTCGGTGCGCAGGCCGAACGGCTCGGCGTGATCGGCAACCTCAAGTACGACATGAGCGTGCCCAAGCACCTGCTCGAGGAGGCCGCGGCGATGCGCGACGCCTGGGGCGCGCGCCGCCCCGTGTGGATCGCCGCCTCGACCCACGACGGCGAGGAATTGCCCGTGCTCAAGGCGCATGCGGAAGTGCTGCGGCGTTTCCCCGACGCGCTGCTGCTGCTCGTGCCGCGCCACCCCGAACGGTTCAAGCCGGTGGCGCTGGCCTGCCGCAGCTTCGGTTTCGTCACGCGCACGCGCAGCGAGGACGTCACCGCGACATCGGACACGCAATGCTTCGTCGTCGACACGCTCGGCGAGCTGCTCAACTACTACGCCGCGGCCGACGTCGCCTTCGTCGGCGGCAGCCTCGTGCCGATCGGCGGACACAACGTGCTCGAACCGGCCGCGCTCGCCGTGCCGATCGTGGTCGGTCCGTACATGTTCAACTTCGCCGAGATCAACCAGAGCCTCACCGCGGCAGGCGCCTCGCTGCAGGTGCTCGACGGCGACGAGCTCGGCGCCGCGATCACGCGCCTGTTCGCCGACGGCGCCCTGCGCAAGCGCGTCGGCCACGCCGCGCAGCAGGCGTTCGAACGCGAACAGGGCAGCGTGCTGCGCACGCTCGCGATCGTGGAAAAGGCGCTCGACAACAAAAAATGAGGGCGCGACAAGTCGCGCCCTTGCTGGATCCGTCCCCCGCACAAGCCGGGGGGACGAAACGCGCCGTTATTGCAGCAGCGCGTTGACCGCGTCGAGGTCCTTGACCGCGATCGCGCCGGCCGCCTGCTTGAGCAGCAGGCCGGCGAGCACGAAGTTGTGGCGCGCCTGCGAGTAGGAGCTCTGCGCGCTGACGAGCTGGCTCTGGCTGGTGAGCACGTCGAGGATGGTCTTGGTCCCCACTTCGAAGCCGGCCTGGGTCGCATCGACCGCGCTCTGCGCCGAGACCACGGCGGCCTTGGCCGCCTCGACTTCGCTGATGCCCGAGATCACCGTGCGGTAGGCGTTGCGCGTGTTGGCGAAGACGCCGCGGCGCGTGATTTCGAACTGGTCCTGCGCGGCGTCGCGCTGGTACACGGCCTGGCGCGTCTGCGAGGAGACGAGGCCGCCGGAGAAGATCGGGATGCTCAGGGTGACGCCGATCGCCGTGTTGCCGGTGACGCTGTTGCCGTGCAGCGGGCCTTCGTTCGCGCCGTTGGAGCCGAAATAGGTCGAGTTGCCCCAGCCCGGCGTGACCTGGCGCTGCAGCGACGCGTTCAGCGTGGGATAGTGGCCGGAGCGCGCGGTCTGGATGCCGTATTCGGCCGAGTCCACCGATTTCTGCGCGGAGGCGAGGGACGGATTCTGCTTCGTGGCGAGATCGACCCAGGCCTGCATGTCGGCCGGCACGGGCTTGTCGAGCGGAATCGGATCGCGCAGTTTCTTCAGGTCGCCGAAGTTCTTGCCGATGATCTGCACGAGCGCCTCGCGCTGAGTCTCGACGTTGTTCTGCGCGACGATGACGCCGGCGACGGCGGAGTCGTGCTGCGCGCGGGCGACGTGCACGTCGGTGATCGCGGACAAGCCGACCTTGAAGCGCTCGTCGGCCTGGTCGAGCTGCTTCTGCAGCGACTTCTCGTTCGCCTGGCTGAAGGAGAGCTGGTCTTCGGCGGTGAGCACGTTGAAGTAGGCAGTCGCGGTGCGCACGAGCAGGTCCTGCGACGCGGCGTCGTAGGTGAAATCGGCGCCTTCGGACAGCGCGTTCGCACTGCGCAGGCGGGTGATGTCGGCCCAGTTGAACAACACCTGATTCAGCTGCACCGTCGCCGGACGCGAGCGATTGCGCAGATAGCTGCCGCTCGAGAGGACTTCGTACTGCGAGCTGCCATCGTTCTGGGTAACCAGCTCCGGCGCCCGGCTGTTGCTGCCGCTGTCGCTGCGGGAATAGCCGTAGCTGCCGTTGATCTGCGGCAGCAGCGCGGCGCGCGCCTGCGGCGAGCCTTCCTTGGTGGCGAGGCGGTTGGCGTCGGCGGCGGCGAGAGTCGGATCGGCTTCGCGCGCCTGCGTATAGATCTGGCTCAGATCCTCCGCGCGCAGCGGCGATGCCAGCGCGGCTGCGGTGACCGCGGCGGCGAGCACGCCGAGCTTGATCCGGGCGGATGCGGCATTTTTCACTTGTTTACTTTTGCGCATGATGATTTCCTTGTGGAATTCTGTGTGTATGCCGCAGCGCCCGCGCTCAGAGCGCGAAGCGCGCTGCCGGCGCTGCATGGGTGAGGTAGGGCAGGTCGGTCTCGAACAGCGACTGTTCGCTCCATTCGCCGCCGCGTGTGTACAGAATGGCGCTCTGCACCGGCGATTCGCCGACGATCGCGAGCAGGCGTCCGCCCGGCTTGATCCATTCGCGCCAGCGTGGCGGAAGCTCGGCGACGGCGCCAGTGACAAGCATCACGTCGAACTGCTGACCGGGTCGGTATGCGTTGACCGCGTCGGCATGCTCGATGTGCACGTTGCGGATGCCGGCGGCGGCGAGGTGCGCGCGTGCGGCCTCGACGAAATCGGCATGCTGCTCGACGCTGGTCACGTTGCCGCCGAGCCGGGCGAGGCAGGCGGTGAGGAAACCGCAACCCGTGCCGATCTCGAGCACGCTCTCGCCCCTCGACGGCGCGACGCCCTGCAGCAGGCGGCCCTCGATGACCGGCTTGAGCGCGACTTCGCCGTGGCCGAGCGGCAGTTCCATGTCGGCGAAGGCGAGATTCTGCACGGCCTCGGGCAGGAAGTCTTCGCGCCGGATCGCGCTGAGCGCCTCGAGCACGCGCTCGTCGAGCACGTCCCAGGGGCGCACCTGCTGTTCGATCATGTTGTTGCGTGCGAGTTCGACGTTGAGCGACATGGCGGGTTTCCGGCTTTTCTGAAAAGACTCAAAGCATAAGTGCTGGATCGGATGCCGGCAATCGTACGATGCCGCAGACCGCTGCGGCGTCCTAAGTGCCGGAAGTCATTCAAACCTTTGTCCTTCTCCCGGCATCGCCGGCGCGGGCCGTGCATCTATGTTACCGTTCGGTAACGGATGGATGTTACTAATCGGTAACGATTGCGTCAAGACCTTGGGCACGGCCGGCGCAATTCACTGGCTGCCGGCGGCAAGAGTTGCCTGTACGCCTGCATCGCCGACAGGATGCGTGGCGGGCTCGCCGCGTCGCACGCGGAACCAGGCCGCGTACAGCGCGGGCAGGAACAGCAGGGTCAGCGCCGTGGCGACGAGCAGGCCGCCCATGATCGCGACCGCCATCGGCCCGTAGAACGCCGAACGCGACAGCGGGATCATCGCCAGGATCGCGGCGAGCGCGGTCAGCACGATCGGGCGGAAGCGGCGCACGGTGGCATCGACGATCGCGGTCCATCTCTCATGACCTTGAGCGATATCCTGTTCGATCTGGTCGACGAGGATGACCGAGTTGCGCATGATCATGCCCATCAGAGCGATCGTGCCGAGCATCGCGACGAAGCCGAACGGAACCCGGAACACGAGCAGGAAAAGCGTGACGCCGATCAGGCCTAACGGCGCGGTCAGGAATACGAGCAGCACGCGCGAGAAGCTGCGCAGCTGGATCATCAGCACGGTCAGCACGACGATCAGGAACAGCGGCATGCCCGCGTTGACGGAGGTTTGTCCCTTGGCCGATTCCTCGACCGCGCCGCCGACCTGGAGCAGATAGCCGGCCGGCATCGAGGCCTTGATCGCGTCGAGCTGCGGCAAGACCTGTGCGGTCACGGTCGGCGCCGTGGTGTCGCCGTAGATATCGCCGCGTATTGTTACGGTTGGGAGCCGGTTCCGGCGCCAGATGATGCCTTCCTCGAAGCCATAGGAAACGTTCGCGATCTGCTTGAGCGGCACGCTCTTGCCCGATGGCGTCGGCACCGCGAGGCTTTCGAGCAGCGACAGGCGCGCGCGTTCGTCGGTCGGGCCGCGCAGGTCGACTTCGATGAGCTGGTCGCGCTCGCGGTAATACGTGACCGGCACGCCCGACAGCGAGGACTGCAGGAAATTCGCGAGATCCTGCGAGGACACGCCGAGCACGCGCGCGCGTTCCTGGTCGATGTCGAGCTTGACGACCTTGGATGGCTCCTCCCAGTCGAGGTTGACGTTGCGCAGGGTCGGATTCCTGCGCATGACGTCGGCGACCTTGCGCGCGAGTTCGCGCACGGTAGCGATGTCGGCACCGGAGACGCGGAACTGCACCGGATAGCCGACTGGCGGCCCGTTCTCGAGGCGCACGACGCGCGCGCGCAGCTCGCTGAAGTCCTTGTCGAACA
>JAFEFQ010000045.1 GCA_018240505.1 Pseudomonadota bacterium
GCGTGTTTCTCTTGGTGACTTCTCTTTGCACGAGCAAAGAGAAGTCACCCGCTCGTCCGCAGGACGAGTGGAAGCTCTTGCTCTTCAATCCATAAAGATCAAAAGCCAGAGCAAGAACTGGATGACCAGCCCTTCGGCTGTTGAAAGCCCCCGCCTGCGCGGGAATGACGAGCCCCCTCAGCCCGCGTTAACGCCCATTGCCTGTAGAATTGCCGCCTGCAAACCGCCCGAAACGTCATGCTGCCCACCGATCTTCCCGCCGACATCCTGCAACGCGCCGCACGCATCAAGCTTGCCGTGTTCGACGTCGACGGCGTGCTGACCGACGGGCGGCTCTGGTACGCCGCCGACGGCAGCGAGTTGAAGGCGTTCCACGCACACGACGGCGCGGGCATGAAACGCCTCGCCGCGGCTGGCATCGAGATCGCGGTGATCACCGCGCGCTCGAGCCATATCGTCTCGGTGCGCATGGCCGAACTCGGCATCGTCCACGTCTACCAGGGCCGCGCCGACAAGCTCGCCTGCTTCGAGCATCTGCTCAAGGCGCTGCAACTCGAGCCGGCGGACGCCTGCTACACCGGCGACGACGTGGTCGACCTGCCGGCCATGCAGCGCGCCGGCCTGTCGATCGCGCCGGCCAACGCGCATCCGTACGTGCGCGAGCGCGCGCTCTGGCGCACGCGCATGGCCGGCGGCAACGGCGCGGCGCGCGAAGTGTGCGATCTGCTCCTCGCCGCGCAGGGCAAGCTCGATCTTCCGGCGACGCCATGATCGAGCGCCGCACCTGGCTCGTCGTCGCCGTCCTCGCCCTGATCGCGTTCGCCGCGTGGATGGAGGTGTGGCTGATGCGCGCGCGCGACACCAGCGAGGATTTCACCGGCCCGCCGCGCTCGGACTACACGATGAACGACTTCACCCTCGACGCGCTCGACAGCGAGGGCGCGCACTCGTTCACCGTGACCGGGCCGCGCATGGCCCGGCGCGGCGACGACGGCTCGGTCTACGTCACCCGGCCGAACTACGAGATCGTCGACAACAGCAGCAACACCTGGAAGGGCACCTCCGAATCGGCCTGGGTCGACAAGGACGGCAACGTGATGAAGCTCGAAGGCAAGGTGCTGATGCACCGCGAGCCGAGCGCGACCGCGCAGCGCGTGGATCTCGACACGCGCGACCTGACCATCACGACCGACCCCAAGCTCAAGGACGCCAAGGGCCACCCGGTCGCCGACGCGCCACACCGCAACCAGCGCATGGAAACCGCGGCACCGACGACGATCACGGAAACGAACGACACCATCTACGGAGTCGGCATGAAGGCCGACATGGATATGAAAACCATGGAACTGCTGTCCAACGTGCACATGATTTCGCTACCGGGGAAACGCTGATGAGAATGGGGAACGTCATTGCCGCCGGCAGCGTTGCTGCGCTCCTGCTCGCCGGCCACGCATTCGCGCTGAAATCCGACAAGGATCAGAGATCCACCGTCGAGGCGGACTACTCGAAGTTCGTGCAGAGCAAGACGGGCGCGGTGGGCGACCCCGACGTGTACGATCTCGACGGCAACGTCGTCATCACGCGCGGCTCGATCAAGATGACCTCGGCGCATGCGACGCTGTACAAGATTCCCTCTGCGGCCAACAGCCCGAATGCCGGCGAAACCTCGCGTGTCGTCCTCACCGGCAAGCAGGCGCACATGCAGCAGGTGCACGACGGCGACTGCGCGCTGATGACGGCGAACGCCGACAAGATCGACTACAACCCGCTGACCAGCCTCGCCGATCTGACCGGTAGCGTGGTCGTGATCCAGCAGGGCCGCGGCGAGTTCCGCGGCGAGCACATGATCTACAACACCGACACCGGCGACATGGAATCGGGCAACAAGGCCGAGCCTTCTGGCCGCGTTCACCTCGTCATGGAAGCGAAGGCGCAGGCTCCGGCGCAGAGTCCGAACAATTGCGGCTTCCCTGGCGGCGCGGGCAAACCCGCCGCGGCAAAGCCGCTGGACAAGCCGGCCGAAGCGAAACCGCAGCCCAAGCAGGCGAAACCGGCCGTGAAACCCGCCGCCGACAAGAACGACGGCGGCGCGCACTGATGCTCAACGCCGTCGGTCTGCAGAAAAGCTACAAGGGCCGCGCCGTCGTGCGCGACTTCGAGTTCACGCTCGATCAGGGCGAGATCGTCGGCCTGCTCGGCCCGAACGGCGCCGGCAAGACCACCACGTTCTACATGGTCGTCGGCCTGGTCGGCGCCGACGCCGGCCGCATCACGCTCGACGAGCACGACATCACCGCGATGCCGATGCACGCGCGCGCGCGTCTCGGCGTCGGTTACCTGCCGCAGGAACCCTCGGTGTTCCGCCGCCTCACTGTCGAGGAGAACGTGCTCGCCATCCTCGAGCTGCGCGAGGACCTCGACGCCGAAGGCCGCCGCCGCGAACTCGACTCGCTGCTCGACGAACTGCAGATCGCGCACATCGCCAAGTCCAAGGGCCAGGCGCTGTCGGGCGGCGAACGCCGGCGCGTCGAGATCACGCGCGCGCTCGCGGCGAATCCGCGCTACATGCTGCTCGACGAACCGTTCGCCGGCATCGATCCGATCTCGGTCGACGAAATCCAGCGCATCGTGCGCCAGCTGAAAGCGCGCGGTATCGGCATCCTCATCACCGACCACAACGTGCGCGAAACACTCGGCATCTGCGACCGCGCCTACATCATGAGCGAAGGCGCCGTGCTCGCCAAAGGCCCGCCCGAGGACGTGCTCGCGAACAAGCAGGTGCGCGAGGTGTATCTGGGAACCAAGTTCCGCATGTGAGTCGTAGGCCCGCGCAGCGACCGCAAGCACGATCAATTTCACAAATCGCCCGACTCCGCTCCGGCGCCGCGAAACGTCAGCACATCCACGTAGTCCGGCATCGCCTCGATCTCGAACCGCCAATGCACCTTGGCGCGACCGCGCAGACTTGCCGGTGCGAGAAAGATGCGCGTGACGAGATCCTCGTGCCGAGGCTCGACGGGCTCGCCATCGACTCGTGCCACAGGCACGGCGAATGTGCCGTAGCGCGTCGCCCGATGCGCAATGGCGACGGCCTCATCCGGCGCAGCATCGCCTTCGACGACGAAATGCAACACCTTGTCGTGCAAACCACGCGGATAGTTGTTGAACAGCGGCACCACCGGCGTCAACGCCCTGGGACTGTGCCAGATCGCCGTCGGCGCCGCGATGCCGAGCACCCCGATCTGCGCTTGCGCACGCAGGCCGATCTTCCGCCATACCGCCTCTTGCAAACCGAACCAGCTTGTCCGCCCCGACTCGGGCATGCCGCCGTAGCGGATGTCAGCCCCCCCCCGCAGCGCTGCATCGCCCCCACGGCATAGGTGATGTCGACGAAATGCGCGTAGTGACCGTAGAGATTCACCGGACCACACAACGGCTGCGCGATCGACAGATATTGGCGGTAAGGCAGGCGTGGCATCGGAATTTCCTGCTTGGCCTTTTCGTAGTCGCGCACGTCGTAGGAGCCGCGCTTGCCGCTCGACGGCTTGATATCGACGAGTTTCTGCGGTGCCGAGGCGAAATGCACCCAGACGGCGACCGACCAGATCGACGTAACGCTAAGGCTTGCTGCAACCAGCGCGCGGGCCGCGCGCCCGGTGCCGCAAACCCATTCGAGCCCCAACGCGATCAAGGCGGCGAGGATCGACCACAGCGCGAACACCATCCACGGCGGCTGGACTCCGCGTACCGCGCAGACGAACATCGCCTGCGCCAGGGCCAGCGCGACGAGCAAGCCGATCAGGCCGCGCCGGGTCTTGTCGCGCAATACGCGTACGATCAACCCGGCGACGGCGGCACTGACGATCAGCGCGTACAACGCGATCAACGGCCGCATCGCCGACGGCGACAGCTCCAGCCAGAATCGGCTGACGTACTTCGGTCCGTTCTCGAGCACCGCACCGATCAGCACCACAGCTTTCGCGAGCGACGGAACAGACCAGTCGCTGTCGATGTACACGGCGGCCGTGGACGCATCGGCAAACCCATGCCGCCATTGATCGAAAAGCATCGGCAGCAGCGACAGCAGGATGGGAACGAGGACGATCAACGCATGCCCGAAGCGGGCGGCCCAGGTCGGCGTTTTCGCTCCACCCCACAGCGCAAGCAACCCGCCAAGCAGCGCCAGCGTCGGATGCGCGCACAGCATGAACGTCAATGCGAGCCCCACCCATAGGGCGCGAGCGGCGCTGGGGCGCTCGCGATAGTGCGCCGCCGCGAACACGCCCAGCATCAGGCTCGGAACGATGGCCACGGTGTGGGTGAGCCAGCCGAGTTGCACGTCCATGAAACTCGGCAGCGCCAGCGCGAAGACGAAAAGAATGCCCTCGCGCGCGCTCGCGTAGCGGCGTGCCAGACGGTAAGCGAGCGGATATTGCAGCGCGCCGACCGCGCAGATGAAGCCGCTGATCGCCGCCGCATTCGGCAGTATCAGGAATACGGGCGCCAGCAGGTAGTACCACAGCGGGCCGAGATGCAGCACACCGTTGATCGCCGGCCCGGTGAGCGCAAACAGTGAGCCCGAGGCGATCTGCTGGGCGAAGAAGATGTCGCGATTGGTGTCCGAACTGGCGTTGGACGCCAGCACGGCGCAAACGATGTGCGCGAGCATGAGCGCGCCGATGGCGACAGGGTGCCAGCGGCGCGTGCGGTCGATAACCTTCTGCTCCGCCATCCGCGTCCCGATTCCGTTCCGCCCGGATTGCATTCTACACTGCGCATGTCTGCTCGCCGTTGCGCTGGCGGGCGACTGGAGCCCTTGTGCAGCGGTTTTGCACCCACTTTCTCCTTGACGATCACGAAGGCAGGCATGGATATCTTTCTGCAAGCAGCGATAGAAGAAGCCGAGCTCGGCCTCGCCGAAGGCGGCATTCCGATCGGAAGTGTACTTGTATACGAGGGCCGCATCATCGGCCGCGGCCACAACCGGCGCGTGCAGAAGGGCAGCGCGACCCTGCACGGCGAAATGGACGCGCTGGAAAACGCCGGCCGCCATCCGGCCCGGGTCTACCGCAACTCGACGATCTACACGACGCTGTCGCCGTGCTCGATGTGCTCGGGCGCGATCGCGCTGTACGGCATCCCGCGCGTGGTGATCGGCGAGAACGTCACGTTCATGGGCGAGGAAGACTGGCTGCGCGGCAAGGGCGTGCGGCTCGAAGTCGTCAACGATCCGCGCTGCATCGAACTCATGCGCAAGTTCATCGCCGCACGGCCGGAACTGTGGAACGAGGATATCGGCGAGTAGCTTGTTCGCTGCTGCCCGGACGCTCAGGCGACGCTCTGCTCGCACCATCGCGGCGTGTCTGTTCGCAAGACGCGGGACTCACGCCGCCCGCGCATGTCCCGGACGGATCGTCGCACCCAGCCAACGGATGCCGAGCCGCCCCTGCCCCCAGGGAAACTGCGCGACCGGCAACGCCACTACCGGCGTGTCGTCCACGAACAATTCTATCTGCTCAGCACCGGCGCGCAGGCGGATCACGCCGGCCAGGGGCAAATCGCCGGAATCGAATGTCTGCTCGATCGACCACTCACCGTGGGCATGCACCCACAAGCGGATCGCGGCGCGTTGTCCGTCGATCGGATGGATCAACAGCGCATGCATGTCGGTATCGGCGCCGTTGCCGCGATAGGCGACCGCTGCGACGTGCGACTCGCCGTGGCCCGCCTCGAGTTCGTAGCGGAACTCCAGTTGTGCCTCCTCCGCCTTCGCTGCCGGCCGCGTGATCAGGCAAAGGTTCCGATGATCTGCAATGCGCGCCCCGTTTTCGCCGGCAACGAGAGCGCCGTACTGGTTCTCGAATCCTTGCCAAAACAGACGGCTGTCACGCGCCCTGGCACTGGCGCCGATTTTTTCCGCGGCGATGGCAAGGCGCAGATCGCGGGCACGCAATCCGGCCAGCCCGGCGAACGTGTGGCGATGGTGGGCATGGTCCTCGACGTTGAGCAGCCGCACTTCGTGGACTTGTCCATATGGTCCCAGCGGGAAATAGTCCATCGTCTGCCAGGTTCGCCGATCGAGCATCCACAAACCGCTTTGGGAATTTCCGCGCTGATCGCGCGGCGCCCTTTCGCTTTCGCCGACGAGAACGAAGTCGCGTGAGGCAGCGAGACCGCGCGTATACACGGCTCCGCCCGACTCCCACAGCATCCGGTTGGTCCCCAGTTCGACCAGACCGCCCGCTTCCGAGTGGCAACTGATCGCCTCTCCCCCGTCATCGATCCATATGTTGTGCAACCCGGTACGGCCGTCGATCGCCCTGACTTCGATCGGTTCCAGGCTCGGATACGCGAACACGCCGAGTTTCGAGCCCTTCGTGAATCGATGCGCGAGCACGTAGAGACGGCCGTCCTTCTCGAATACCGAGTTGAGATGGTCGCCGTCCATCCCGTCCGCGTTGAACCGGTCCCAGCGTGCGTCGGACAGCCGGAGTTCCTGGATGCGGCCGGGCTGGTCGAAGTCGAAGATCGCGACGGCGTTGCGTCCGGTATTCGTGCACACGATGCGGCCGTCCGATGCGCACAGGATCTGGTGCGGCGCGGAGAGAAACCCCGGTGTCGTGCGCTGCCCGCAAGATACCGCCCCGACTTCGGAACCGGCGTAGGAAGCAATGTCCGCGAACGTGATATGCCCGGCCCGGTCGTGCGAAAGCACGAGATCCTCGCTGTGCGCATGCCAGGAAATGCCGTAGTAGCCCGGGCGATGCGACTCGAGCGGTACGACGCTCCTTGTTGTCAGGTCAACCAGCAGCAGGAAATGAATGGTCGAGACAATCACGAACACCGAGTGCGGATTGTCGGCTTCTCCCGCAGCGGCGGGCTGCCCGGCGAATGTCTCGTTTACAGCGTGACTCATCAAGTTCTTACCAGATCAGGAGCCAAGGCGCTCGCAAAAAAAGGAACAGGGAAAACAACGCGTGCCTCGTCCATCTGTTGACAGCAATCAGGAGAAAAGATCAGGGCATGAACGACCGGGAACAGGAAAAAAAACTCGCGACGATCGGGCATTCGTCGCGGCAACGCAGGGTGCATGCGGTCGTCGTTCGATCGCACACCGCCACCCGAAGTCCTCGACAAGGCGCCGGACAAGATTCCCCGGCGCCAGTTGAGAACGCTCAAAACTCAAAGCGAGCCGATCGTCTGCGTCGGCGCGCCCGACGTGTCCGTGCCGTTGCCGGCGATGTGATTGTTGCCGAACGACGTCAGGGCGCCACCCACGGCGGCGATGCCACCGCCATTGCCGACGATCTGCACATTGGAGATGTAGACCGTGGCGCTGGTGCCCGAATAGACACCCCAGTTCGTGTTCGAGGAGACGGTGCCGCCGTCGATGGCCAGCTTCGCCGTTCTCGCATCGAGCGAACCCGCGTTGAAACCGTTGGCGCCGTTGCCGGTCACGACACAGTTGTGCGCCGTCGCGTTCACGCCGCCGGTGATCCTGAGCCCGCGGAGATTGCCCTGCATGACCACATCCGACAGCGTGGCCGTGGCGGCGACGGAGCTTCCCGGTGCGACGTAGATCGCGCCGCCCGCATTGCTCAGCAATTTGGTGTTGCTGACATACAGGGCGCCTGCCGTACCCGTCGTGGGCGCGAAATTGATGCCTTGCTGGGTGAACCCGTAGATCTTGCTGTTTTCGACGTGCAGAGTCCCGCCGCCGGTATGGGTGATGCCGTTGAAGCCGGTTCCCAATCCGTCGATGTCCAGGTTGCGCAGGGTCACGACATCGCTGGCTCCGGCGCTCACGACGATGCCGTTCGTTCCGGACACGAGCACGCCGGCGATGCTGCCACCGCTGCCGTCGATCGTGATCGATTTGGTGATCGTGACCGCGCCGAAACCACCCGGATCGAGCACGTTGATTTCGCCACTCGGAGCGGTCTTGGAAATCGCACCGGCGAAGGTCTTGCACGGCGCAGTCCGGCTGCAGGGATTGGCATCGTCGCCGACGCCGGAAACCCAGGTTCGTGTGGCTTGCGCATTGACTTGTGCGGCGGCAAACAGGCAGAGAACAAAAAACGACAGTTTCTGGAAAAGGTACCGCGTGTTCATGACAGATCCCCCGGATATGTTGAGCATCGGAATTGCAAATTCTCGCGAACGGCATGAATCCACGCCGGCGAGCCTGGCCAAGTGTTGCGCGATAGATATAGCATTTTTCCCACGACGAATATCGTATTTCCTGCGTTATCGGGCCCGTTGCCGGCTACGAGCCCGCCTATTTGCCGGTCAAACCGTCCGGACTCGCTGCGCCGGCTTCTGCCTCGCGCATGTCCTGCGCCCGCCAACTTCCGCCCAGCGCCTTGATCAGGCCGACGCTGTCGTTGAGACGCGTGCCGAGCAGCGTGATCGCGGCACGTTCATTGCTGTAGGCGGTGTTCTGCGCGGTGACGACGTTGAGGTAGCTGACCAGGCCAGCGCGGTACTGGTTGGTCGCGATCTTCAGCGACTGCTCGGAGAGCTGCACCGCCTCGCCTTGCGCCTGCGCTTCCTGCTCGAGGATGCGCAGCGCGGCGATCTGGTCCTCGACGTTCTGGAACGCGGCGAGCGAGACCTGACGATAGTTCGCGACGGCCGCATCCCAGGCCGCGCGCGCCTGCGCGTTCTGCGCGCGACGCGCGCCGCCGTCGAACAGGGTCTCGGCGATCCTCGGGCCGAGCGACCAGTAGCGGCTCGGCGCCTCGAGCAGTTGCGACCATACGGAATTGGAATAACCCCCGCTCGCCGACAAGGTCAGCGACGGGAACCACGCCGCCGTGGCGACACCGACCTGCGCATTGGCCTGCGCGGCCGCCCGCTCGGCGACGGCAACGTCGGGGCGGCGTTCGAGCAGTTGCGATGGCAGGCCGACCGGAATCGTCGGTGGCTTCAGCGCAAACCCCTTGACCGGCGCAAGCGCAAACTCCGCCGGCGTCTTGCCGACGAGCACGGCAAGCGCATGCTCGTACTGCGCGCGCGCGATGCCGAGGTCGATCGCCTGCACCTGCGCGCTCTTCAACTGCGTCTGCGCCTGGATCACGTCCGCACGCGCGGCGACACCGACCTTGTACTGGTTCTCGGTCAACTGTTCGGCCCTGCGGTAGGCATCGACCGTGTCGTCGAGCAGGCGCTTCTGCTCGTCGACGATGCGCAACTGGAAATAGGTCTGCGCCAGCGTGGCCTGCAGCGACAGGCGCGTGTTCGCCAGCGTCGCCGCGCTCGCCTGCGCGTTGGCGACGTCGCCCTCGACCTGGCGCCGCACGCTGCCCCAGAGGTCGGGCTCCCAGCTCGCCGTGACCGGCAGTTGGTACGACTTGCTGATCGTCGAGCCGGCCCCCCCGCCGATGACGGTGCCGCCCGACACGATGCTGCCGCTCGAGCTGCTGTAGCGCCCGGAACGCGTCGCGCTGAGGCTCGCCGACACGGTCGGCCAGAAGCTCGCGCGCGCGCTCGACACGAGCGCGGAGGCCTGGCGGTACTGTGCCTCGGCCTGCTTCAGGCTCTGGTTCGATGCGAGCGCGTGTTTCTGCAGGTCGTCGAGCACCGGATCGGCGAAAAGCTCCCACCACGCGCCGCGATCGAGCGCGTCGGCCGGCTGCACCGGCTTCCACTCGGCCAATTCCTTGTAGGCGTCGTTGGCGTATGCGGCGGCGCCCGGCACGTCCGGACGCTGGTAGTCGGGGCCGGCGGCGCAACCCGCAAGGACGGTTGCGAGGATCGCAGTGCAGGCGGCGATGCCGCGCCCGTGTTTTCCTGCGTGGCTCGCCTGCATCGCGCGATTCGTTTTGCCTGGTCTGTTCATACGGTGGCCGGAGGTGTCGCTTCGGGCGGAGTGCGGTAGTAACGCGCCCAGGCGCGTTTCGCCCAGAGACGGAAGCGGTCGAGGTACAGGTACACGACCGGCGTCGTGTACAACGTGAGCAACTGGCTGACGAGCAGGCCGCCGAAGATCGAGATGCCAAGCGGGCGGCGCATCTCGCTGCCCTCGCCGAAACCGAGCGCGAGCGGCAGCGCGCCGAGCATCGCCGCCAGCGTCGTCATCATGATCGGACGGAAGCGCAGCAGGCAGGCGCGGAAGATCGCCTCGCGCGCGTCGAGCCCATCCCTGCGCTCGGCCTCGAGCGCGAAGTCGATCATCATGATCGCGTTCTTCTTGACGATGCCGATCAG
>JAFEFQ010000046.1 GCA_018240505.1 Pseudomonadota bacterium
CTTGGCCTGCAGTGCGGCGATGACGTTGTCGGCGACCTGGTTCATCTTCTTCAGGTCGTCGCTGGACTCGGTTTTGCCCGCGTTCGCTTCCTCGAGCTGGAGGCGAATGGCGACGTCGTTCGTGCCGAGGTACTGCGTGACCTGCGCGTTGTGGAATCCAGCCGTTTCCAGTGCGCCGCGCACGCCTTCGATGTCGGGCTGCTGGTGGTAGCTCGCCTCGACGAGCACGCCGCCGGTGAAGTCGAGCGCGTAGTTGAGGCCGCGCGTGGCGAGCGCGCCGAGCGAGATGAGCAGAAGGACGATCGAAACGCCGATGCTGATCGTGCGCAGGCGCAGGAAGTCGATCTTGCTGTCGTGGTTGAAGATTTCCATTTGTGTACACCTTCTTTTCTTCCCTTCTCCCTCCGGGAGAAGGTGGCGCGCAGCGCCGGATGAGGGAACAGCCTTGCATCCTTTGTATCGAGTCGCATCGGAGCGGGATGCCTTTCCCTCATCCGCCCCTTCGGGGCACCTTCTCCCGAGGGGAGAAGGGAAGCAATCAAACCGAAAGGGCTTTCAGCTTGCGCCGGCCGTGGACCAGGTTCACGATCGCATGCGTCACCGTGACCGAGGTGAACATCGAGGTGAGGATGCCGATCAGCAGCGTCACGCCGAAGCCCTTGATCGGACCCGAGCCGAAGAACAGCAGGGCGACCGCGGCGAGCAGGTGGGTGACGTTGGCGTCGAGAATCGTCGCCCAGGCCTTCTCGTAACCGGCCTTGATCGCGGCGAGCGGCGTGGCGCCGTTGCGCTGCTCCTCGCGGATGCGCTCGCAGATCAGCACGTTGGCGTCGATCGCCATGCCGAGCGTCAGCACGATGCCGGCGATGCCGGGCATGGTCAGCGTGGCCTGGAACAGCGAGAGCACGGCGACGAGCAGGATCAGGTTGAACACGAGCGCGACGTCGGCGATCAGGCCGAACAGCTTGTAGTAGATCGCCGCGGCAATCAGCACGGCGAACAGGCCGAGGAGAACGGCCTTGAAGCCCTTGTCGATGTTGTCCTGGCCGAGGCTGGCGCCGATGACGCGCTCCTCGACGATGTCGACCGGCGCGGCGAGCGAGCCGGCGCGCAGCAGCAGGGCGAGGTCGCTCGCTTCCTTCTGGCCGAGGCCCGTGGTCTGGAAGCGCGGGCCGAACACGCCCTGGATCGTCGCCGCGTTGATGACCTCCTGCGTTTCCTTGAACGTGCGCACTTCCTTGCCGTCGACGATCTGCGTCTGCGGCACGCGCTCGATGTAGACCACGCCCATGCGCTTGCCGACGGCCTGCTGGGTGAACTCGAGCATCTTCGCGCCGCCCTTGGCGTTGAGCTGGATCGACACCGCCGGCGTGCCGGTCTGCGGATCCGGGATCGCGGTCGCGTTGACCAGTTCGTTGCCGCTGGCGATGACCTTCTTCGACAGGATGATCGGCTGCGGCTTGCCGTCCGGACCCGGGCGCTGCATGTAGTACAGGCGCGATTCGGGCGGCACGTTGCCGGTCTTGGCGATTTCGTACGCGCCCGGGTTGCCGAGGTTGGCGGCGCCGGTCGCGTTCTCGTCGACCGCGCGCCATTCCAGCGTGGCCTGCGCGCCGAGGATTTTCTTCGCCTCGGCCGTGTCGTGCACGCCGGCGAGCTCGACGACGATGCGGTTCGCGCCCTGCTGCTGGATGATCGGCTCGGACACGCCGAGCTGGTTGACGCGATTGCGCAGCGTGGTCAGGTTGCTCGAGATCGTGTTGCGCGAGGCGGCGATCGCGGTCGATTCGCGCACCTTCGCGACCAGCGGGAAGCTGTCCGCCGTGGCCGTGCCGTCGGTCAGTTCCAGCGGCGGCTGGTCGCCGAGCTTCTCGGGCTGGTTGACCTGCTTGGCGATGACGTTGCCGGCGGCCTTGCGGTCCTCGTCGCTCTTGAACGTGGCGACGATGCCGTTCGCGCTCGAATTGATCGTCTCGTAACGGATCTTCGCGTCGCGCAGGGCGCCGGCGATGTCGTCGCGGTAGCGCTGCTGCATCTTGTCGAGCGCGGCCTTCTGGTCGACCTCGAGCAGGAAGTGCACGCCGCCCTGCAGGTCGAGGCCGAGCGGCATCGCGTTCGCGCCGATCGCGCGCAGCCAGCCGGGCACGGTCGAGGCCATGTTCAGCGCGACGTTGTACTGGTCGCCGAGAACGCGGCTGATCGCGGCCTGGGCCTTGTTCTGCGTGTCCGAGTCGTTGAACTCGGCGAGCAGCGTGTCCTTGTTCAATTCCAGGCTCTTGAACGCGAGCTTGTCCTTTTCCAGCGCGCCCTGGACTTTTTCCTTGAGCGCCTGGTCGACCGTGCCGTTGCGGTTGGCGGAGATCTGCACCGCGGGCTGCGGCAGGAACGCGTTGGGCAGGGCGTAGATCACGCCGAGAATCAGCACGACCGCGATCAGGGTATAACGCCATTTGGCAAAATCGTTCATCGGTATCGCTCTTGCGCCGGATTCGCGGCGCAACGGTTATTGTTTTTGATGCATCGCACGGGCCGGAGCCCGGCGCGATTCACGGGGTTGGAAACGGATGCGGCCGGGTCAGGACGATTTCAACGTGCCCTTCGGCAACACCATCGACACGGCCTGCTTCTGCACCTTGATCGTCACGTTCGGCGCGATCTCGACGCCGAGGAAGGTCTCGCCCACGTCGGTGACGCGACCGGCGATGCCGCCGTTGGTGACCACTTCGTCGCCCTTGGCGAGCGCGTCGACCATCGTGCGCTGCTCCTTGGCGCGCTTCATCTGCGGGCGCAGCATGAAGAAGTACATCGCCACAAAGACCGCGCCGAACATGATCAGGCTCGGCCACGGACTCGGTTGCCCCGCGGCGCCCGCTGCCTGCGCCCAGGCGCTGGAAATGAAGAAATCCATCGTATGACCCTTGTTGGAGGCCGCGCCCAAAGGGCTGGCGGCCGGAGTTGATCTCGAATTATGGCATGGGAAGGAGGGATGTGCATCCCGGGGCCAGGGTTCGCTGGCCCGCGCCCGGCCGCGTTCTGCCGGTCGATCGGGCGAGAGCGGGAACCCAGCCGTTATTCTTGCTTCCGGTTTTTCTTGTAGGCGTCCATTCGGTTTTCCGCCCGCATCCCGCGAACGGGACACTTTCTTTGTTCGCGCAAGGAAAGCAGGCCGCTCGCCGAAGGCGCGTCGAAGCATTGCTTTTCGGCTATTGCACGGCCAGTTCGACGGGTGGCGCGGTCGCAGGCGACACTGCCGGCGCAGCCTCGCGCGCCTGCTGCTGCATCGCCCAGAGCGCGGCATAGCGGCCGCCTTGCGCGAGCAGGTCGGCGTGGGTGCCGCGCTCGACGATGCGGCCGTGGTCGAGGACGAGGATCTCGTCGGCGTCGACGATCGTCGACAGGCGGTGCGCGATGACGAGCGTGGTGCGCTCGCGCGCGATCTCGGCCAATTCGGCCTGGATGATCTTTTCGGTGCGCGTGTCGAGCGCGCTGGTCGCTTCGTCGAATACGAGGATGGTCGGGTTCTTCAGCAGCGTGCGCGCGATCGCGACGCGCTGTTTCTCGCCGCCGGACAGTTTCAAGCCGCGCTCGCCGACGCCGGTGTCGTAGCCCTGCGGCAGCGAGGCGATGAAGTCGTGGACGTGCGCGGCGCGCGCGGCGGCGATGACTTCCTCTCTCGACGCTTCGGGTTTGCCATACGCGATGTTGTAGTAGATCGAGTCGTTGAACAGCACGGTGTCCTGCGGCACGATGCCGATCGCGTTGCGCAGCGATTCCTGGGTGACCGCGCGGATATCCTGGCCGTCGATGCGGATCGCGCCGCCGTCGACGTCGTAGAAGCGGTAGAGCAGGCGCGACAGCGTCGACTTGCCGGCGCCGGTCGTGCCGACGACGGCGACGGTCTTGCCGGCGGGAATCGAGAAATCCACGTCGCGCAGGATCTGGCGCTGCCTGTCGTAGCCGAAGCTGACGTCGTCGAAGCGCACTTCGCCGCCGCGCAGCGCGAGCGGCTTGGCATCGGGCGCGTCGCGGATTTCCTGCGGCTCGGCGAGCAGGCCGAACATGCGCTCGATGTTGGTCAGCGCCTGCTTGACCTCGCGGTAGACCATGCCGAGATAGTTGAGCGGCATCGACAACTGGATCAAGAACGCGTTGACCATGACCAGGTCGCCGATGTTCATCGTGCCGGCGACGACGCCGGCCGAGGCGCGCCAGAGCAACAGGGTCAGGCCGATCGCGACGATCGCGGTCTGGCCGACGTTGAGCGCGGCGAGCGACTTTTGCGATTTCACCGTCGCCTCCTCGAGATTGCGCAGGCTCACGTCGAAGCGGCGCAACTCGTGCTGCTCGTTGCCGAAATACTTGACCGTCTCGTAGTTGAGCAGCGCATCGACGTTGCGCGCATTGGCCTCGGTGTCGGCCTCGTTCGCGGCGCGGTAGAAGCGCAGGCGCCATTCGGTCATCGAGAAGGTGAAGGCGATGTAGACGACCAGCGTGGCGAGCGTGATCGCGGTGAAGCTCCAGTCGTAGTTCAACATCAGGATCGTGCAGATCACGCCGATCTCGAACAGGGTCGGCAGGATCGTGTAGATCGTCCAGTCGAGCAGGTCGGACACCGACGTCATGCCGCGCTCGACGTCGCGCGCGACGCCGCCCGTGCGCCGGTCGAGATGGAAGCGCAGGCTCAGCGAATGCAGGTGCGCGAACACGCGCAGCGTGATCTCGCGCGAGGTGCGCGCGAGCACGCGCGCGAACACGATCGTGCGCAATTCCTGGAAGAACGAGGTCGACAGGCGCAGCGCGCCGTAGGCCATCAACAGCAGCAGCGGAATGACCAGCGGCGAGGGCCGGACATCGAGCCCGTCGACCAGGTGCTTGAGCACGACCGGCACGGCGATGTTGGCCAATTTGCCGGCGATGAGGAAGGCGAGCGCAGCGAACACGCGGCCGCGGTAGTGCCACACGGTCGGCATCAGGCGGCGGAAGGCGCCGATCAGGGTCGCGCGCGGGGTGTCTTGGGTCGATTGCATCCGTGCAACGTAGTGGCGGGCAGTCGATTTTTCCAGCTTTTTCCCCGGGGCCGGACGAGGCCGATGGCTCGCTGCGCTTTTAACAAAGGCAGGCGTATCATGGAGCGCACCAACGAGACGGAGAGTTGCCATGCGTGCGATCCCCCTGTTTGCGGCAGCAACGTTGTTGAGCGCGGGCCTGGCCTTCGCCCAGGACGCGGCCAAGCCAGCCGGCGTCGAGCAGCAAAAGGCGCCCGCGGGCGCGTCGGTGTTCATCGTCTCGCCGAAGGACGGCGAAACGGTGGGGCAGGAATTCACGGTCAAGTTCGGCGTCAAGGGCATCGAAATCAAGCCGGCCGGCGATCCGACGCCAGGCACCGGGCACCACCATCTGCTGGTCGACGTGGCCGAACTGCCGTCGGGCAACCTGCCGATTCCTGCCGACGACAACCACAAGCACTACGGCAAGGGCCAGACCGAGGCCACCATCAAGCTGGCGCCGGGCGACCACACGCTGCAGCTCGATTTCGCCGACACCTCCCACGTGCAGTTCGCTCCGCCGATCGTGTCGAAGAAGATCACCGTGCACGTGAAGTGATGTGCTTCCCTTCCCCACCGGGGGAAGGTGGCGCGGTAGCGCCGGATGAGGGAGAGCCGCAACAACGTTCGACGCCATTGTTACGTGCGAGGCTTTTCCCTGATCCGCCCTTCGGGCGCGTACACTCGGGTCATCCTTGACCCTCGCCCTTCGGGCGGCATCCGCCGTGCACTTCGGCAATCCTGCCGAAGTGTCTCCCGGCGGGAGAAGGGAAGAATGCGCCTACGCCGTCTTCTGCGCCTTGAGTCCCAGCGCGTCCGCCATCGTCTGGCGCAGGATGAATTTCTGGATCTTCCCGGTCACCGTCATCGGAAAGCTGTCGACGAAGCGCACGTACTGAGGCACCTTGTAGTGGGCGATCTCGCCCTTGCAGAATTCCTTGAGCTCGGCCTCGTCTGCGCTGGCGCCGGATTTTAGGATGACGCAGGCGCAGAGCACTTCGCCGAAGCGCGCATCGGGCACGCCGACGCACTGCACGTCCTGCACCTTGGGGTGGCGATAGAGAAATTCCTCGACCTCGCGCGGGTAGACGTTCTCGCCGCCGCGAATGACCATGTCCTTCGAGCGGCCGACGATGTTGCAGTAACCTTCGTCGTCGATCGTGGCGAGGTCGCCCGTGTGCATCCAGCCGGCGCGGTCGAGCACCTCGGCGGTCCTGGCCTCGTCGCCCCAGTAGCCGAGCATGACCGAGTAGCCGCGCGTGCACAGCTCGCCGGGTTCGCCGCGCGGCACGATGCGGCCGTGCTCGTCGACGATCTTCACTTCGAGATGCGGATGGATGCGGCCGACCGTCGACACGCGGCGCTCGACCGAATCGTCCGTCGCGCTCTGGAAGCTGACCGGCGAGGTCTCGGTCATGCCGTAGGCGATCGTCACCTCACGCATGTGCATGCGTTCGATCACCTGGCGCATGACCTGGATCGGGCAGGGCGAGCCGGCCATGATGCCGGTGCGCAGGCTGGACAGGTCGTACCTGGCGAAGTCGGCATGACCCAGTTCGGCGATGAACATGGTCGGTACGCCGTACAGTCCGGCGCAGCGTTCGGCCTGGACCGTTTCGAGCACGGCGCCCGCATCGAAAGCATCGCCAGGGTAGACCATGGTCGCGGCGTGCGTGAGGCAGCCGAGGTTGCCCATGACCATGCCGAAGCAGTGGTAAAGCGGCACCGGGATGCACAGGCGCTCGCCGGGCGCGAGCCTGATCGTTTCGGCGACGAAGTAGCCGTTGTTGAGGATGTTGTGATGGGTCAGCGTCGCGCCCTTGGGCAGGCCGGTCGTGCCCGAGGTGAACTGGATGTTGATCGGATCGTCGAACTGCAGGCGCGCGCCGATCGACGCGAGCTGCTCCCTTTCCTCCGCACTCGCCTTGACGAGCAGCGCATCGAAATTGTGCGTTCCCGGCGATGACTCCATGCCAAGCCGGATCACGTGGCGCAACTCGGGCAGCTTCGCCGCGGCGAGCGCACCGGGCGCGCACTGCGCAAGCTCCGGCGCGATGTCGCCGAGGATTTCGAGGTAGTCGCTGGTCTTGAAACTCGGCGCGAGCACGAGCGCCTTGCAGCCGACCTTGGTCAGCGCGTATTCGAGCTCGCTGCGCCGGTAGGCCGGATTGATGTTGACGAGGATCAGCCCGGCCTTGGCCGTGGCGAACTGGGTCAGCGCCCACTCGGCGCAGTTCGGCGCCCAGATGCCGACGCGGTCGCCGGGTTCGAGACCGAGGCGCAGCAGGCTCGCGGCGAGGCGATCGACGCGCTCGGCGAGTTCCGCGTAGGTCCAGCGCACATTCTGCTGGCGCACGATCAGCGCATCGCGCGTCGCGTGTTCGCGCGCGATGCGATCGAAGCATGCGCCGATCGTCTCGCCGATCAGCGGCACGGACGAGGTGCCGCTTACATAGCTCGGTAGGCCTTGCATGGCTCTTTCGCCCGCGTCGTCGAAGTCGCGCAGACTATCGCGTCGATGCGGAGCTTTGTCCACTACCCCTTGGTACGCTCGACCACAGTGCTGCGCGCGACGTTCAAGACCTTCAGTTCGTCATTCCGGCGAAAGCCGGAATCCATTTTGATCTTGATCTTCAATAAGCAGAATCAAGATGGATCCCGGCTTTCGCCGGGATGATGAAACAATTGAAGGCTCCTCAGCGCGACAGGTCGATCGAATAGACCGCCGTGCCGTCGCCATTGTCCTTGACCAGCGCGACGTTCTTCAGCCCAGCGGCTTTGGCGACGTCGAGCTTGCCCGCGGCCGAGGTGAACACGACCGGTCCGGCCGTCTTCACCGTGGCGAAGCGCCAGCTGCGCTGGTCGCCGAACTTCCTGCGCGTGATCTCGCGCTGCGCGCGCACGAAGCCGATCAGCGCGTCGCGGTTCGTGTCGGGCGCGGAGAACACGATGTTGCCGCCGTCGAGGCCGGGGAAGCTGCCGCCGCCGCTGGCGCGATAGTTGTTGGTGACGACGATGAACTCCTGGCCGGCGCGCACCGGCTTGCCGCGATACTTCAAATCGACGATGCGCTGGCCCTGCTCGCGCGTGACGTCGATCGCCCAGGTCAGGTCGCCCTGCAGCACGTCGAAGTTGTAGGTCGGGAACTTGGTGTTGACCAACTCCTGCGCCTCGCGTTTGGCCGGGTCGATGCGGTGGAACCAGCCGGCGGACTTCTCCAGCCATGCCTTCACGCCGGCGCCATCCACCTTCACCGCGGTCAGCGTGTTCGGATAGAGGTAGAGATCGGCGGCGTTGTTGATCGCGAGCGCACCGGCCGGCACGTCGGTGTAGTCGTTCGGGCCGCCGAAGCCGGCCTTGAACGGCGAGGCCGCGCCGAGCACGGGCAGCGCGGCGTACTGCGGCAGGTTCTGCTTGATGTACTTCTGCGCGTAGTCGCGCTCGGCGGCGTTGACCAGCGCGAGCGCCGAGGTGTCGCCCGCGGCGACAAAGTAGGTGCTGATGTCGTAGTCGCTGCGCCCGATCGGCGTCTTCACGTACTCGATCGCGCCGGCGTGTTCGTCCTTGACCAGCTCGGCGATGTGCTCGTCGGCCGCCGCGCCCTTGACCGAGCGCACTTCGGATTTGCTCGCCGCGCGATCGACCTGCCAGCGGCCGTCGTGCCAGACCAGCGCCAGTTCGACCACGCCGAGGCTCTTGCCGTAGTAGTTGCCCATCACCGCGGGCACGCCGCGCACGAGGCCGCGCGCATTGTCGACTTCGGCCATGTGCGCATAGCGCGATTTCGCATCGGCCGGGTTCGGGAAGACGTCGTGCGAATGGCCGAGCATGACGACATCGATGCCGGCCACGCCGGCGAGATGCCAGCCGGCATTTTCGAGCCTGTCGGAGTAGGGCGCGGGATTGAGCCCGCAATGGCAGATCGCGACGACGACATCCGCGCCGGCCGCCTTCACCTCGGGCACATATTTCTGCGCGGCCTCGACCACGCCCATCACCGTGACCTTGCCTTCGAGATTGCGCTTGTCCCAGTCGAGGATCCAGGTCGGGGTGAAGCCGAGCACGCCGATCTTGATCGGCGTCTCGACCGTCCTGCCGTCGGCGGTCTGTGTCTTGAGCGTGCGCGCGAGCACCTTCCACGGCGCGTACAGCGGCTTGCCGTCCTTCGCGCTGAACACGTTCGACAGCACGAGCGGAAAGCTTGGCCCCTTGCAATGCTCGACCGGAACATTGGTCACGTCGAACGGCGTGCCGGTGACCTGGCTCAGGAACGGCAGGCCGTAGTTGAATTCGTGGTTGCCGATCGTCGCGGCGTCGTAGCCGAGTGCATCCATCGCCTTGTACACCGCGAGTTCCTGGCCGCAGGCGACCGGTTTGACCTGCGCCTCGTAGTCGGCGAGCACGGTGCCCTGGATCGTGTCGCCGGCGTCGAACAGCATCGTGTTGGCGAATTCCTTGCGCGCCGCGTGGACCAGCGTCGCCGCGCGCTCGAGACCGATGGTCTTGTCCTCGGCGAGCTTGTAGTAGTCGTAGCTCATCACGTTCGAATGCACGTCGGTGGTCTCGAGCAGGACGAGCTGGCCCTGAGTGCCGTTCGCGGGTTGGGCCGGCGTCTTCACCGTCTGCCCCGGAGCGGTGCAGCCGGCAAGGAATGCCGCGGCGGCGGCTGCGAGTAACCATCGTTTCATCGTCTGCATTCTCTGGTCGAAAAACGCAGTTTAGCGCGCCTTCTGTTACTCTTTGCGACCAATTTTCCGTGTAAGTTTTTGCAATGACCGTCCGCACCCGCTTCGCCCCCAGTCCCACCGGCTACCTGCACATCGGCGGCGCGCGCACTGCGCTGTACTGCTGGCTCGAGGCGCGGCATCGCGGCGGCGAATTCATCCTGCGCATCGAAGATACGGACCGCGAGCGTTCCACCGACGCGGCCGTGCAGGCGATCCTCGACGGCATGCGCTGGCTCGATCTCAACGCGGACGAAGGCCCGTACTACCAGACCCTGCGCATGGAACGTTATCGCCATGTCGCCGAGGAGCTGGTCAAGGCCGGCAAGGCCTACTACGCCTACGAGACCAGGGACGAGCTCGAGGCGATGCGCAACGCCGCGATGGCGAAGAACGAGAAGCCGCGCTACAACGGCTACTACCGCGA
>JAFEFQ010000047.1 GCA_018240505.1 Pseudomonadota bacterium
TGGACTTGAAATTGTGAGTGCACGAACCGCATGCGCCCCGACGATGAATGAGAACGAAGGCGCAGCGGCGGGGCCGGCCCATCTGCCGGTGATGTTGAACGAAGCGGTGCAGGGATTGCGTGTGCGCGAGAACGGAACGTACCTGGACGGAACCTTCGGCCGCGGCGGTCATGCGCGTGCCGTCCTGGCCCGGCTTGGGCCGACGGGGAAGTTGCTGCTGATGGATCGCGACCCGACTGCCGTGGCGCATGCGCGCGAGGAGTTCGGCAACGACGCGCGCGTGGCGATCCGCCACGGCAACTTCGCCGACCTCGCCGATTGGGAAGCGACGCGCGACGGACTCGACGGCGTGCTGCTCGATCTCGGCGTGTCCTCGCCGCAGCTCGACGAGGCCGCGCGCGGGTTCAGCTTCCGCGCCGACGCACCGCTCGACATGCGCATGGACACGAGTGCGGGCATCGGCGCGGCGGATTTCCTCGCTGGCGCAGACGAGAAGGAGATTGCGGACGTGTTGTGGCAGTACGGCGAAGAACGCATGAGCCGGCGCATCGCGCGCGCGATCGTCGCGCGCCGCGCCGAAGCGCCGATCGCGCGCACGCTCGAACTCGCCGAACTGATCGAGCGCACGATCGGCCGGCGCGAGGCGAACAAGCATCCCGCGACGCGCACGTTCCAGGCGCTGCGCATCCACGTCAACGGCGAGCTCGACGCGGTCGCGCGTGGCCTGCGTGCGGCGACCGATCGCCTGAAGCCGGGCGGGCGCCTCGCCGTGATCAGTTTCCATTCGCTCGAGGACCGCGTGGTCAAGCACTTCCTGCGCGACGAGTCGCAATTGCCGCCGGTGCGCCGCGGCCTGCCGCCGCCGCCGGCGACGACGCTGCGCCTGCGGACGATCGGCGGCGCGCAACTGCCGGGCGATGAGGAAATCGCGGCCAATCCGCGCGCCCGCAGTGCGGTGCTGCGCCTGGCGGAGAAGCTGTGATGGCAACGCTTCGGGGCACCGCGCGGGTCATCGGCTACTGCATCCTCCTCGCCTTGCTCGCGGGCGTGATCGGCTGCGCCTTCGGCGTCGTCTACACGCGCCAGGAGAGCCGCCGCCTGTTCACCGAATACAACGAGCTGACGAAGGAGCGCGACCACCTCAACTATGAATTCGGCCGCCTCGAACTCGAGCGCGCGACCAAGGCGGAAATCAATGGCATCGAGAAGGCGGCGCGCGAGAGCCTCGGCATGATCTCGCCGAATTCCGCGAATACGGTGGTGATCAGGCGATGACCAGGCGCGAACTGTTCCAATTCGACCTGCCGGGGCTGCGCGCGCAGCGCGATGCGCAGCCGGCGAAGGCCGCTCCCGCGCGAGGTGCGCGGCGCTGGTTCCCGATTCAATTGAATGCGTTCGCCGGCGGCGACGCGCCGAAGGTGAAGCCGCGCCAGGGCACGGTCAACCTCAAGCGCCGCCTCGCCGTCGTGCTGATGATCCTTGCGCTCGCGGCGACGGCGCTGATCGTGCGCGCGATCGACCTGCAGTGGGTCAGCAAGGACTTCTACCTCGACCAGGGCGACCAGCGCTACGTGCGCGACCTCAAGATCGACGCGCCGCGCGGCACGATCTTCGACCGCAACGGCAACCCGCTCGCGGTGTCGACGCCGGTCGCCACGATCTGGGCCGATCCCTCGACCCTGGTGCAACATGCGGAGCGCATTCCCGAACTCGCCCGCGCGCTCAATCTCGACGCCAACGCGCTGAGCCAGAAGATCACGCAGAAGGCGGACAAGCAATTCGTCTATCTCGCGCGCCACCTCAATCCCGATGCGGCCGACGCGATCCTCAAGCTCGGCATCCCGGGCGTGGACAAGCAGCCCGAGTTCCGCCGCTTCTACCCGAACGGCGAGGTGACGGCGCACATCCTCGGCAAGACCAACGTCGACGACGTCGGCTCGGAAGGGCTCGAGCTCGCGTTCAACGAGTACCTTGCCGGCAAGCCCGGCAGCAAGAGCGTGATCCGCGACCTGCACAACCGCGCGATCGAGAGCTACGACGTCGATCTCGACGTGCCGCCGAAGCCGGGCCGCGACCTGACCCTGTCGATCGACAAGAACATCCAGTATCTCGCCTATCGCGAGTTGATGGCCGCGATCAAGGACCACAAGGCGGCGTACGGTTCGATCGTGGTCATGGACGTGACCAACGGCGAGATCCTCGCCATGGTCAACCAGCCTTCGTTCAACCCGAATTCGCAGAACCCGAACATCCCGGCGAAGGACCTGCTCGATCACATGCGCAACCGCGCGGCGACCGACGTGGTCGAACCCGGTTCGGTGGCGAAGGCGATCACGATTTCCGCCGCGCTCGAAAGCGGCAAGTGGAAGCCCGATTCCAGGGTCGATACCAACCCCGGCACGTGGCAGCATTACGACCACGTCGTCCACGACCACCGCAACGTCGGCGTGCTGACGGTGACCGGCGTGATCACGCATTCGTCCAACGTCGGCGCGGCGAAGATCGGCGCGAGCCTGTCGCGCGACCAGATGTGGGACATGTTCCACCGCTTCGGCTTCGGCGAGACGACGGGATCAGGGTTCACCGGCGAATCGCCGGGCAATCTGCGCATCGCCAAACTCTGGGGCCCGGTCGAACAGGATACGATTTCCTACGGTTACGGATTCTCGGTGACCCCGCTGCAGCTGGCGCGCGCGTACGCGGCGATCGCCGACGGCGGCGTCCTGCACACGCCGACCTTCGTCAAGGGCGGCGGCGACGAAGGCAAGCGCATCATCGACAAGAAGATCGCCGACGAGGTGCTGGCGATGCTGCGCACCGTCATCGCGCCGGACTCGACGGCGCCCAAGGCTGCGGTGCCGAATTATTTCGCCGCCGGCAAGACCGGTACCTCGCACATCGCCCACAACGGCGGTTACCGCAACGTCTACAACTCGGTGTTCGTCGGTTTTGTTCCGGCGACGAATCCGCGCCTCGTCGCGGCAATCGTCATTTCCGGCGCGACCGGTACCGACATCGTGCAGTACATGGGCGGCACTGTCGCCGCGCCGGCGTTCAGCGGCGTGATGCAGGGCGCGCTGCGCCTGCTCGATGTGCCGCCGGACAACGTCAAGAACTGGTATGCCGGCGGCCCCGGCCCCGATCCGCTCGCGTTGCCGAAGCTGCCGCCGGAGCCGGCCGTCGACCCGAACGTGGTCGGCGAAATCGAGAGCGCCGATCCATGAGCCCGCTCGCGCGCCCGCTCGCGGACCTGCTCGCCGGCATCGCGCCGGCGAACGCGCTTGCCGCTGCCGGCGACATCGTCGTGCGCGGGCTCGCGCTCGACTCGCGCCGCGTGCGTGCGGGTGATGCCTTTTTCGCCCTGCAGGGCGGCAGCAGGCACGGCATCGAATTCGCCCCCGTCGCGATCGAGCGCGGCGCGGCGGTGATCTTGGCCGAAGCGCCGCCCCGGCCCTCAGCCCTCAGCCCTCAGCCCTCGACCTTCTGGATCGACAACCTGCACGACCAGGTCGGCGAAATCGCCGCGCGCTTCTTCGCGCGCCCGTCCGCGTCGCTGCGCGTGATCGGCGTGACCGGCACGAATGGCAAGACTTCGATCGCGCAATTGCTCGCCGCGGCGCTGGACGGCCTTGGTGCGCGTGCGGCGACGATAGGCACGCTCGGCGCGGGCCTGGTCGGCGCGCTGCGCGAAGGCGAGCGCACCACCCCGGATGCGATCAGCGTGCAGGCGCTGCTCGCCGAGTTCCGCGACGCGGGCGCCAGCCACGTCGCGATGGAAGTTTCCTCGCATGCGGTCTCACAGGGCCGGGTGAACGCGGTGACGTTCGACGTCGCCGCGTTCACCAATCTGACTCGCGACCATCTCGACTATCACGGCACGATGGAAGCCTACGGTGCGGCCAAGGCGCGATTGTTCGCCTGGCCGAATCTGCGTGTCGCGGTGATCAACATCGACGACGCGTTCGGGCGCAAGCTCGCCGCCGACCTGCCGGCCCGGGTGCAGGGCTTGCGCTACGGCGTCGACAACCACGATGCCGAGATCGTCGCGACCGCCGTGCGCACGAGCGGGGAGGGTCTGCATTTTCATCTGCGCACGCCCTGGGGCGAAGGCGAGGTCGCGACCAGCCTGCTCGGCCGCTTCAACGTCGCCAACCTGCTCGCGGTCGCCGGCTGCCTCGGCGCACTCGGTTTTGACTTCACGCAGATCCGTGCGGCGTTGACGAACGCGAAGCCGGTGATCGGGCGCATGAACCGTTTCGGCGGCGGCGCAAACCTGCCCCTCGTCGTGGTCGACTACGCGCACACGCCCGACGCGCTCGAACAGGCGCTGGCGAACCTGCGCGCGCATTGTGCGGGCCGCCTGATCTGCGTGTTCGGCGCCGGCGGCGAGCGCGACCAGGGCAAGCGCCCGCAGATGGCGGCGATCGCCGAACGTCTCGCCGACCGCGTCATCGTCACCGACGACAATCCGCGCAACGAGGACGGCGACGCGATCGTCGCCCAGATCGTCGCCGGCTTCGTCCATCGCGAAACCGTCGCCGTGCAGCGCGACCGCGCGCAGGCGATCGCGCTCGCGCTGCGCGAGGCCAAGGCTGGCGACGTCGTGCTGATCGCCGGCAAGGGCCACGAGCCGTACCAGGAGGTCGCCGGGACCAGGCATCCGTTCGACGATCTCGCGGTCGCGCACCGGGTTCTGGCGGGAGGGCAAGCATGAAGCGGATGACTGATGCTCTCCCGCTTTTCAGCCCCCTTGAGTCAAGGGGGCGAACCGCTTGCGCGGCAAGCGGTTTGGGGTTGTGGCGATACTGCGCCCAAGTCGAAGACAAGGCGTGGGTGAGTCCAGGGCAGGCGCCGTCGAGGATGCGCGCATGATCCTGCGCCTGTCCGAAATCGCCCTGTGGACGCGCGGCACGTTGCAAGGCCGCGACCTGATGGTGCGCGGCGTCGCCACCGACACGCGCCAGCCGATGCCGGGCGCGCTGTTCGTCGCGCTCAAGGGCGAGAATTTCGACGGCCACGATTTCATCGACAAGGCGAAAGAGGCGGGTGCGGTCGCGGCCCTGGTCGCGCGTCCGCTGGCCGGCGATCTGCCGCAGGTGATCGTCGCCGACACGCTGCTCGCGCTCGGCGACCTCGCCAGCCACGCGCGCGCGCAACATCGCGCGCGCGTCGTCGGCATCACCGGCTCGAACGGCAAGACCACGGTAAAGACCCTGGTCGCCTCGATCCTCGCGCTGCACGGCAAGACCCACGTCAACGCGGGCAACTACAACAACGAGATCGGCCTGCCGCTGTCGTTGCTGGCGATGCCGGACGACACGCAGTACGCCGTGTTCGAGATGGGCGCGGGCAAGCCGGGCGACATCGACTATCTCGCCGCCATCGCGCGGCCCGAAATCGGCCTCGTCAACAACATCGGCCCGGCGCATCTTGAGCGCATGGGCTCGCTCGAGGGCGTGGCCGAAACCAAGGGCGCGCTGTACGCCTCGCTGCCGGCGCACGGTGTCGCGGTGATCAACGCCGATGAGACATTTGCCACATTGTTCGCAAGCATAAATCGCGCACAGCGCACGATCCGCTTCGGTCTGGACAGCGCGGCCGACGTCCGCGCCGAGGTGCGCAAGCTCGGCGCCGAGTCGCATTTCGTCCTGCGCACGCCGATCGGCGACGCCGGGATCGTGTTGCCGCTCGCCGGGCGGCACAACGTGATGAATGCGCTCGCCGCGGCGTCGGTCGCGCTCGCGCTCGATGTGCCGCTGGCGACGATCAAGCAGGGGTTGGAGGCCGCGCCTGCGGTCAAGGGCCGCCTCGTGCGCCATGCGATGCGCGGCGGCTGGACCCTGATCGACGACAGCTACAACGCCAATCCGGCCTCGACCGCGGCGGCGATCGCGACGCTCGTGCAGGAGCCTGCCGAGGCATGGCTCGTGCTCGGCGACATGCGCGAGCTCGGCGCGCGGGGGCGCGAACTGCATGCGCAGATCGGCGCGCTGGCCAAGGCCAGCGGCATCGCCTGGCTGTACACGGTCGGCGAACTGTCGCGTGCGGCCGCTGCGGCGTTCGGCGAGGGCGCGCAGCATTTCGCCGACCAGGAATCGCTGACGCGCGCACTCGCCGCGCAGATGCGCGCCGGCGTCAACGTGCTGGTCAAGGGCTCGCGCGGCTCGGCGATGGACCGCGTCGTCAAGGCTTTGCTCGACGGCGCCGCCGGCGCCCCTGTCGGCGGCGGAAGCGGAGCGGGAGGCGCGCGCCATGCTGCTTGAACTCGCCGAATACCTGCGCGGCAGCCTCAACGCGCTGCACCTGTTCCAGTACCTGACCTTCCGCGCGATCATGGCGACGCTGACCGCGCTGAGTTTTTCGCTGCTGGCCGGTCCCGCGGTGATCCGCAAGCTTGCCGAGATCAAGGCCGGTCAGGTCGTCCGCAGCGACGGCCCGCAGTCGCACCTGGCCAAGGCCGGCACGCCGACGATGGGCGGCGCGCTGATCCTGCTCGCGGTCGCGATCTCGACGTTGTTGTGGATGGACCTGAGCAACCGCTACGTCTGGATCGTGCTCGGCGTGACGCTCGCGTTCGGCGCGATCGGCTTCTACGACGACTACAAGAAGATCGTGTTGAAGAACAGCGCCGGCCTCGCCGCGCGCTGGAAGTATTTCTGGCAGTCGCTGTTCGCGCTGCTCGTCGCGATCGCGCTCTACCGCACCGCGCAGACTCCGGCCGAGACCTCGCTCTACGTGCCGCTGTTCAAGCAGGTCGTGATTCCACTCGGCGTGTTCTTCGTCGCGATCGCCTACTTCATGATCGCCGGCTTTTCCAACGCGGTGAACCTGACCGACGGCCTCGACGGCCTCGCGATCATGCCCAGCGTGCTCGTCGTCACCGCGCTCGGCGCGTTCGCCTACCTCGCCGGCAACAAGGTGTTCTCCGAGTATCTCGGCATCCCCTCGATTCCCGGCGCGGGCGAATTGGCGATCTACTGCGGCGCGCTGGCCGGCGCGGGCCTCGGCTTCCTCTGGTTCAACGCCTATCCCGCGCAGGTGTTCATGGGCGACGTCGGCGCGCTCGCGATCGGCGCCGCACTCGGCACGCTCGCGGTGATCGTGCGCCAGGAAATCGTGCTGCTCGTGATGGGCGGCGTGTTCGTGATGGAGACCGCCTCGGTGATGCTGCAGGTCGCGAGCTTCAAGCTCACCGGCAAGCGCATCTTCCGCATGGCGCCGATCCACCATCACTTCGAACTCAAGGGCTGGCCGGAGTCGCGCGTGATCGTGCGCTTCTGGATCATCAGCGTGGTGCTCGTGCTGATCGGCTTGGCAACGTTGAAGGTGCGTTGATGACTTGGTCGCTCTCGCTCCCGCGTTCCCTCACCCCACCATCTGCTCCGCAGACGGTCCCCCCCTCTCCCGCTGCGCGAGCGAGGGACGAGCGACGCCCGCCTGCGGCGGTCGGAGTGTACTGATGGCTCAGGCAAAACGCATCGACGATACCCTCGGCAGGTACGACATCGGCCTGATCGTGCTCGCCGGCGCGCTCGCCGCGTTCGGCCTGATCATGGTCGCGTCGAGTTCGATCGCGATCAGCCCGGGCGGGCCGTTCTACTACGCGATCAAGCACATGCTGTTCCTCGCGCTCGGCACCGCCATCGCGATCGCGGTCATGCGCACGGAGCTCGAATGGTTCGAGCGCAACGCGTTCCTGCTGCTGTTGCTCGCCGTCTTTCTGCTGTTGCTCGTGTTCGTGCCCGGCCTCGGCGTGAAGATCAACGGCGCGCGCCGCTGGATCCGCCTCGGCATCTCGAACTTCCAGTCGGTCGAGGCGGTGAAGCTGTGCTTCATCGTCTATCTGGCCAGCTATCTCGTGCGTCACCAGGAAGCGGTGCAGACCAGGCTGTTCGGCGTGATCAAGCCGATCGGCGTCGCCGGTGCGCTCGTCGTATTGCTGCTCCTGCAACCGGACTTCGGCAGCTCGGCGCTGATCATCGCGGTCACGGTCGGCATGATCTGGCTCGGCGGCGCGCGCATGCGCAACCTCGTTTACCTGTCGATCCCGCTGCTGCCGCTGATCGCCTGGGTGGCGACGACCTCGGACTACCGCGTCAAGCGCCTGACCTCGTTCCTCAACCCCTGGGCCGATCCGTTCAAGGACGGTTTCCAGCTGACCCAGGCGTTGATCGCGATCGGCCGCGGCGAATGGTTCGGCGTCGGTCTCGGCGGCTCGGTGCAGAAGCTGCACTACCTGCCCGAAGCGAACACCGATTTCATCCTCGCCGTGATCGGCGAGGAGTTCGGCTTCGTCGGCATCGTGCTCGTGCTGAGCGTGTTCGCCCTGCTCGTCGGCCGCGGGCTGATGCTCGGCATGAAGGCGATCGAGCTGCGCCAGCGCTTCGCCGGCTATTGCGCGTTCGGCATCTCGCTGTGCATCGGCTTGCAGGCGCTGGTTTCGGTCGGCGTCAACATGGGCGTGTTGCCGACCAAAGGACTCACCTTGCCGCTGATCAGTTCGGGCGGATCGAGCGTGATGATGACCTGCGTGATGGTCGGCTTCCTGTTGCGCATCAGCTACGAGGTCGACCGCGCCGAACGCATCCGCGACGCGAGCCTGGTCGAGCCGCGCGACCTGATCGGCGGCGCGCCCGCGGGAGCGACGGCATGAACGCCGCGAACGCGCCCGTGCTGATCATGGCCGGCGGCACCGGCGGCCACATCTTCCCCGGCATCGCCGTGGCGAAGGAACTGATCGCGCGCGCCGTGCCCGTGCTCTGGCTCGGCAGCGAAGGCGGTCTCGAGACGAAGCTCGTGCCGCAGGCCGGCATCGAGTTGAAGACGATCGCGATTTCGGGCGTGCGCGGCAAGGGCGTCATGGCCTTGCTCGCCGCGCCGTTTCGAATTTTACGTGCCGTCATCGCGGCACAAAAGATGATTGGAGCGCTGCGCCCGCGCAGCGTGCTGTCGATGGGGGGCTACGTCGCCGGCCCCGGCGGCATCGCCGCGTGGCTGCGCGGCGTGCCTGTGGTCGTGCACGAGCAGAACAGCATTGCCGGCACGACCAATCGCATCCTCGCGAAGTTCGCCAGGCGCCGCCTGTGCGGATTCGAAGGCGCATTGCCGCGCAGCGAATGGGTCGGCAATCCGGTGCGCGCCGAAATCGCGGCGCTGCCGCCGCCGGCCGAGCGTTTTGCCGGCCGCGCGTCGTCGAATCTGCTCGTGCTTGGCGGCAGCCAGGGCGCGCGCGCGCTCAACAAGGTGCTGCCCGCGGCGTTGGCATTGATGCCCGAGTCGGCGCGGCCCAAGGTCCGTCATCAGTGCGGTGCGAAATTCGCCGACGAAGCGCGCGTCGCGTACGCGCAGGCCGGCATCGAAGCGCGCGTCGAACCGTTCATCGACGACATGGCCGCCGCGTATGCCTGGGCCGACTTCGTCGTCTGCCGCGCCGGCGCGCTGACGATCGCCGAGCTGTGCGCGGCGGGAGTCGGCTCGCTGCTCGTGCCGTTCCCGTCTGCGGTCGACGATCACCAGACGCGCAACGCGATGACGATGGTCGATCACGGTGCCGCGATGCTGACGTCCGAGGCGAAGGCGGACGCGAAGCTTCTGAGCGGCTTGATCCTGGCCCGGCGCGATCGCCAGGCGCTGCTGAAAATGGCCGAAGCCGCGCGCGCGCTGGCCAAGCCGCAAGCCGCCTCCGACATCGCCGACATCTGTCTCGCGGAGGCCGCATGACTCCGCAGATCACCCACGCCACCTCGGACTGGATCCAGGAAAGCTCCCGGCGCGTGCACTTCGTCGGCATCGGCGGCGCCGGCATGAGCGGCATTGCCGAGGTGCTGCACAATCTCGGCTACAAGGTCACCGGCTCGGACAAGGCCGATTCCGCGGTGACGCGGCACCTGTCCGCGCTCGGCATCAAGATCCACAAGACGCACAAGGCGGGCAACGTCGACAAGGTCGATGCGGTCGTCGTCTCGAGCGCGATCAAGGCCGACAACCCCGAGGTGCTCGCCGCGCGCGAACGCCGCGTGCCGGTGATGCCGCGCGCCGAGATGCTCGGAGAGCTCATGCGTTTCCGCCGCGGCATCGCCGTGGCCGGCACGCACGGCAAGACGACGACGACCAGCCTCGTCGCCTCGGTGCTCGCCGAAGGCGGGCTCGATCCGACCTTCGTCATCGGCGGCCAGCT